>JBAPOI010000378.1:0-6518 GCA_049279555.1 Candidatus Sulfotelmatobacter sp.
GTCGAGGGTTCGAATCGGGATCGCCGCCGCCATTCTTCGCGGCAATGCTGATTTCCTTAATAAGCCGAGTGAAAATCTTGCCGCGCTTGGCGTCAAGCGCGCCCTTCTTATGCTTGATTGTGGCCCATTTTGAATGGCCAGACATGACTAGACCTCGTATCTAAGAATCTTGATTGAAGCGGAATTCGCCCGAAGAAATCACAGGTTACCTCGATAAAGATGCAGGCGAACATGAATTATACCACGACGCCATTCCACATGCCGCCGCTCTCTAGATAAACAGCCGAAACCGCCCGGGCAAGTTCTCCGCCTCAAGTCTAGCTCTCTAATCTGTTACTTTCGGCATTGACGCCAATTCACAGCCGCCATACCATGCCAAGCGGGGTGTGTTGTGCAGGAAAAGGGCCAGGTTATCGGTCACTACCGGGTCATCGAGAAAATCGGCTCTGGAGGCATGGGCGACGTTTTCCGGGCGCGTGACGAACGGCTGGGGCGCGATGTCGCTCTGAAGCTGATTAGACCAACCTCGAACGACAATCCCGATCATCGTCGCCGGTTCGAGTTGGAAGCGCGGGCCGCCGCCTCGCTGAATCACCCCAACATCTGCACCATCCATGAGATCGGGCAGCAGGATGGGCAGTACTTCATCGTGATGGAGCTGCTGGAAGGCCAGACTCTGCGCAAACGGCTGTCGGAAGGGGCTCTGCCCGTTCGCCTAGCCGTCGATTACTCGTCGCAGATCGTTCAAGGTCTCATCGCGGCTCATGATGGCCACATCACCCACCGTGACCTCAAGCCGGAAAACCTGTTCCTCACCAACGAAGGCCGGATCAAGATTCTCGACTTCGGGGTCGCCAAGCTCCATGCAGATTCGGAGCGCTCCGTCGAGGAGTTGACCACCATAACCAGGAACGGCTCCGTTGTCGGTACTGTAGCCTACATGTCGCCCGAGCAATTGCGCGCCAAGACCGTCGATCCCCGCAGCGACATCTTCAGCATGGGTGCGATTCTTTATGAAATGTTGGCTGGCCACCGAGCTTTTCAAGGCGAGACCGAAGTCGACACAATGACCGCGGTGCTACTAGAGGAGCCGCCTGAAATTGGCCTCGAACAGGCCGACATCCCCGCATCATTCCAGCAAATCGTGCGTCACTGCCTAGAGAAGGATCCGCAAAATCGTTTTCAATCGACGCGCGATCTGGCGTTTGCGCTAGACACTCTGTCAGATGCTTCGGGCGTGCGGCCAAAGCGTCTCAGGGTTCGAGGGTGGCAAGTAACGATTCTCGTAAAGATCCTCCCCTGGGTGGTCGCAGGAGGACTTCTGGTTGGCACGTTATTGCTCCTGGCTAGGCCGTCCCAACCGTCTCCGACTTACCATCGTGTGACGTTTGAGCAAGGGTCTATATATTCAGCCCGCTTTGCGCCCGATTTTCGCTCGATTGTGTACGGCGCCGCCTGGAATGGGAAGCGGCTTCAACTCTATTCGACCGTCGGTAATTCCCTCCTGGCCCAACCGCTCACTCTTTCCGATGCCGATCTCCTGGCGATTTCACGCGATGGTGAGTTGGCGGTACAACTTCACGGCGCCTACAGGACTCACTTCGAGACGGAAAAGGGCACGCTCGCCCAAACTCCTCTAGCGGGAGGCTCCCCGCGGGAAGTTCTCGATTCCGTTTTCTCGGCAGACTGGGACGCAAACGGCAAACTGGCCGTGGTTCACCACGACCAAGGTTACGATCGAATTGAATATCCGATCGGGCATGTTTTGTACCAGAGCAACGGCTGGATCAGCCACCTTCGGTTTTCTCCCCAGTCCGACAAAATCGCGTTCATGGATCATCCCACTCGTTGGGATGATCGCGGGTCTGTTTGTGTCGTTGATCTGGGTGGCCATCTGACCGTAATTTCTCCTGAGTGGACATCGGAAGAAGGTCTGGCTTGGAGTTCCGATGGAAAAGAAGTTTGGTTCACCGCGTCCAGAAAGGGCATCGATAGGGGATTGCTGGGTGTGACTCTGGCTGGTCGGGTTCGGACAATCCTGGAACTCCCTGCGGCAATGACGCTGCAGGATGTGGCGCCCGATGGTCGAACTCTGATGAGTTTGGATAATGAGCGGATGGCTATGGCTACCACCGGTCGCGACGGCAAAAGCATGGATATTTCGTGGCACGATTGGAATATTGCCAAAGATATTTCTCGCGATGGGCAGTCAGTTTTATTCGAAGATTCCAGTGAAGCTGCCGGCTCTCAGTATGCCGTTGCGATTCGCAAAATCGATGGCACTCCGCCCGTGCGCCTCGGCGAAGGAAGCGCGGGTCAGCTGTCCCCGGACGGCAAATGGGCGGTTTCCATTCTCCCGGGAAATAAAGGAGAAGTTAAACTTCTTCCTATTGGCCCGGGGCAGCCTCGCCAGGTCAGCACGCCCGGTCTGGATATTAAAAACGGCTCCTCCCGTTTTCTAGCGGATGGAAAACGTATCACTCTCGACGCCATCGAACCGGGCCACGGCGTTCGCACCTATCTGGCGAACCTAGAAGGCGGAAAGCCGGTACCAATCACACCGGACGGAATTGCCGGGGGCCTAATCTCACCTGAAGGCGAATACTTTCTTCGAGCAGACGATGCCGGAGTACTCACAGCTTATCCTACGGTGGGCGGAGGCGCGCCCCGGCCCATCCCAAATCTGATGCCAGGTCTTATTCCTATCCAGTGGTCGGAGGACAACGCTTCATTTTTCGCGTACCTTCCGGACCAGATTCCCACGAAGGTGTTCAGGGTCGATCCAGTTTCCGGCAAGGCGACCCCTCTACAGGAATTACAGCCTGAGATGACCGCAGGCGTGGTTGACATAGCTCCCGTAGTTGCAGCTCGCGATGGTTCACGCTTCGCCTATAGCTATTATCAGGTCTTTTCCGTTCTCTATCTGATTTCAGGCCTGCGGTAGCGCTTAATTGGCTTGCCGGAACACGGGCCTTAATCCAGTCGCCCCGCGAAATCCTCCGCCACGTAATGGAAAAAGATGGACGTCGAGGTGTGCTCGTCGGCCAAAACATTGCGATAATGGGGTACTTTCACTCCCCGATACACTAAGCCGTCGCCCAACGCCTGGTAGACCGTGACCGTGCCCTGAGGTGTATCGAGGCGAATTGGCCATGAGGTGGCTAACTGCGGTTCCGGAGAAAAATCCAAACACAAGCTGATGCTGAACTCGCACTGCTCACGGTCGGTATGCTTTTTCAGCTCAGCCCCGCTCAAGTAAGACGCCAGATAGACATACGAAGGCTTGATCGCTTCCTTTGCAATGGCGCTGACTGTGTTCGCAAGCTGGTGATGAAAAAACCGCGCCACGCACTCATTGTGAACCGCATATCTCCGCGAACATTGTTCGTCGCCGAGCCGAATTGCACCCCGCCGAATCGCGTGCCGATAATACCGCCGCAAGGCGGCAACGCTGAAGGGATGAATTAATCCGCGAAGTGGCGCGTAACCAGTGTCTCGAAAGACTGGCGCCCATTTCCTCACTATTTCAGCCCATTGCGAGCACCGCTGTTCGGAATAGTGCGCTGGAGTGAGAATGCGGGCCTTTGACAACAACGAACGCCCATCTGCCGAAAGTGAGGCCGTTGCTGGTTCTTCCGCGCGCAGGCTCAGTACCATTGCCTCCAGCCGAGGCCCCAGCCAAAACGGATGCAGCGACGCTGTAGCCGGATCACGCACCCACGCAATCGTATGTTGCAGGTCGAAACCTTCAAGCAGATAACGTTGTGATTCCAACTCTGTTGGAACCTGCCCAGGCGACGTCACCAAGCAATTCGGATTTAAGAATAGCGGCTGATGCTTCGTTTTCCACGATTCGGACTCCAGAGCGTGTCGAGGAATCAAGTGCAGCGGCAATTCATCGAGTAAACAGTGGAACCGATTCGAGGGGAGTGCCACAGTCTGCGTTTCCCGCGGCCCTGTCCCCGTCAGGCTTGCTATCCATGCAAGCCAAGTTCTGTCTCTTACTTGTGAAGCCATCCGTTTAGGGTGAAGCGGCTGTCAGCGAAAGCCTTCGACGGGCAAACCACTGGAGTTATCTCGTGCAACGCAGAGCACGGGAAGAACACGATTTGGTTTTGCTGCGGCACGATCGTCTGATAATTGCCGGCCTGACAGTCGCCATACGAATCGTGGAGGAGCAACTCCCCACCCTCAAACGGGCGCGCCTCGCGATGGAAGAAATAAACGAACGTGAGCATCCGGGACACGACCTTTTCGTGTGAGTTATCGTTGTGTGGGCAGAAAAAGTCCCCATCATTGCTGGCTGTGAGTTGAGCCTCGACGTGTGTCACTGGAAACTCGTCCATTCCAAGCTGCTCCAATACTCCTGGGAGTACGCCCCGGATTCGTTGCAGGATGACATCCTGATGCTTTCCCAAATCCATAAGCACCCGCGAGCGTCGATGGTCATACTCGACGACTCCCATGTTTACATTTGGTGAAATCACTTCGCTATTCTGAAAATCCGTCTCATGCTGCAGTGCATAGGAGATGAGTTCGTTGAGCTCCTGGGGAACCAGAAACTCATCTAAGACGACGCTTCGTGCCCGGACAATCGCGGGAGCGTCCAGAACACCGATTCCCGTGTTCAGATGGCTCCGTTCCGTCTGCCAAACCGGCCGTTGTAACCCGATGCCCGGAGGGCCCGGAACGTTAGGTGCATCGTCGGGTCGTTCTCCCGGTGGCTGAGGACTGACTGGCAAGTCCTCATCAGGAGTTTGTTTTGGTGGACGCGGCGCGCTCGGTGGCCGCAGATTCTTGGGTGTCGCGGAAATAGGTTCAATTTCTTGACCAGCGGTCACATTAGTAGCACCGGCCAGTATCTGCTCCACAATGCTGCTACCCAGCAACGTGAAGGCGCGTTGGGCTACCGTTTCACCCACTGAACGCGCTATCGTCGCTGTGACAGCAGACTGAATTTCTGGATTGCTGCTGGGCGCTGCTTTGGCATTTTGCAGGAGACTAATCAACAATTGCCGCTCCTGCGGGCTCAGGATTCGTTCATCCTGGATTAACGTTTGGGAAAATGAATCGAGGATCTGCTTCGCCATCATGGGACACACTCCTACCGTTATCTACTCAAACCCTCTCGGGTTCCGGTTAGGCGAATCGGGAAGCAGCTTTGGCGAGACAGTACCATCAAGCTGAAGGATTTTCAAACAGAATTTTTTTATTCAATGAAACTCGGCATGCGTGGCGCTCCGAAAGGCGGGAGGACTTTATCGGCTCGCCATCGCGCCTACCATCGAGTGGAAGATCTTCATCCCATCGGTGCATCCAAGCTCGGGTTCGGCAGACCGTTCGGGATGAGGCATCATCCCTACGACGTTTCCGCCCTCACTGCAGATACCGGCGACGTTGTCCAGCGAACCGTTTGGATTTGCCGAAGCAGAGACTTCACCGGCCGCCGTCACATACCGCAACACGATTCGATTATTACGCTGCAACTCGCGTAGTGACTCAGGGTCACAGAAATAATTCCCTTCCATGTGCCCGATGGGAATCGTCAATACTTCACCCTGCGAACAAGCATTGGTGAAAGGAGTCGCGGCATTCTCCACCCGCACCTGCACCGGCTTGCAAACATATTTGAGTCCTGTGTTCCGCATGAGAGCTCCCGGCAATAGCCCGGACTCACAAAGGATCTGGAACCCGTTGCAAATTCCCAGCACCATGCCGCCGCCCTCGGCGAACCGGCGCACCGATTCCATGACCGGAGAAAATTTCGCGATTGCGCCCGTCCTCAAGTAGTCTCCAAACGCAAATCCTCCCGGGACAATGATGGCGTCGCAATTCTGCAGATCGTGCGACTCGTGCCACAAAAAAGTCACCGGCTGCTTCGCTACATGCTGGATGGTCCAGTAAGCATCATGATCGCAGTTGGAACCGGGAAAGATGATGACTCCGAATTTCATCGCCTGTCCTTGAATTGTGGGATTCAAAGTCAGTTTAACATGTTGCGTTTTGGTCAGTTCGCAACCGGGGATCAGGTTAGGTAATTTCTAGTGAGCCGCATTGTCCGTATTCGGCAATGGCAATGACGGATTCGAAGGAGACGGATTAACTAAAGGCGTGATTGATGGCGAGACAATCGGAGCAAGGTCTTGCGGATTTGCGGGTAGCTCAGGTGGTGAGAGGGGTTTGTCGCCTTGTCCAGGCGTAGCTAGGTCCGTATTTAAGTTCTGAGGCGGTATCCCTTTGGCCTTCACAATCGCCCAATGCCATTCCTGGTCAGGAAACATGGCAAAGTTCAGCGAAGTGCGAAAGATCGCGGTCGCACTTGGAGCAGCGGACCCTTTTACTTTTAATAGAAGTGTTACATCCGGCTGCTTCTGAGACGAGTCCTGCTGCTCGGAACTGCCTGCTGCCGCCGGAACAATTCGCACCATGCCGAAATAGCGTCCCGCGCTCGTCTCCGGACGCCGAATGATCGTCAGGCCGATCATCACTTCGCGAAGCTCCCAAGAGGTTCCATTGTG
>JBAPOI010000379.1:0-13693 GCA_049279555.1 Candidatus Sulfotelmatobacter sp.
GCGAAATAGGGCGCAAGATAGAGGGGTGACATGCGATCGAGAAAGACCGTGCCCCAGGTGAAGAACAGAATTGCGACCAGCGTGCGCTCATAACGCTTCGAGGAATTCATGCCGCTGCATCATAGCAAATGGATTTTCAGACGCGAACGATGTGCACGATTTTCGTTTG
The DNA here is from genome assembly GCA_049279555.1 of Candidatus Sulfotelmatobacter sp. Taxonomy (GTDB): domain Bacteria; phylum Acidobacteriota; class Terriglobia; order Terriglobales; family Acidobacteriaceae; genus Sulfotelmatobacter. The sequence continues at coordinate 170 of JBAPOI010000379.1, forward strand.
GCATTCGAGAATGCAACTGTATTTGCTTTTAAAGAATTTACGAATGACCGGTTGCGGAATGCTGATCTAATAGCTTTGTCTTGTTCGGCTCAAACGAAGAGCTTCTTGTTCACCGGGATGCCGTGCTCGCGGCAGTATGTCAGATAGTGATCGATGAACCAGAAAACATCCAGCGTCTCGAGCAGGTTGTCGCTATCGTCATAGAACTCGAGCGAACCATTGAGCCAGAAGATCGTTTTCATCCCTTCGTCTGAAACCAACGTGTGGGTTGCGCCGGGGCTTTCTTGTACATAGCTGCCGGGACGCGCAACCCAGTCATACTCCAAATAGCGCCAACTGCCTTCCACGGTATACCCGAATACGCGGCCCCGGTGGCGATGCCGGCCCAGCATCCCGCCCTCCTTCACCCACAAAACGTTGGCATACATGTTGCTTCGCACGTCGAATGCCAGGTGGCGGATGGCACAATTTCCCTTGAACGGAACCCACGGTGATTCGCTTTCGTCGGCGCCAATGTGAATGTCCGGAAAAGCGTAATCCCTTACCACTGCATCAAGGCTCGTCTTCGCTGCGTTTGCGATTGTCATAAAAGCTCCCCATAGAAACTAACCGAAAACATTTCCGTAATAACCTGCGATGCGCAATCGCGGAAGTTAGCACAATTCAGCACTAGAGCGCGAGTTTTTAATCTGTTGCATAGCGCTTGTGGGATTTCATTCGGTTCTATCCAGGAGTGTTCGAACTCCTTCACCAATCTCCGGATCGACCAATTCAACGGAACTTGCACGCCGAGTATTCTTCAAAAGATCAATTTCAACTGTTGCGGAAAATCAACTCGCTAACTCCGCGTTGAGATGTAGTGATATAACTTCCGCGTCGGAGTGATATGTCAGAGAGCGATGGCGACACATGGATACCACGGTAAGAGAAATTACCTATCAAGTTCTGCGCGAATTGGGAATGACGACGATCTTCGGGAATCCGGGATCCACCGAATTGCCGTTCTTGCGCGACATGCCAGCCGATTTCAAATATGTCCTAGCGCTTCACGAACGCGTTGCCGCAGGCATGGCAATCGGCTATGCCATAGGCCGGCGAGACGCTGCGTTCGTGAATTTGCATTCCATCGCAAGCGTGGGCAATGGACTCTCAGCGCTCATTGATGCCCACTATTGCCATGCTCCACTGGTGGTAACGGCGGGACAACAGGATCGCCGGCATGTGCTTGCCGAACCATTTTTGGCGAGCCGGGCCGTGGAAGTGGTGGAACCCTATGTCAAATGGGTTCACGAGCCACTGCGCGCACAAGATGTGCCTGCGGCAATAGCTCGGGGATATTATCTTGCGGCGCAGGCGCCGATGGGACCGGTCTTCATTTCCATCCCCATGGATGACTGGATGCAACCCTGTTCTCCGCTATCAGTCCGCAACGTAACGAAGACCGTTATGCCTGACCCCTCCGCGCTGGACGAAGTAGTTCAGACACTGGACTCAAGCGCGAATCCTGCCATCGTTGCCGGCCCTGAAATCGAGGAAGACGAAGCGTGGAGTTCGGTGATTGCCCTTGCGGAGCATCTGAATACGGATGTCTATCAGGATCCCATTCCTCCGCGCTGGACGTTCCCACGTACGAACCGCCTCTTTCGCGGCGGCCTGCTTCCTGCACAGCAACCGCTTGCCGATCAGCTCTCCGCGTATGACACAGTGATCGTGTTGGGGGCCCCGGTTTTTCTTTATTACACGTACGTCCCGGGAAATCCAATTAAGCCGGGGACAAAGCTGTTTCAGTTCACGAACTCGCCCGAGCGGGCAGCTGCAGCATTAACTGGAAGCAGCATCGTCGGAAACATCAAAGTAGCCGCTGAATATATCCACTCGCATGCGAAGCCACGAAAATCTAGCGCGACGACCAAACGCGTCGCACTTCCGGCACCAGCGCCTGAGGACCCTATTACGCCCGATTTTCTATTCGGCGTGTTGAATAGAGTGATGCCCCCAAATGCGGTCATCTCAGAAGAATGCCCGTCGTCGAAGGGGGACCTCGATCGCCATCTCATGCTGGATGAGCCAGAGTCGTTCTATTCCGTACCGAACGGTATTTTGGGATTTGGATTACCCCTTGCAACAGGCTTGCAGTTGGCTCATCCGGATCGGCGGGTGGTATGCACAATTGGGGATGGCTCCATACAGTATTCGATTCAGACGTTGTGGACCACAGTGCAACAGAATGCTCCGGTGGTCACAATTGTGCTGCAAAATTCAGACTATTCAGCCCTCAAGGGATTCTGCGATTTTACCCAGGTCGGGCGAAATGTTCCTGGGATGGATATTCCCGGCATCGACATCGTTAAAATAGCTCAAGGCTATGGCATGACGGCACAGCAAGTTGATCACCCCGAGGATCTCTAGGCTGCGCTGACAGAAGCATTTGCCGCGAACAGTCCGCGACTGATTAGTGTGAAGGTGGCAAAGGGTGGGCAAAAGTGCATGGGGATGGATCAGTCCGTGAACCCGCCAAAGTATCGCTGAAGGAATTCGCTTCAGTTCGCCAGAGACTGTTCCGCTCCCAGACCCGTATTCGCGCGAACCAGCAGTTCGTTGAATTTTGCTTCGGAAGCGGGTTCACGACTTAATAGCGTTCCGACGATCGCAGCCACAAAACCGAGAGGCACACTAAGAAGTCCGGGGTTTTCCAGCGGAAACCACGCTTGTGCCTGAATTAAATGACGAGCCGTCGTTACGACCTCCGGTGCATCGATCCCCATAAATGTTGGGCTGATCAGGATGAGGCCAATCGAGGCCAGCAATCCCACAGATAAACCGGCAACCGCTCCCGCGGTGTTAAAGCGTCGCCAGAAATCGACAGCAGGATAACCGGGAAGTTAGCAGAGGCTGCAACGGCCATGGCCAGAGTTGCGAGAATGCCTGCGTTCGCAGCGGGACCGAGAACAATTGCAATCAGTATGGACATCACTCCAACGCCGAGTGCCGCAATTCGCGCTACCAGCACGGTTTCGCCTGATCTGCGCTCCACGCCGCGATGAACGACGTTGACCCAGAAATCGTGAGCAAAAGAAGTCGAAGCACTGATCGTTAATCCTGCGACCACTGCCAAAATCGTTGCGAAGGCAACCGCTGACACCACCGCCAGAAGGAGTTCGCCTCCCAACGATCGCGCCAGCAGCGGCCCTCCCATGTTGGTGCCGCCATGAGCAACGATGTAGTCCGGTCCCACGATGGAAGCCGCGCCCAGCCCAACAACCGAGGTCATCACGAAGAAGCTTCCGATTAGCACCATTGCCCACACAACACTCTCGCGCGCGGTTTTGGCATCGGGCACAGTGTAGAAGCGCATCAAGATATGAGGCAGCCCAGCCGTTCCGAAAAGCAGTGCCAGTCCCAACGAAATCAGATCAAGGGGGCCATGCGGCGGTTTGTAGCGCAAACCGGGCCGAAGGAAATCCATTACTACCGGTTGCCCCTGCTGGTGATAAGCCACACAACTGGCCGCGGAAAAAAACCTGCCTAAATTGAAATCAAAATGCGCCAGCACCAGTACGACAATCACCGCCATGCAACTCGACAACAGAGCAGCCTTTACAATTTGAACCCAAGTTGTTGCCAACATCCCCCCGAAGACAACGTAGATCATCATCAGGATGCCGAATCCGGTAACCGCTGTGTTGTAGCTGATGCCGGAGCCTGCAAGGAGCAAGTTCACCAGCGCACCGGCGCTAATCATCTGCGCGATCATGTACCCGGTAATAATGGTCAGCGTGCTCAGAGCCGCCAGCGCCCGCACCGGGCGCGGCCGAAAACGGTATGCGAGCACATCGCCCATCGTGTACTTGCCGGCATTGCGCAGCGGTTCGGCGATTAGTAAAAGAATCGTCACATAGGCGATCATTCCGCCGACCGAGTAAAGGAAACCATCAAAGCCTTGTAGTGAAATAAGTCCCACGATACCGAGAAATGCTGCCCCGCTCATGAAGTCTCCCGCGATGGCAAAACCGTTTTGCCATGCGGTGATCCGCCGTCCAGCGGCAAAGTATGCACTAGCTCCGCGAGAGTGCCGTGCAGCCCAAACGGTAATTCCTAATGTTGCGGCGATAAACAGAAAGAAAACGACCAGAGATGCGGGCAATTATCTTTCTCCTCTGGTGTGGCGCTCATGGTCCAGCAAGTCTTTGACGAGCTTATCGAATCTGGAGGAAGCCCTCAGGTATAACCATGCAATCGTCCACCCCACAACAAACTGCGAGAGGGCGAACAGATACGCCACCGTCACGGTTCCGACGACTCGGGTAGACATCAGTTGTGGTGCGTAGCCGACAAGGATGGGAAGCAGCAAATAATATGCAAGAAAGAAAACGAAAACCGGAACAATAAAAGATCTCTTGACGGCAAGCAGTTGTTGAAATTCCGCGCTGTTCGCAATGCGAGTCCACTCCACTTCCTTCAGTGGTCGGCTCGCGTCGGACTCCTCCGCAGGATTCATATGGCTTAGCGCTTAGGGATTGTACACGTCTTCTTCGCATCCCAAACCTCCGAGTGTCTCTACCTTTTTCGTTCGATTACGATACTCAAGAGGTATGAATGCTCCTGATTTTTTTACAACGACTTATTGGTCGCCCAAATCAAGTTTTTGGCTGGCAGTGGAAGTCTAGATGTGAGGATGTTTTGTTTTACGGGACCCCAGCTCATGGTTCGTAGAGCGGAAAGAAGTTCGAAAGCATACCCAAAGGGTATAGAATGGCTGACCGTGGAACTCCGTCATGTTCGATATTTTATAGCGGTTGCAGAGTGCCTTAACTTCAGCAAAGCGGCGCAGCAACTCCACATCGCGCAACCGCCCCTCAGCCGCCAGATCCGGCAATTGGAAGAGGACCTTGGTGTTACCCTCTTTCTGCGCAATAAAAGGGGCGTGTCCTTGACTAAGGAAGGCCGCGTTTTTCTCGAAGAAGCGAGAAAACTTGTAGCGCAGGCCGGACATGCGATGGAAGCGGCTCGCCACGCTCATGAAGGAGAATGCGGCAGCATCAAGATTGGCATTCCTTCCCGTCTGGGAGGTGTGCTCAGCGCGGCCATAGCGGAGCACTGCAAACGCTTCCCTGCCTTGGACGTGCAGCGCAAGGACCTCTGCTCGAGCCTGCAGAACGAAGCGCTGCGAAACGGAGAAATTGACATTGGGTTTTTCCGTCCGCCCATCGACCATGCCCACCTGGATTGTGAATTGCTGTTGGAAGAGGAGTTTGTCGTCGTCCTTCCTGCAACACACCGTCTGGCCAAACGCAGATTTTTGAGAGCGAAAGACATTGCCGGAGAAACGTCGATCATTTTCGACCGTAGTTTCTCCAGTTGGCTTTACGACAAAATACTCAGTTTGTACAGCAAGCAGGGCCTGAGGACACATCTTACGGTCACCCATGTCGAGGATGAAGAAGCTGGCGCGTTGATGGTCGCGGCGGGCAAGGCAATTCTGCTGGGAGTTGGCGCGACTGCCAGTCGTTCTGTTCCCGGTATCGATCTGGTGTCCATCCGGCTGAGTGAACCTGAGGTCAAGATTGAACTTTACATGGCATGGCGCAAAAACGAACGGTCCACCGCAGTGTTCTCTTTTCTGGACAGTGTGCGTGAAGTCATGCGGCACTCGGCATATAGAGACATTGCCTGATTCGAACACTAATACTCGATTCTGTCGGCGCCTCTGAATACTCTAGGGGCCTTCCACCGTGCTTCAATAACAGAGCGAATGTTGCAATTCGACAGCCAAGGAACTTCTAGACATATGATCCTCATCCGACTGAACGTCCCGAACACCATCCTGTTATCCTTGACTATCATGATTGTTACCGGAACTATCGCGATTTCCTCAGCTCCTGCGCTCGCCGCAGCCGCGGATTTTGGCCCTTCCAACCCATTCTTTTCACCCTCCACACTGCCTTTTCATGCTCCGCCGTTCGACAAGATCAAGAACGAAGACTTTCAGCCCGCCATCGAGGCTGGCATGGCTGCGCAACAGGCCGAAGTACAGGCAATCGCCGACAATTCTGCCCCTCCCACGTTCGACAACACGATCGTGGCCATGGAGAAAACCGGACTGCTTCTCGATCGCGTGATGACGGTATTTGACGGAATCACTGGGGCGAATACGAACGACACTCTTCAGAAGGTGAAGACTCTTGAAGCCCCCAAACTTGCCGCTCACCACGACTTCATTTTTCTCAACACGAAACTTTTCGCTCGTGTAGCTGCCATTTACAAAGAGCACGCTGCGTTAAAATTAAACCCCGAATCTCTCCGTCTGGTAGAGCGCTATTACGATAATTTCGTGCATGCCGGCGCCAATCTTTCCGAAGCCGACAAGACTGAACTTCGAAGTCTTAACGAAGAGATCTCTGCGCTTTCAAACACGTATACCAATAAAATTCTCGCCGCCACGAAGCAGGGCGCCTACATTACAACCGATAAAGCTGCCCTTGCCGGATTCTCTGAGGCTCGCATTGCCGCCACCGCGCAAGCCGCTAAGAGCAGACAGGTCGAAGGTTTCGTTATTCCACTTCAAAATACGACTCAGCAGCCCGATCTGGTTTCGCTCAGCGACCGTGCTACCCGGCAGGCAATCTTCGAGCACTCATGGAACCGCACCGAACGCGGCGATGCCAACGACACTCGCGATACCATCGCACATCTCGCGCAACTTCGCGCCCAGAAGGCTAAACTGCTCGGCTTCCCGAGTTTCGCCGCATGGAAGCTCGAAGATCAGATGGCGAAAACACCTGAAGCGGCTTTGAAGTTTATGGATGCCATTGTTCCCGCCGCCACCGAAAAAGCGGCTCATGAAGCCAAGGACATCCAGGACATCATCGATGCGCAGAAGGATGGCTTTCAACTCCAGCCGTGGGATTGGAATTTTTACGCCGACCAGGTTCGCAAGACTCGCTACGATCTCGATGACGTGGAGGTGAAGCCTTACTTCGAGCTGAACAATGTTTTGCAGAACGGCGTCTTTTATGCTGCCACTCAGCTTTATGGCATCACGTTCAATGAGCGGCATGACATCCCTGTCTACCAAGCTGATGTGCATGTCTATGAGGTGTTTGACGCTGACGGAAAGCACTTGGCACTTTTCTATTGTGATTACTTCAAACGCGATAACAAGAACGGCGGCGCCTGGATGTCGGAATTTGTGGGCCAGTCCCGCTTACTTGGAAACACTCCAGTCGTCTACAACGTCGCCAACCTTCCCAAGCCCGCCCAAGGCGAGCCTGCTCTGATCAGTTTTACCGACGTGGTTACGATGTTCCACGAGTTCGGGCATGCATTGCACGGCATGTTCTCCGATGCGAAATACCCTACTCTCGCGGGAACGTCGACTGCTCGCGACTTCGTGGAATTTCCCTCGCAGTTCAACGAACACTGGGCCCTTTATCCATCGATTTTTGCCCACTATGCAAGGCACTACAAGACCGGCGCCCTTATGCCGGAGGAACTCGCCGCGCGGATCAGGAAAGCCGCCACTTTCAATAAAGGGTACGACATGACCGAACTGCTCGCGGCGGCTGAACTGGATATGCAATGGCATTTCCTCACTCCGCAGGTTCCACTCCAGAATCCGGATGAGTTCGAAAAACAGGCGCTCGACAAGACTCACCTGAATGTGAGCTACGTTCCACCGCGCTATCGATCTACTTTCTTCAGCCACATCTGGCAAGGAGGTTACAGCGCAGGGTACTACGCTTATCTCTGGGCTCAGATGCTTGCCGACGATGCCTACGAATGGTTCAATGAACATGGGGAACTCAGCCGTGCCAACGGCGATCGCTTCCGCAATATGGTTCTATCTCGTGGCAATACGGAGGACCTCGCCAAGATGTACGAGACTTGGCACGGGGCGCCACCAAATTCGAAGGCGATGTTGAAGTATCGCGGCTTGGATGAATCCTCGGAGAAATAGCTCGACCTACAATGTGTTCCATTGTCTCAGTAAGTCACCACCTAAGCTTTGATTAGGACGATGCTATCGTTTCGTCATTTCTGTTCGGATTTCGTAACAGGCTTGGGAGAATCGACTTGCCGATATTCTTGCCAGTATATTAATTCTATTGTTGCTCAGCTCTAACTTCCACGATCTGCAAGGAAGCAGGGCTATCCGCGACTTAATGCCTGCGCTTTGAAATAATGAGCAATGCGGACTATTGTCGGCATTGATGAACCCTGTCTCTGAGGATATCTGCGATAACTATGCCCCAAGTCGAGGATAGCTTATGACGTCAGCTTCCGCTTTAAACCAAGTCGATGCCGAACCGGGGAAGTCACACAAGGCTTTTGTTTTTCCGGCTTCTTTCGCGCAGCGCCGTTTATGGTTTCTCGACCAATTGATTCCGGGCGACCCGGCCTATACCGTGCCGGGGGCCGTGGAGATCGAAGGGCCCCTCGATGTAGATGCGTTAGAAAGAAGCTTGCAGGAAGTTGTGCACCGTCACGAATCGCTACGCACCCGCTTTGACGACAATCGTGGAGAACCGCAGCAGGTAATCGATTCCGAGGCGACACTCCCCTTGCAATTCATCGATCTGCAATCGATTCCAGAGCGGGAGCGGCAGGTTCAGGCAGACCAAATCTCGCGCGAAGAGGCTAAGAAGCCATTCGATCTTCGCCGCAGCCCCTTGCTTCGAGTCACGCTGATGTGCCTGGCAGAGCAGCGTCATCGGCTAGTCTTGACGATGCACCACATTATTTCCGACGGGTGGTCGGTTGGAATTCTGGTGCGAGAACTTGCCGTGTTGTACAACGCATTCACTCAGGGTAAGCCTTCGCCACTTCCCGAACTGCCCATCCAGTATGTGGATTACACCGCATGGCAACAAGAACAGCTTGTCGGCGAATCTTTGCAGCGCCACTTAGACTATTGGAAACAACAGCTTGATGGAGTTCAAACAGAGTTGGACTTAGTCACAGACCGCCCACACCGCCAAGGTTCCGCTAACCAGGGCGCGCAATACTACTTTGATCTTGGTGCGGCTCTGACGCATGACCTGCGGCGGTTTGGTCAAGAACAGGGTGTGACCTTATATATGGTTTTGCTGGCTGGTTATCAGGCGCTCCTATTCCGCCATACCGGACAGCAACAGATACTCGTGGGATCGCCTATTGCCGGACGTACCCGGAGCGAGACTCAGGGCTTAATCGGCTTCTTCGTCAACACAATAGTTACAAAGGCAATATTCACGGCCAACATCACTTTTCGTCAATTACTCAAGGAGGCAAAAGAAACCACGCTTGATGCCTATGCCCATCAAGATTTGCCTTTCGAGAAGTTGGTTGAGGAGCTGTCGCCGCAACGCAATCTTAGCCGCAGCCCATTTTTTCAGACCACATTCTCGCTTCAGAATGAAGCTATGCTGGGGATGAAGCTCGGGGCAGCAAACCTCCGCCTGATGGATATAGATCTCGGTATAGCGAAATTTGAACTTACCTTTGCGTTAACTGAAGCTGGCGATGTCATTAAAGCTAGCTTCGAGTATAGTTCCGAGCTTTTTGATCACGCTACCATCGTCCGGCTCGCCGATCGGTTCGGATTTCTAGTCCGAGAGCTTATGGCCGAGCCCGACACGCCGATTTCTCAGCCACCTTTGGTTCCAGAACAAGGGATGACTCGACTGGCAGTGGGCTGGACGGCTCCTTCGGTCTCTGCAATGGAAACCGACAGAGGTTTTTTGAGTCGACTGGCCGAGCACGTACGCAGCCAGACAAGACTAGCCGTTATCAGCAACGGCCAGCGGATTAAATATACCGCCTTAGACGAGCGAGCGCAGCAACTCGCGAACCGTCTGCGAACATGCGGCGTTGCGCCCGTTGCACGGGTAGGCGTTTGCGTGATTAACGCGATCGATCGAATCGTTGCGCTGCTCGGAATACTTAAAGCTGGCGCCGTAGCAGTTCCGGTTGAGGTTGAAGAGCCAGTCGCCCGCATGCAATTTATATTCAAGGACGCAAGTGCAGAGTGGGCCATCAGCGACGAAAGCTGTCGCGAGCGTGTACAGCAAGCGGGCGTACGGATTCTGGTTGTCGATGGAACAAATGATACGGGGTCTCTGGCTCCGGAACCAACCGAAGAGAGCAATATCGAAAACGGCGAAGCTGTTGTGTTGTATCAGTCGGATCCTTCGGGAAGGCCGAAGGGGGTCGCAGTTCCCTTCAGCGCACTGTTGCCAAGGACTTTTGCGAGCACCGCAACGATTCTGGAGACTGACCGTGTCGGTATGAGTATAAAACTTTGCGGCGAGGACGGTACACTTTCGGAGCTTCTGCGGTGCCTCGCGCTCGGGGCGACGCTCGTCGATCTGGGCGATCGGTACACGCCCCGCAAATTAGCGAGCACGCTCCGCGACGAAACAGTAACAGTACTGCATCCTCGAACCGAGGAACTGGTGCGTTTGGCTAGAGAGTTCAACTGGTCACTCAAGACTTTAAGAATGATTGTGTTGTCTGACGATCAGGGAATGGAGTTAGAGCAACTGCGGCAGACTCTGCTGCCTGAAGTTCTGAACCGGGTCTATTTGGCTCGTGGAAACAATGAAACATTCGGGTGGTGGGCTTTGTATCCATCGGCTGGAGACGATCACGAAATCACAAATTACATGGCTGCCGGGACTCGCCTCTGGTTACTGGATGGCCAGCAGCGGCCGGTACCGGAAAATATTTTGGGTGAACTCTACATCGGTGGAAAGTATCTGGGATCACACGAAGAGTATCCGCCAGAGCACGAGATCCCAGAGTTTCTTGATCGCAGCGCGAAGGAAAGCGGCTTCAACATTTACCGAAGCGGTGAGTTCGGATGGCGACGATCTGACGGCAGCCTGCGCTTTTGCGGCCGCCGCGATGGACGAGGATGGATATCGGGTGTGCGCGTGGAAGCAGGCGAGATTGAGAGTGCCCTGCAGCAATACACCGGCCTGCAAGATGTGGCTGTTCTAGTCGCCGATCCAGGAGTTAGAGCATTTGTTGTCGTAAGCGACGGTGTCGAGTTCAACCTCGAAGCTGTCCAAACATGGCTACGAGAGCGATTGCCGGAGGTAATGGTTCCTCGCAAATTCGATCGCGTCGAAGACATTCCCAGAGATCCGGACGGACTTGTGCACCGAAAAGCTCTCAAAACCCTCGCCAACGAGCTGGACACGTTGGCCGATAAACCAGTTTATGTCGCGCCGCGAAATGAAATTGAACAGAAGCTGGTTACGATCTGGGAGCAGACGCTGGGACTAGATCGAGTTGGAATCCATGATGATTTCTTCCGGATCGGCGGCCATTCGCTGCTCGCAACGCGGGTGATCGCACGAATTACCGATGAATTAGGAGTGGCGGTGCCGTTGAGCCAGCTATTCACAACTTCGACGATTGCTCAGCTCGCCGACCTCGTTGCGCACTCCCCCGCCACCAAAGCAGTTGCGCCCATTAAGCGGTTGGCGCGGCCGGTTGCCGTGCCGTAGTACATTAGCAATAGTATCGTCGACTACCAGAAAGAGCGCAGCCGCACCGGCCATTTATTGGCCAACACCAACCACGGATTCTTTGCGAGGCTCAATGGCTTGTGACTCTTTAAAGAAGAACTCTATTATCTCCGCTACCTGCTCGGGACGATCATAGAACGAGTAATGCGTCGCTCCGGGCAACTCGACGTGCCTGCTAGCAGGAAAAAGTCTAGCTACTACGTTCGACTTTGCTGCCGTAGCCACCTGATCATATTCGCAGCCGATGATAAGAACCGCGACATTTACTCTCGAAGCGTGATCGAGGGTACGATATGATGCTAAATCAAGAATCTGCTGCGCATACTTAAAGGTGCTAGTCTCAGTGCGAAACGGCGCCAACACGGAGTTACGCAAGTGGATGTTGGTTAGCGACAACACCTGTACAGCATTAGCCTTGGCATCGCCAATGCCGAGGCTTACTTCACTCTCCACTGGCACGGACAGAGACCGTTGAATGGAACTAGTTATAGCAGGGTGCTCGATCATTCCCTTGCACAACGTTTGCAAGTTCCTAGTGTAGGGCGTCTCCAGCTCGGGATGACTAGCGATTTCAACACCGCAGCTAAGAAATACCATGTCTACAACCGGATCGGGCCGACGCAGGTAGAATTCGATCGCAGTTTGGGGACCATTACACCAGGCCACCAAGTGACATGACTGGATCTTTTCCTGTTTTACAATTGCCTCCAGATCGTCGACTTGGTCACTTAACCGCAACGACTTGGAGCCCGCACTGAGCCCGCGTGTTTCCCAGATGATAATGCGATGGCGCTCCATCAATACGTCAATCAGGCGATACCAATAGTCGAGTGGTTGTCCCAGCGCGTTGAGAACAACAATGTATTCACCCTGAGTGCCAGCAATATAGTAAGTCAGGTCGCTCCCATCTCTCGGCAGGGTCCTTTTCTCCATTGTGCCTGGTAGAGCCAAAATGCGCTCATCCCGCGCCACTCGTGCCTTTACCTGTTGCTCTCGAATGGAAGACAGAAATCCCGTAAGTGTTCGCCGGTCACTTTGCAAGTTTGCCGGCAAGCTCTCCGAGTGATATTTCGCCACCTGTTGCCCTGCCTGGGCAACTTCATCGCCACCACCCCATTGATGACACAAAAGATGGTCAATGGCATTCAACTCTTCTTGGTCATAAACGGAGAGCACGCTCAATCCATAAGTCTCACCGAGCAGCTCACAAAAGTCAGCCCAGGAGGTCTCCTCGGCGCTGACGATGCAGCAAGGAGTATTACTGATTTCGTTTACCGCTGCGATTTGCAACATTAGCTGTGCGGCCTCGTGCATGTTCATCAGATTCACGGTCGCATTTTCGGGAACGTAAATCCGCAATGCCTGAAAGTCGAAATACTCCGGCGAGCGTTCCTGTATTTCGGCAGTCACCTCATCCAGCGCATGAAGCAACCGGTATATCCCCTGTCCGGAGTCATGAACCACGCAACGCGGGCCAACAAGGCATGAGGTCAAGAAAAAACGAGCCCGTATACCATGCTCAGCACAAAAGCTGCTGACTAGGCGCTCCTCATCCGACAACCGCAGGACAATATCTTGAGCAGGGTTTTCACGGGAACAGTCGTATATCGATCCCACATAGTTCAGTACCTTCACTTCCGCAGTCGCAAGCAATGAAAGGGAACGCCTCAGGGAATCAGCTTCACCATCTTTTTCCGTCAGTCCATGCTTATTTGTGCCGCCGAACAACCACACTTCCTCCGCCGTGATGTTGCTTTCAAGTCGCCGCACTAATTTGAATCGCTCTATCCAAGAGTTCTTCAGCTCCGGGTGGCGATCGCCCGAGATGCCGGATAGGCTTTCCTCAACCACGCTCATCACTTCGTCAACAATGCGCGAATCGAAGTCTTCGAGTACCCAAGTGATACACTGCTGGGTTGATGCCAATAACCCAGCCGCTATTTGGGTCGCGAAGATCGTATTTGCCCCTAAGATGAGACTGCTCGCCATAGTTACCCTTCCAATTTAAGAC
>JBAPOI010000380.1:0-2063 GCA_049279555.1 Candidatus Sulfotelmatobacter sp.
GATGCCAAGGGACTGTGGCCGGAACTGAAAGGGCCAGTCGTGGTGACCCTGTGCTAACACATCGTGCTCTTGGATTAGATTAAAAGCACCGCTTTACATGCGCGGCGGCGCGGCGTAAAGTAAGGCCCGATTAGGTTTCGTTCAGCGCGTATATCATGGAAAAGAAGTCCCTTCACCGGGAAAAGCTTCCGTGAAACGCGCCTTCGCGAATTCCTAACGGTGACGCGGAAGGCTTGGCCGAATTTTAGTCATCTTCGCAGGTGCCTTTGTTCGGCCGAGCCGCCCGCGAGAAGAGAAAGGCACCTGCGAATGCCCTACGAATATGGCGTCGCCCCTTCGGCGAGAAGGTGCGAATCCTGCAAGAAAATTCTACCGCTCAAATTTTTCAGTAACAATCAATTAGAAACGGCCGCCGCCGTCTGCGCAAAATGCCAAGAAAGCATGGCGCGCTGCCAAATATGTCAATGCTCGATAAACAGGCCGCACATAGACCACGACCAAATACCTAGTATCTATAAAACATTAAGGCGGTTAGAGTCGAAGCTCAACAACGGAGGCGTTTCCGTTTCTATGAAAAAGGGCCAGTACGGAAAAATAATCACGCTGCAAAGGATTTCTTCGCCGTGCTGACCGTAGACGCGAACGGCCTGACGATGCTCGCCGGGGACGCTCGCCACATTCCGCTGGCGGACGACACCGTTCAGTGCTGTGTGACCAGCCCGCCGTACTGGGGACTACGGAAGTATGCGGGGGAGCAGGAGTTGGTTTGGGGTGGCACGGATGCGTGTGAGCACAAGTGGAATGAGTCAACTCGCACCGCCGATAATCGACAAACGGCAGGATTATCTAAAGATTTCGATACACGTACATCGGCGGGAGGTAAATTCAAAGGTAAGTATGATGTAATCTGCGGCGTCTGCGGCGTCTGCGGCGGCTGGCGCGGTGCCTACGGCTTAGAGCCAACCATCGAAATGTATGTCGCGCACACGGTCGAGATACTGCGCGAGGTCCGGCGCGTGCTCAGGCCCGATGGCGTGTGCTGGTGGAATTGCGGCGATAGTTACAATAGCCAAGGGGGACAGCACTCAGGGCGCACCGATAACCAGCGCGGAGTCGGCCAGAAGCGCGCATGGCGCGAAGGAAACGGACGCGCGGACGGAGCTACAGACTTGCGTGGTATCAGGAACCAAGATGGCATCTCAGCGCCAGGCCTCACGCAACCGTTTACCGGATGGACAAAAACTTCCCATCGGGTCCGTGTGGAAGCGGATGCTGCTTCCGATGACACGACGCGCATAGCGTCTCCAGATTGTCCGTTGCATGGGGATTCTTCTGGTTCGGCTTCCAGTGTTGCTTGTGATGAACATGCAAGCCAGACTCCGCTCCACAGCGAACGCAGCAAAAACCATCACGGGCCAGAACAACTAAACGAGCACGCTCAAGTTGACCTGCGCCCCTCCGATTGCTCGCAGGCCGAAAGTTTGGATTATTCTCACCTGCAAGCTGCTGGTGCTGCCACTGACCGTAGCAAGCGAAGCCGCAGAACGGGCCACGCTCCTGTGACCAGTCCTGCATGTACGCTTTCCGCTCAAAGTTCTTCCTGCACTGAGAACAGCGCAACAGCACGCGAGACTTCTGATTCGGTTGACCGCAAGAGCGAGAGCAATACTTCGGCTGATTCTTCGCAAGATGCTTTGGGTTCAAGTCCTTCGGCACAAACTCAACTCCGCAACGCTGGCAAGTGTACATGCGAGTATTATAACACAGAAACCAAGGAAACTAGCCACTTTGCCACGTTCCCCGAAGAACTGCCGCGGCGCTGCATCCTGGCCGCGACATCTGCCAAGGGCGCGTGCCTCCAGTGCGGAGCACCGTGGGAACGGGTGACAAGACCGAGCAAACAATACGCCAAACTCTTGGCCCAAAAGCACAGCGGAGCGATATACGGCAAGCCTGATGAAGTGCGCCAATTCTCCGGGGCGACTCCGTCGGTCAGTGCCGCCGACTATCAAACCGTCGGCTGGCGGCCGTCCTGCCGCTGCCCCGGCCAGTACGGCCGGACC
>JBAPOI010000381.1:0-1727 GCA_049279555.1 Candidatus Sulfotelmatobacter sp.
AGCCATAACTCGTCCCATGGATGAGTTGCGACAAGCGTCGCGGGATGGCGTGATCGAGCCGGATTGCAGTGCCGTTTTGCGCTCGCTGGATCTATGCTCTCAACGAACGCCGGATACGCTGACCGTCGCTCACTTGCCCGTCCCTGCCGATGTGGAATTTGCGGCGTTGGCCTGCATCGTCCGATTGAGGCGCGCTGGGCATGGCTACTCACTAGAAAGTTCTTTGACCCTTGCCGAACGGATACCTACTTGTAGGGCTTGTTGACCGACCTTCACCGCAGGATTTAGCACAAATTTCTCGACCAGCTCCCACTCGATCGGCTCATCCGTTGCTACCATGCGACTTCGCTAGTTCGATACGTCCTTTTAAAAATTCGGTTTCCAGTATTCTGTTCCTCAACTCACGCTCCTCGTTTTTCAGGTTGAGTTCCCTCTTCTCTGCTGCCTTGCGGTATTCTCTATCCTGCCGCCGTTTGTGTGCATCGTTAATGGCAGTGTCGAACTCCTTGCGTGGGATGACGAACCGATTGCCTATCATGTAGGCGCGGAGTTCCCGAAAAGACAGCGCCCTGCTTGCTCTATAGGGAAGAAACCTATTGCACGCCATGGTCCCCTTGCAGCGACTCAGCCGGGAATGTGAAATCATATTGGATGTTTCCCCCAGAATGTCGCTGTCTGCCGGGAGCGAGTGCGGAGGAACCATGTCGGAAGACGAGAGTTTCATCATTAGCCCAAAGGACCCTTCTGCAATCGTCAGGCTGCAAGATCCGACGGTCATCGAACAAATCCTAGAAAATCCACCCGCTGTCTTTGCCGAACTTGTCACAGGGTATATGGCAACGGGGAACGGCTTTTGGGCGGGTCTGGGATGCAGGCTGGTGCAGGCTGCATTCAAATCTCAGGTTTTCCAACAATTCGCCCTCGACTTCAAGCAACTGCGCGAGTCAGGAGCGATACCTGACGACTTTAGAGAGAAAAAATACGGCTTTAAGACTTGGGCTGAGCTGATGACGATGCTGGACGAAGAGACGCCGGACGAGGACCGGGCGGAAGCATTGAAGGCAATGTTCTTTGCCGTCAATAAAGTCAATTCGACCGACGCTGAGAGGATTTTGAACTACCAGTTATTCCAGATATCGAAAGAGTTGACCTCGGGAGAATTGCTCTTGCTAAAGGCAATTGCTGACTTGAACAGGAAGTATCCCGGTGGTGGTCCTGCGAATAGCACTTTTATCAGAGAGATTTCGAGCCTTTTGGGCCACAATGTGACCGCCCTGATACGCAAGGACATTCGCAAACTATTAGTGACTAGTCTGGTGGCTTCGAGCACAATTCCTGGCGACGCCCACAGCCCAACTGACCCGACAGGTGCAAGTGTCACCGACCTCGGTCACCGGTTCATCGCTAACTTGGAAACATATTCGGTCGCGACAAAGCCGCCCAACGAATGAACGACAGCAATCCTCCTCATTGGTTCGCTACAAGCGATTCGAACTCTTGGCGCGTTAGATGCACCTGTTTCTTAATGCTGTCGCTGTCAACGAACGGTTCGTGAGAAGGATCGATTCTTTCCTGCATCAGTCTTTTGTGAACACGCACTAGGCCGTCATCTCTTTTCTTGAGAATCTCGACGGCCCCTTTGATGTAGTCGTGAGTCGAAGAGCCGCATCCCAACGCCTGCCAAGCTTTCAAGTCAGAGCGATAGGCCCAGCGGGTTTTCCTCGCAT
>JBAPOI010000382.1:0-2161 GCA_049279555.1 Candidatus Sulfotelmatobacter sp.
CAAATCAATCGAGCACGGCAGCTTTATGAGGATCAACTCAAAAAAGGCAAGGTTTCGCTGGCGGAGATTGCTCGCGAACTTCATGCTTCCGATGTTACTGCCCGAGATTATCTTCGCGAATCGTTTAAGGCCCAGGGCAATCCGGGTAGTGTCCGCAATCCGGCACCGCTGTGAAACTAACCACTGGTGCACTAAAATGAACGCGGCCGAGTTCACCTGCGTTGATCGGTGAGCGACGAATGGTTTGGGACTTCGTTTGTGAGTGGCCGCGGACAGAATTGTGCACCAGTGGGCTGGGATGTGCCATAGCCAGTTTGCGACAGAATAATTGGCGTCGCGCCACTCGTGACGGCTTTAGCCTCGGTGATAACCCTAAATTCTCTCGCGTTTTGCACCATAAGTTATGGCGGAAGGATTAGTTGTCCGTGGCACATTCAGCTACGGACTTCTTTCTGAATCCACGCTGATTGAACGACGCCGGTCAGTAACATTCTGAATTGACGCCCTGGCGCGGTGCTGGGGCGGTCTTGTTTTTTACCAACAGGACCGCCCCAGCTGGGCTGTTCTCCTGCAGGAGGAGTTGCACATGAATGCCGCTGCTGCGATCCGCCCCGTGCTGGTCGTTTTGGAAGGCGCCGATGACATCGAGTTCGTCCAGCGACTGTCGTACGATTACACGCGGACTGTCCTGAAGTTGTGGACTTCGCGCGACTGCACGCGCAAGGCCGCATTCTGTTTGTTCCCATGGGCGGTGGGAATTTCTGCGATTGGGCCACACGCTTTACCGGGCTGGCCTGCGGGGAATTTCACCTATATAACCGGGAACTCGCGCCCGAGACGGAGCGTCGCCAACGCGCGGTGGAACTGGTTAAAGCCCGACCCCAATGTCGAAGGTTTCTGACCGCCAAGCGGAGCTCGGAAAATTATCTCAATTCTCGGGCCGTCGCCCAGGCTGGCGGCGGAGAGGTCCCCGTGGGGGACGACGAATGCGTCGGTTCTGTCCTGGCGCGCCACTGGTATGAATTGATCCCCCAGCGCGAACCCTGGTCGCAGCTGTCGCGCCGAGCACACCGCAGGCTGGTGTACCGCGCCAAGCGTTGGTTGAACCGCCAGGCCGTCGAGCAGATGACAATCAGCCTGCTGAATGAGCACGATCCAGATGGCGAAATTCTCCAGTGGCTGGAAGTCATCGCCGGCATGGCAAGGGCGATGTCTTAAACAGCGCACGGCTGGATGTCTCTTAGGTGCCGAATCTGGCTGCGTGGTAGCAAGCGTCTGCCCGCCTGGAATATTTTAACGCCCCAGCGCTGTGCTGGGGCGGTTCTGTTTTTTACCAACAGGACCGCCCCGCGCGGGGCGGTCCTCATTCCCAAAGAGGAGTCGTTCCCATGATTGCACCGTTGAGAACCAGTTCCGTTGAACATCAATCCGAATGTGTTCAGGACCAGTTTCTGGCCATGCTGCCACAGATTCAACGGCAGGCTCGGATCGCTTTTCGTGGCCTGGGTATCGAAAACCGGGAAGAGTTAGTCCAGGAGGTGGTCGCTAATGTTTTCTGCGCGTTCGTCCAGCTTGTGCGCCGCGGTAAACGGGCCTTGGCGTTTCCCAGCCCCTTAACAAAGTTTGCCGTCCGTCAGGTCCGTGCAGGGCGGCGTGTTGGCAGTCAGCTCAACAAACAGGACCTGCTGTCTCCCTACGCCCGTCGGATCCAGGGTTTCACAATTGAGCGGCTCGACCAGTTTGAAGAGCAATCAGGCGGTTGGCATCAGCTGTTGGTCGAAGATCGCCAAGCGGGCCCTGCCGAGACGGCAGCTGCCCGGATTGACATCGCCGAATGGTTGAGCATGCTTTCCACTCGGCAACGCCGAATTGCAAACGCGATGGCGCTGGGGGAGCCGACCGGTGTCGTAGCCCGGCGATTCGGTCTTTGTCCGGCTCGCATCAGCCAACTTCGCACCTGGTTCCGTCGGAACTGGAAAAGTTTCCAGGGCGGGACACAGCCTGAGGGGTGTGTCGTCTGAAGAAACCGTGGGAGCGACCTTTTCCATACTGTCGCTTTATCCCAATCCAACAGCAATCAGCGTGGGAACTGGTGTTTGGTAATGGGCAACCGTACGTTCTACGCGGCTAGCCTACAGACCAAAATTCGATAGTGCTTATG
>JBAPOI010000383.1:0-7557 GCA_049279555.1 Candidatus Sulfotelmatobacter sp.
GGGCACAATATCAGAAAATCGTTTACCGATGGCTAGGCGTCATCACCGACTCGACCAAGTCCTCCAGCTGTTGAACGGTGAAATCGTTGCCCTCAAGGTTGGCGGCCAACTTACCCTCGCGGTCAACCACCACGGTATGAAAAGAGTGGACAAATAGGGCCTCGTCCGGATAGAAGGCCATATCAAACTTGCGGCAAAGTTGTTCGATATCTGACGAAGGACCAGTTAAGAAGTGCCAGGAGCGAGCGTCGGCCTTCCAGATACGAGCATATTTGGTCAGGGTTTCGGGCTGATCATTGGCGGGATCGATGACGACTGTGAGGAGGATCAGATCCCGGCCCATGCTTTTCTTGAATCTCCTCTGAAGGACGCCAAAATTGTTCGAGAGACGAACACAGTAATCGGGCCGGGGACATCGAGTGTAGATAAATGTGATGGCGACAACTTTTCCGGAAAATTGGGAAAGCGAAACGCGCTGCCGGTGCTGATCGATCAGGGCAAAGTCAGGGACGAGTTGGCCGACGTGCAGAACGTCTGCGGCTGATCTTGCGGCCATCGCATTTTCCATCAATTTGAAACGGCGAGCTTGAGTTGGGTCCAGCTCCAGGTTTTCGAAGGGATGCGCGTGAATGTCTTCGGCAAACAACGAGCTCTTATCAACGACCAGCGAGAAGTCGATGCTCATGTCCGGCTCCAGCCCAACCAGCATCTTCGCATCGTGCACGTGGAAAGGCATGACCATGGCGCCCATGTAGCCCGGAATCTCGCGGCAGGATACGGATATCGTTCCGTGCTCCTTGTCAACTTGCAGGAGCACGCCGCTCACCGCGTATTTTTGCGATGCCGCGGCATGAGGATTGAGGAAGAGAAATGGCAAGAGCATTCCAAGACTGCGCCTGAGAATGTTCACTCTGCGATTCACCATCCACCTCTTTAGGTAGCACGCCAGACCTAATGCTTGCTCGAGTCTTCTGAAACGTTCGCCGATTTCTTGGTTGTGTCTGCTGCGCCACCCAGGTGAAACGGATGCCGCTGAAGCTTGGTGTAATCCTTGGCGAATTCCTTGATCTCCAGAAACTGGTCGACGCCGACGTCCTCAAAGTTTTGCCGCGAATTACTCGTGGGCCACCAGATTTCCAGGTTCACAATGCGAGCGGACTTTCCTAGCCCAACGTGTTGCGTGAGCGGGGAAGCGCCGAACGAACCTCCGCTGTTCACCGTACGATAAATCGAGCGCGTGGCCTTGCCTTCGTTCTGTACCGTCACCTTGATGCGCGCGCCAATTGCAGCGCGGTTCGTCTTCACTCCGACCAGATGCAGGCTGATCCAGTCGTTGCCATTGCCCGGATTTTCGAACAGACGGAAGGCATGACTGTCGCCCGGAACCGCCCCACCAATCTCGGTGAGAAGATCTTCGTCGCCATCGTTGTCGATATCTGCAAAGACGACGGCGTGTCCTTTGTGGAGTTCGCCTGTGCCGGATGAGGCCGTCACGTCAGTGAAGAATTTGCCCTCTTTGTTATGGAGCAGCACATTCGGAAGCAGCGACGCATAGCTGGGATTGCCCACTGGGGCGAATTTATCAACGTACCGGCAGAGGTAATTTGGCTCGCAAGCAGTTTCGCATTACGGAGCAATTGATTAAGGCAAAGAGCGCCGGCCCAGGCAGGGGAATGGCGTCTGTATGAGTCCAAACTAGTGCAGCGAGTCTTATTGCCCCGGCTTTTCCGCGTATTTTGCCGTTCGCAGCGTAAGCATAGCAAACATTTACTGTAAGAAGATATACGCTATCTGAGGGCAACCTATCGTACTGAGAAACGATAGATCGTAACCGTGTGATAGCGTTCGCCCGGCTTTAATTCGGTCGTTGGGAAGCCTGGATGATTCGGAGAGTCGGGGAAGTGCTGGGTCTCAAGGCACAAGGCCGCGTGCAACTCGTCCGGTTTTCCGCCTTTGCCCTTAATGGAGCCGTCGAGAAAATTTCCGCTGTAAAACTGAATTCCCGGCTGATCAGTCAGAACCTTCAGTACGCGCCCGCTTGTGGGATCGTAAAGTTCGGCGGCTTCCAATAATTTTCCACCTCCGTCGTCGAGCACCCAGTTGTGGTCGTAGCCGCGCCCAAGGTGCAGTTGCTCATCGTTCACACTGATCCGCGCGCCAACGGCTGTGGATTTGCGAAAATCAAACGGTGTCGATTCCACTGATTTCAACTCGCCTGTCGGAATCAGTCCAGCATCCACCGGCGTGAAGCGGGAGGCGTGCAGCGTGAGCTGATGATTTAGAATGTCACTCCCTCCGGCAAGGTTAAAGTAGGAGTGATTTGTCAGATTGACTACGGTGTCTTTGTCCGTCGTCGCCGAATACTCAATCCGTAGGTCGCCCTTCACCAACGTGTATCTTACCGTTGCTGACAGAGTGCCAGGATAACCAGCCTCGCCATCTTTGCTCACGTAGCTGAGTTCCACGCCGTTTGCGATCGGCTTAGCCTTCCAGACTACATTATTGAAACCATGCGGCCCTCCGTGCAGGGAGTTCTCGCCGTTATTCAGCGGCAGCGAGTATTTCTTGCCATCAAGCGTGAAACTGCCGTGCGCAAGGCGATTCGCGTAGCGGCCAATGATGGCGCCGAAAAAAGCGTCGGAAGGGCCGTTAAAGTTGGCGACATAACCGTCAACGTCGTCGAAGCCGAGCACAACGTCGGCCGGCTTGCCTTGACGGTCAGGAGCTTTCAGCGAAACCACAATGCCGCCGTAGGTTGCGATGCGAGCCTCGCAGGCGCGGTCGGTGAGAGTGAAAATTTCTACCGGCGATCCGTCCGGCAATTTACCAAAAGGCTGGCTTGTCACCTTCGTCTTGGCCTCCACATTCAAGCTAACCACCGTTGAACATAGCGCGCTGATCACAATCGCTCGCACGACTTTCTGAACGCTCATTGCCGCTCCTCGTTATGGTTGTGCTATCGCGTCACTACCGCCGATTCGGCCACCGACATCAATGTGGGCAGAATGTCGCCCAGATCGTTGCTACCCCGTTGGCCGAAGGAAAAATATAACTTGCTATATAAAGGATAAAGCTGTTCGTACGTGCGCCGCACTAGGTCATCTGGTGAGAACGTCCGGTGGGAAGGGCTGATCTTATCCTGCGCTTCCTCAATAGTCTTGAAAGTCCCGGCCGCCAGGAATGCAAAGATTGCGGCGCCGAGACTAACAGCACTTGTGCTCGGAACCAGCACTGGACGCCCTAGCACGTTGGCATAAACCTGGTTCAGGACATCATTCTTTTGCGGAATGCCTCCCGCGTTGATCACGCGTTTGATGTGTACGCCATGTCCCGCCATTCTGTCGAGAATCACGCGGGTATGAAACGCTGTGCCTTCGATGGCGGCAAAGAGTTCATCCTGCGCGGTGCTTTGCAGGTTCCATCCCAGGGTAATGCCGCGCAAGTTCGGATTCACCAGCACGGTGCGGTCGCCATTGTCCCACGTCATACGCAACAAGCCAGTCTGCCCTGCCCGATAATTCTCCAGACCGATACTGAGGGTCGTCACATCGGTCGCAGCGCGAGAGGCAATCGCATTGAAAATGTCTCCTACGGCCGAGAGTCCGGCTTCGATTCCAGTGCGCAACGGATGGACGCTGCCTTCAACCACGCCACAAACTCCCGGCACCAGGTTAATCGACGGCGTGATTCCAATAATGCAAGTCGAAGTGCCGACAACGTTGACCATGTCGTCGGTCCGGCAACCCGCACCAATCGCGTCCCAATGAGCATCGAACGCGCCGACGGGAATCGGAATCCCGCCCCTGAGTCCCAACCTCTCTGCCCAAAAAGCGGACAGCCTGCCGGCGATCTGATCGGAGGTGGCAAACTCTCCATCGAGTTTCGCTCGCACTCCAGTCAAGAGAGAATCGACCTTGACTAAGAAGCCTTCCGGGGGAAGGCCGCCGAGTTGCCTGTTCCATAACCACTTGTGGCCCATTGCGCAGATGCTGCGTTTCACTTTCGCTGGGTCGGTGATCCCGCATAGCGTGGCTGCCACCATGTCGCAGTGCTCGAATGCGGAGGCAAACTGTGAATGCTTATCCGGATTGTGTCGCAGCCAATGCAGTAGCTTGGAAAATCCCCACTCGGACGAATAGATTCCGCCACACCACTGAATGGCTTCCAATCCGTCGCGATGCGCAGCTTCGGTGATCTCGGCGGCTTCGCCCTTAGCGCGGTGATCGCACCACAGATAGTACTCGCCCAGTGGCTGGAGATCTTTGCCCACGGGGATCACGGATGAGCCGGTGGTGTCGAGTGCGATGGCTTGCACTTGATCTCCCGTGACGCCTGCCTTCTTCAGAGCATCGCGCATCGCAGCGGCCAGCGCGCGCATGTGATCGTCGTGTGACTGTGTGGCGTATTCCGGATCTTCGCGCTTGCGGTGTAACGGATACTCGGCAACAGCGGAATCGATCAGACCGCATTCGCTGTCCACGAGAGAAACACGAACGCTTAAGGTCCCGAAGTCGACTCCCGCCACGATGGCCATCAGCAGGCTCCGTTTTCACGGCCGTGATAGTGCATGTTCCAACCGAGATACCGTGTTGTGGCCTCGTATACCGCGGAGGCGACGGTTGAAAGATTGGCAGCCACGTGGTGCTCAAAACCACGTTCGCAGATGAACCGCAGTAACTGCTGAAGTTTGGGAATTTCGACAACACCGGCGCCGCCAAAAGTGTTTAACGGATCGTCCGTGAATCGTCCTTCACCCACGTAGCCGCGCATTTCGCCGGCAGTGTCGTCGGTCGAGAATCGGGCGAAGCTCATTCTTTCCGGTTTGATCAGTCCCACGCAGGTTCCGAATGTGTTTTCCTTGCCCACGGTGCCGGCGATGATCTCTTGAAAATCCATCTTCACCGAGCGAAAGAAATGTTTCGGCAGATTCGAGCAATGGAAACATACCGCCTTGTTCGGATCCGCTCCATAATTATTATTCCAATCGAGCAGAGCCGAAGGAGTTTGGGATGCGAGTTGCAGTGCATGCATCCCCAGAACACCGCAAATGTCCACTTCGCATGCGCTCGAGAGCAGTTCGTTACTCATCATGCTCATCACGGTGCAGGGAACTACGCCGAGATTTTCTTCGATGGATGTCCAGCACTGCACGGCGCTGACCGTGACCTCGGTCGCCGCCATCCATTGGTCGACCACCGCACCCAGCTTCGCCATCTTCAACAGTGCGGGCGCGGGCACGCTGCTCGTGTCCACGTATTTGTGAATGGCCGCGAACTTAGCTTGCGCGTAATCGTCATCATCTTTCATGCGCTCAATGCGGCCGAGCACCTCGGAAAGATCGAGCGTCTCGATCGAAATGCCCTGCGACTCCAATATCTTTTCGCTATAGCGAACCGTGTTGAACGCCGCCGGGCGCGCGCCGATTGCCCCTACGCGCAGATTGCGAAAGCCGTTGACCACACGGCATACCGCCGCAAACCATTCCAAATCCTTGGCGAACTCGGGCGAGTCGGGACTCTCCGTGTGCAGCGTCGTGATGGAGTACGGGATTCCATACTGCCGCAGATTGTTGCAGGCTGACATCTTGCCGCAAAAACTATCGCGGCGAAACGCGATCGTCATCTTCCCGGGATCGTCGGGCGTGGCCTGAATCAGCACGGGTACGCGCAGATCGGCCAGTCGCAGCGTATCCGCGATGGCGCGTTCTTCACCAAAGTTGGGCAGCGTAACGATCACGCCATCGATCCGCTCACGATTCTGCCGGAACAAATCGGCGCAGCGGCGCGATTCCTCCCGTGTCTCCACCGCCCCGTACTTACTCTGTTCCGGAGTGAGAGCCACTACCTCGATGCCGGCTTCGCCCAGCACCCGCAGCATCTCTTCGCGCCCGCTCTTCGCCAGGTGATCGGGGAAGAATCCGCGGTTGCCCACGATTAACCCCATCGTCATTTTCTTGTTCCCCATAAAACTCCCTGCTGCGAAATGCAAAAATCGAGCATGATTCCGGTTGTATCACTGCTACGAACCTTTTCGGTAATCGTTTACTTAAAACGAATGAAAGTTAGCGTAGTCCCCCGTCTGAAGAATTGCAACTCCATTTTTGGGAACTAAGTCTTGTCTGCTTCCCGGGGGGGGCTGCTTGTGAAAAGCCAGAATGCGGGCCAGAGTTCGCTAGTGCAAACCCGGCGCAGCTATCTTACGTGACTCGCTAGCCCGATTCGCTTTGAGTGTCGTCGTGGGGAGTCCTCCGGCCGGGGCCAGGGCGGTAGAACGTCTCAGCACCAGGCTTGTATTCAGTTCGTAGTTGTGGTGCTGCGAGGGGGGATCGCATTCTACTTCGTTCAACAGCGCGCGGAAGGCGATCTTGGCCAACTCGTGTTGCGACATCTGCACTGTCGTAAGTGGAGGAATTGTAAATTCAGCCATGCGGATGTCGTCGAACCCGACGACCGAAAGGTCATTCGGTATCCGGATTTCATGATCGTATGCTTCGCGCATAACTCCAATCGCCGTCATGTCGTTGGAACACAGCACGGCGGTGGGGCGATTGCTCAAAGCGTTAAGTTCCACCAGAGCTCGCATCCCGCCTTCCATCCTGTGATCTCCCACCACGATCAATTCCGGCGAGAGCCCGATCTCCGTCATCGACAATTTGAAAGCTTCGCGCCTGGTCAATGCAGACTTTAAATGCAACGGCCCGGTTATAAAGGCAATTCGAGTGTGCCGGAGTGCGGCCAGGTGCTGCACCGCCTGCCGGATTCCGTTCTGATAATTGATACGGATATTGGCAATTCCAGGAACGTCTGGGCCGACATCGACAAACACTAAAGGAACCTTCCGGAAACGAAGGTGTTCGATCAACGTTTCCTCCATACCGAAAGTCAGGATGGCCACCCCGTCTACACGGCGTTCAATCATGCGCCGCACTGACGATTCCATCCGTTTCGGGTCGTGGACGGTGGAGGTCACGAGAATCTCGTAGTTATTCTCGACCGCCTGATTTTCGAACGTCTGCACAATTTCCGGGAAAAATGGGTTGGTGATCTCGGAGACAATTAACCCGAACAGCCGGCTGCGCCCGGAAACCAGCGCTCTTGCCTGCGTGTTGGGATAGTAGCCAAGCTCCTCCACCACCTTCCACACTCGCTTGGCAAGTTGTGGATCAACCGTGGGAATACGGTTGATTGCTCTGGATACTGTGGCGGTGGAAACTTTCGCTCTCCGCGCGATCTCACGGATGTCCATGGAGTTGCGTGCAAAAGTCCTTTACGGAAAGCATCTTACCATAGCTGCGGCGCATTCCCGGCCCGCTCCACCGTCAGCAGAAAGCGTTCGCCACACTGAAAAAAGCTCCTTGGTCAGAAAACGTGGAGACTACCTGACGATGCCGCCTCTAGGTGCCAACTACGAGCGAATATAGCAAACGTTTGCCTAATTAACCCTCTGTCACTGTGGATGGTTTACCACTTAGTGGGAGAAGTCTGCATCGCCGGAACAATGAGTGGGCGGTTGCCGAAAATGGGCGAGTTTGCTCTACCTGGTTATCAAGAAGCCGAG
>JBAPOI010000384.1:0-1875 GCA_049279555.1 Candidatus Sulfotelmatobacter sp.
AATAGTTCAAAGGGGCGTCGGTCGAGAGCCACGCACCGTTAGAATAAAAAGCGGCGGAGTGATCATTGTAGTCGGGCACGTCTTCGCCGATCAGAAACGTATCTGATGTTCCATCGGTAATCTGCGACAGCTTCACCGGAGTCAGATAACTTGTGCGAAAAAAGATTCCTTTTTGAGGAAGCGTATAGTAGTCTGTTGTACGGTCTGTGTGCGGCCACATAAGGCCTCCAAGCCAGGAATCCCCTGAGCACCCCTTGTAATTCGTCGTCGTTACAAATACGGCAGGAGGTCCAATCCATTCAGCCTGCGTATTGCTCGGTTGAGCTGAATTCGGATCCGACGGACAGCGGAGAATATTAAGCGGGGTTTGCATCAAAGCGCGTACGATCGGAGTGTTGGTAGCGATTCCTTTCTGTATAGCAGCATTGACGTTGAAGTATGGATTGAATTGGCCGGTCAATGCACCATTGTTCTTAAATTGGTCGAAAAGCACTTGTTCCTCAATGAATGGAAGCGTCCACACGATCCAGCTCGAGGCGTTTTCCTTGGATGCTACAGCGTGTGGGGCAGAGGCCCAGCCATCAAAGTTCAGAGGGAAATAGTGGAATGACTCATAATGGTTTAGCACGCCCAGCGCCAGATTTTTTAGATTGTTCTTGCAGCTCGATCGCCGTGCGGCCTCGCGCGCCGCTTGAACTGCCGGCAACAATAGCGCAATCAAAATCCCAATAATTGCTATGACGGACAAGCAATTCGACCAATGTAAATGCGAGCCGAGCCGAAAGTGGTTTCCAAGTTCGGCTGATCGTCGCCGCGCCTTGCGAGCCGAACTTGCGGTGCTTTAGGTCGATGCTGGACATGAGCGTTCTCCCTCACTCTATGGTGTCTGTGTGGCCATTTTCACGGCCGGCTTCAGCCGCCCGGACCCGCCGCATGGTCCAAACTTCCATTTTAGTATTTTCAAACTGGCTAAATTTCAGCAAATAGGACGATTATTCTATAAAAAAGTATGCCCCGGCCAATTTACCATGAGGGGTGTAGATGGCCGGGGCATGAGGGGGAGCGGGGGTAAGTGGTTATTTTTTTTGAGTCGGCCGGCCTGCGACAGCGAGGCCCAGCATACCCAACACAGCCAGCACGATTGTGCTTGGTTCCGGCACGGAGTGGGTGGAACCCCCGCCGGATTGGAGTAGATTCAGTAGCGATTGCAAATCGGCGTTGTTGAAATGGCTGTCGCCGTTCATGTCATCGATCATCGCCAATTCCTGATCGGTAACGTTATACGTCGTTTCGTAAGCGTTGCGGTTCGATAGCGCTAGCTCCATCGCCGCAATATCTCTGGCGTCGACATGGCCATCGCGGTTGAAGTCGCCCGGGAGAAAAGATTCAAAGGCCTCCAGCTCTGTAAACGCCAGGTACGAATCGCCAGCGTCAGGCCCTGGTGTCACCCGTATGAATTCGCCCGTATCGCCGGTCAGGTCGACAGCGTGGTCAAAAGTGGGGGCCGTTCCTTGTGGACTGGAAGAGTTCACGATCTTGGTATCGACGAGATTCATGTTATGGTCGTACACCTCAACCTCGAATTCGGACGTATTCTGCGACTCCATGCGCTCAAATAGGTTGGCATAGGCCAGCGGCTTGTTCGCGCCTAGATCAACCTGCCAGTAAACATTGTTAGTGGTGCCGTGATTGTTCGTAAAGAAGACGGGGGTACCCGCGTTGCCGGTATGGCCCTGGTTCGGGGCGTAGAAATCACCGTTGATATCGCCGTCGTTGCCGGAGGCGTTCGTTGACCCATATCCGGCCGAATCCCCCGCGTCTAACGTCACGGGCTTACCCAGGGCAATGTCGTTGCTCAAGGTGTTTTGTAGTGGC
>JBAPOI010000385.1:0-3471 GCA_049279555.1 Candidatus Sulfotelmatobacter sp.
GCTGTCCGCCGCGTGAACCTCGATCGCAGCAAGGAATCTTTGCTCGATTACATCGATTCCAAGAAATATTTCCTGCTGCCCAACACTGCCGGCTGCTACACCGCCGATGAAGCCATCCGCGCGGCGCGGCTTGGGCGCGAGGTCGGCCTGTCCGACTGGGTCAAGCTCGAGGTGATTGGCGATCAGGCCACACTTTACCCCGACGTGCAAGCCACTCTGGAAGCCACACGGGTGCTGGTGAGCGAAGGCTTCACTGTCCTGCCCTACACGTCCGATGACATCGTTTTCGCCAAGCGCCTGATCGATGTGGGAGCCGCCGCAGTGATGCCGCTGGGCGCTCCCATCGGCAGCGGGATGGGCATTCAGAATCAGGCCCATATTCGCATCTTGCGCGAGATGATTACCGGCGTGCCTCTTATTGTAGATGCGGGCGTAGGCACTGCATCCGATGCTGCCATTGCCATGGAACTCGGTGCCGATGCCGTGCTAATGAATACGGGCATCGCGAATGCACACGATCCGGTTCTGATGGCGGAAGCCATGCACCACGGCGTGCTGGCCGGCCGCCAGGCCTATCTTGCCGGACGCATGCCGAAGAAACTGTATGCGACGGCCAGTTCACCCTTGGAGGGTGTAGTCCGCTAATATTGCTGTTATTGGATCAGTAAGTATCGTTCCGACTGCATCACCGCTTGTCATTCCGACCCGAAGCAAGCACTTCCCGCCAGGGAAGGGCTCGCGAAGTGGAGGAACCTGCTGTTCGTCTCATCGTGTGAAATTTCCTCTAAAAACAAAAGGGCGGCCGCAGCCGCCCTTAGACGCAGTCAAATTCAATCAGAGCATCTTCGCGCTTTCCACGTGAATGCTATCGCCCATCACGTGTCCAGTCGCTGCAATGTGGTGGCCCTCATGTCCCTTGAGCGCGTCCGGGTTATCCACCATCAGGACCTTCTGATCTTTGTCGGTCACGATCACCATCTTCGCGCCAGCGGCCAGGCACTTTTTGGTGCATGCCTCTGCCTTATCGTTGGCGCCCTTGGCACCGCACTTATCGTCAGCTACCCAGCCGTTGACAGTTGAGCTCTTCCCCATATCGTCAAACGCCAGCGCCGTCAGGGCAAATACAAAACAAATGGCAAGACAAAGTACCAGCACTTTTCTCATGACAGTTTTCCTCCTTAGTGTTTAGCCTTCTTCATTTGGATTTCTCAGCACGGCCCCAAGCCGCAGGTTATGGCAGGAGTCCTAATTGCAAGTCGGCGGAAGCTCGAAAGCCACCGATTTACGAATTAACGCCCGAACTATACCACAGGGATCGCTGCTGGATGTCAAAGACAGATCCCGTTTCGGGATTCCGAACAGAACTCCCACTCACTTTTTCGCCGAGTGATTAGCCGAAACTGGCTCGGGAGGCGCGGGCGGGACGTATACGTACTCGCCGGGACGCGCGTAATGCAGCTGTTCGCGCGCTTCTTTCTCAATGAATTTTTCGTCGGTCTTCAATCCTTGAATCCGCTGGGTATAGAGATCGTTTTCCTTCTGCTGCTGCGCGATCCGATTCTTCAGGGACTGATACTCCATCCGCTTCTGCTTGTAGACCATCATGCCATTGGCACCGAACATGGCATGCACGAAGAGTGAGCCAGCCAGCACGGCCACTGTAATGGTTGCAATGCGCCGCCGCAGGCTATAAATCCGACGGCCCAGCGGACGCACAAATTCTACCCAGGAAGCAGCCATCGCCTCGGCCTGCGGAACGCTTTCCGCCATAACGCGCATGCCGGCTCTCGCCGTTGGAAATCGCCGGATGTTTGCCAAATCCTTCGCCCGAAAATCCATTGCCTACTGACCCTCGCTGATGTAACCCCAGCTTCCCAGTGAACGTCTCCTTGCCTCAAGCGTCAAGCGAAAGTTACCGCGCAGCCATATCGGGAACCAACTTGGTTATAAGGTGATTCGGCCTCTTCGCAGAAGCACAATCCCGGTCTAAAGTGCTACGCTTTTATTTGTTCGTTGCATGGCTGGAAGCTAATGCCCGGGAGCCCGATTTCATATGACGGACAAACGCATCGTGCTAACGACCGCTGGCTCGGAAGAAGAAGCTCGCAAGATCGCAACCCGGCTAGTGGAGAGACGCCTCGCCGCCTGCGTGAATATTCTCCCGCAGATGACATCGATCTACAGCTGGCAAGGCAAAGTCAAAGAATCGAGTGAATATCTCTTGGTGATAAAGACGATCGCCGCAGCCTTCGCCGAGGTGAGCCACGTAATTAAGGAACTGCACTCCTACGAACTCCCGGAATGCATCTGCCTGGCGATTGAAGATGGATCTTCTGCCTATCTGGAATGGGTCGCCGAATCTGTCTCCGCAGAAATTTTTCGCAGTGACCGGTGGGAAGAACTGTGAATCGAAACCTCACAATGAAAATTTTGCTAAATTGCGGCCAGGCCCGTTTCCAGATCTTCGAGAATGTCCTCGACGTTTTCGATGCCCGCTGAGATTCGCACCATGCCATCGGTAATGCCGATCGCCTTCCGTCCCTTTTCGCCGAGGGCCGCGTGCGTCATAGTCGCGGGATGCGAGATCAGTGTCTCCACTCCTCCCAGAGACTCGCCGAGAGAACATACTCGCAATTTCTTCAGCATCCGGTTGGCGTTCTTCAGCGACCCTGTCTCAAACGTAATCATGGCCCCGAATCCGCTCATCTGCCGTTTCGCCAGTTCGTGCTGCGGATGATCGGGCAGCCCCGGATAAAACACCTTGCTGATCTTCCTCTGCTTTGCCAGGAATTCTGCGATCACGCGTCCGTTGCGGTCGTGGATTTCCATGCGAGCTGCCAGCGTTTTCACTCCGCGCAAAACCAGCCAGCATTCGAACGGAGAAAGAATCGCGCCCACCGCCTTTTGCAGAAAGGCCAATTTTTCGGCTTGGTCCGGCCGGCTGCACACCACTACCCCGCCAAGTCCATCGCTGTGTCCGTTCAGAAATTTCGTGGTTGAGTGCACCACCATATCCGCGCCGAGTGCAAGTGGCTGCTGAAAGTAGGGGGACGTGAACGTGTTATCCACCACCAGTTCAGCCTTCTTGCGCCGGCAAATCTTGCTGATCACTTGCAGATCGCTCACGCTCATCAGCGGGTTGGTCGGCGTTTCCACAAAAACCATGCGCGTGTTCTTTCGTATCGCACGCTCTACGTTCTCGGCGTCTGACGTATCCACATAGGTGAACTGCAGACCAAAATTCGTCATCACCTGGTTGAACAACCGCGGCGTTCCACCGTAAAGGTCGTTGCCGCAAACCACGTGATCACCTGATTTCAGCAGGGTGACGATTGCGCTGATCGCCGCCATTCCGCTACCAAAAACCGGCGCCGCTACTCCGCCTTCAAGCGATGCCAGGTTTTGTTCCAGCCGGTCTCGGGTAGGGTTCGATACTCGCGAATACTCGTACCCCTTGTTCTCGCCGATGCC
>JBAPOI010000386.1:0-4649 GCA_049279555.1 Candidatus Sulfotelmatobacter sp.
ATGGAGGAAGCGAAGACCGCCGGTGCGGATCAGATGGTCGCAACCGACGACGACACCGCGATTGCAAATCTTCAATCGCTCGATGCGGTGGCGGATGCAGTCGGAGGAAAAACCGCCGAGAAGCTGATCGCCAAGGTCAAGCCGAGAGGAGTGTATGCATCGGTTGTCGACGCACCGCAGAACGCCGCGAAGTACCCATCTGTAAAGGTGGCGCACGTATTCTCGAAGTTCGATAGGAAAACACTCGAGTTCATGGCCAAAGCGGTGCGAGATGGCAAGCTGGTAATCCCGATTAGCCGGAAGATGCCACTCAGTGAAGCGGCCGAGGCCCAAGCCGCGGCAGAAAAGGGTGGCGGCGGGAAAATCTTGCTGGTGGCTTGAACTGTTTGCGAGACATGCAACGTCCAAAGGACAAACCTAAATGAAGAAAGACCACCGCGGAATCAACCCTGCTTCGAAGCCGAGCGGCGATGGATGTGTAGAATGCTTGGCGTCACCGGAAGGTTGGTGGTTTCATCTCCGCCGGTGTACGGAGTGTGGGCACATCGGATGCTGCGACAGTTCTCCGAGTCAGCATGCATCCAAGCATGCGGCAGCGACAGGGCATCCGATCATCGCCAGCTTTGAGCCGGGTGAAGATTGGTTCTACAATTATGAAAAGCAGGACTACGAGAAGCAGGGGATGGTCAAAGGTGCGGAGTTGCTTCCGCCACATTCGCACCCAAAAAGTCAGCCCGCTCCTGGACCCGCAGGAAAGGTTCCAGCGAACTGGGAGTCGCTCCTAAACTAGCCGCGACTTATAAGGGTTGCCAGCAGATGAAAGGCTTCCCTTAGATCGTAGGCAAGCGATAAACCAGGGCACGAGCGGATACGGGGTGCGACCGAGAACGTCTGCCCGCGATTTCTGCTACCATTCCTCCGTGCGAATAAGGAACGTCGATTGCTGTGCGAGGAGTGCACGCCATCGCTTGTTCCTGACGTTGTAATGGCAGTGAAAACTGCCTCCGTTATCCATCCAAATCAAAACCATGAGTCGTGTGATGCGCTGGGCAGATCGGCGTTGGTTCTTATCTCATCGCTTTCGAGATTTGGCCATCGCCGGAATCCTGCTGTTTGTGTCTCTTTTTTCCGGTTGCCATAAGCCCGCACAGCCCGTGACCATCACATATTTCGATTCTGACGGCCGCGGAGTTCCTGGCGACCATCGGATGATTCCGGACGCTTATTTGCAGGAGTTTACGCGAGAAACGGGCATTCGCGTCAACGATCTTCCGACACCAGAGGACAACGGATCGAAACTCGATCTTGCCATGGATTTGCTGCGCAGCGGTGCCCCGTCCCCTGACCTTTACGGCGTTGACACGATCTGGACCGGAGCCATGGGTGACTACCTCATCGACCTGCAACCTTACTTTGCCTCGGAGATTTCTTCGGAGAATCGCGACATCATCGAAAGCTACAAGTTCCGGGGGAAGGTTCTGGGGATGCCGAATCAGCCGCTTGGTGTGCAGGTTTTGATTTATCGGACGGACCTTCTCGCCAGGTACGGCTACAAAACTCCACCTAGAACCTGGGATGAGCTTGAGAAAATGGCCGCCCGGATTCAGGCTGGAGAGCGCGCAAAAGGGAAGAAAGATTTTTGGGGATACGTCTGGGCTGGAGCGATCGCAACCGACAGCGAACAACTTACGATGGAAGGATTGGAATGGCAAGCTGCCGAAGGAGGCGGCCACATCATTGAGCCCGATGGAAAAATCAGCGTAAACAACGCAAACGTTATTCGGAGTTGGGAGCGCGCGGCACGTTGGGTAGGTTCAATCTCTCCTTCAAGCGTTGTTTCTTACACCGCTACGGATGCGGAAAATAAATTTTGGGTTTCCGGCGAAGCTGCGTTTCTGCTCAGCCACGCCATTGTGTATGAGGTTTTTGCTCAAGATAAGCCGTTCCGCGACCAGGCGGGAGTGACCAGCGTCCCTGCTGGAAAAAGCGCGCGAGTCGCTACCACGGGAGGCTACGCTCTGGGAATATCCCGCTTTTCAGCTCACCGCGCCGAAGCCCTCAAGTTCATCCAGTTCCTGCTTCGCAAACGGTTAGAATTCAGGACGACTCATCCTGAAAAGCCGGACCGGAAGGTGGAGTACTTTGAAGTTCCGCCGGTGATCAGGGAAATCTATCCATGGTGGTACAAAGAGGGAGAATCGGGTGGGAGTGAGATAGTTTCACGCCCGTCGGCGATTGCCGGATCGAACTATGAGGCGGTCTCCAAAGCCTATACCCACGCACTGCACTCTGTGCTGACCCGCGAGTCCACTGCTCCAGCCGCGGCCGCTGCGCTCGAGAATGAGCTCGTTCGGATCATGGGCAATAACAAAGCTCAACCGGGAACAGGTTCGCACTGAGATGAATCGACCGCGACTCAATATCGGCCCACGCCTGATTTTATGCTTCGCGCTCATCATCGTTTCGATGTTAGCCGGTGACGTAATCGTCCTATGGCAATTCCATATTGTCCAGGCACAGGCAGAGCGGCTCAATGAATATGACGAGGAATTAGTAACTGTCTTACGTGTTCGCTCAGATATGTTCAAGTTTCGCGACACACTTGAGTCGCTCGCGAACGCAAGAAACGCCGAACGCCTGAAGGCGGAGACTCAATCGATGAATGAGTCCATTGCGGAGGACATGCGACGTGCCAAAAACGCCCTGCTGGCCGTGCATTCCGATAACGCCTCTGACCCGACGATTCTGCCCACGCTCGCCGTCGCCCAGTCGAATCTCCAATCGGAGACCGCCTCGGTGATCGAGTTAGCTGCCGCGGATGACTGGAATGCCCTGCAAGTGCGGCTCGCCAATCAGCTGCGGCCACTCGAATTTACGACCTCTGCCTTGGTGGAAAGAGTCGACCGCGAGGTAAAGACGGAACATGCCCAAGCCGCAAACAAAATCCGCCAGGTGCAGCAGCGGATTTTTATTGTTGTGCCGACCACGGTCGTTCTCACCTTGTTGATTGCCGGGACCTTGGGGCTGGCCATAACGCGCAGCATTACTCGGCCCCTTGAACAACTGGTCGAAGGTTCAAAGATGTTGGCGCGAGGGGAGTTCAAACATCGGGTTCCCGTCGAGGGAGAAGATGAACTTGCCCAACTGGGACGCGTATCGAACGATACAGCGCGGCGATTGCAGGATCTCTATGAGAGCTTGCAAGGCAGCGAGGACCGGCTCCGCCGGGTAATCAACACCATTCCCGCTCATGTGTGGAGCACTCTGCCGGATGGTTCAGTAGACTTCATCAATCAGCGTTTGCTCGAATCCACGGGGCTATCGATCGAGGCATTGCTTGGATCCGGTTGGCAATCCATCGTTCATCCCGATGATCGTGCCCGATACATCGCTAAGTGGAGATCGGCATTGGCCGCTGGAGAGCCCGTCGAAATTGAAGCGCGAGTTTTGACTGCACAGCGCGACTATCGATGGTTGCTTGTACGCAACGTACCTTTACGTGATGGTCATGGAGAGATAGTCAAGTGGTACGGCACTGGCATCGATATCGAAGACCGGAAACGCGCCGAAGAGTCATTACGCAAAGCGCAGGGAGATCTCGCACACGCGAATCGCGTAACCACGATGGGCGAACTCTGTGCCTCCCTTGCGCACGAGATTAACCAACCCATCAGTGGCGCCATCACGAATGCTTCTACCTGCCTGCGTCGGCTCGATCGCGAGCAGCCTGATCTCGAAGGCGCCCGGGCTGCAGCTTCGTTGATAATTCGTGATGCAAACCGGGCAGCGGAAATCATCAACCGAGTCAGGCTGTTTTTCAGAAAAGGCGTTGTGACCAAGGAGCGCGTCGATGTCAACGAGATGATTCGAGAGATGGAGATTCTTCTGCACAACGAGGCGACCCAGCACTCGGTGTCCGTACAGACAAAGCTCGCAGCCGATCAGCCACTCATCGTGGCAGACCGCATCCAGCTACAGCAGGTATTAATGAACCTGATGGTCAACGGCATCGACGCAATGAAGGCAGTCGATGGCCCGCGTCAACTCACGCTCGGCACCCGGAATGATGGCAACGAACAGCTTTTGGTATCGGTTGCAGATACGGGCACCGGACTTCCCCCAAACCAAGCCGGCCAGATATTCAACGCCTTCTTTACCACCAAGGAACACGGCACCGGTATGGGGCTCCGTATCAGCCGGACGATTATTGAGGCCCACGGCGGCCGGCTCTGGGCTACGGACAACCCTCCTCGCGGAGCAAGTTTTCATTTCACGCTGGCTGTCTCCTCGGACGCCGGCAGCCTGGACGCCAGGAGCAACTGCTGACCTGCTCAGCGAATTTGGCTTGCGGCTCGAAGCTTTTCGTCGGCAGAAGAGTTTCTCCCACAATGTATCGAACGCTCGCAATACTGTCCCTTCTTGCTTTCGACCGTACTTCATGGGCTTAATCGACAAAAATGACGATGTACACAGCTTGACATGGATCGCGCTGTGAAATGAACCAGCGATTGCAGGACTGATACAAACGTATCGCCGATACCATCGTCTAATTGTTCAAAGCCCGCCCTTCTGCTTTTATGGCATCATGCTGCACATTCGATCAGAATGTGCGACTCGAAATGTCTTCGAAGATAACTTTGTAGCCTTCC
>JBAPOI010000387.1:0-1692 GCA_049279555.1 Candidatus Sulfotelmatobacter sp.
GTGCGGAACCGAGGGTCGGTTTGGCTTTGGCTATCGACGATGGCTTTGATGTCCTGCAACATGTCGGGCAAGCGTTCTTCAGCTGGTAGCCGCCCTCGCTGGGAAAACGCATCGAGGCAGACAATGCCGCTTTCCAGTTCGTGGCTTGCCTTGACGAGCGTATTGCGGTTCCAACCCAGTTCCCGTTCGGCTCGGCGTTGCCCGCCCCAGCCGAGGAGTTTGACGGTTCGAGCCAAAAAGAGTCGCCGCTCGCTGCCCTTTAAGGCATTGGCAGTGGTGATAAGGTGGGCTTTGACATCCTTGGTGAGTTGCATCGTCCTTGACCTACACATCCTGCAGTGTGCAGACGTTCATTATATGGTACCACTGCTGTCCGGTTGATGTCCTGAGATTTTGGCGCAACCCGTTCTGCATAAATTGGTTATATTCAGCAATGACTGTTTTCGATTTCAATTCGGTCGTACATTTGAGCCATGCTTTCCGCCTCATCGTCTGGCGAGGGATGGCACATGAACTTCGGCCGAACTGTCTTTGCGCAACTCCTCGACTTCTTGCCCAAACACGAATTCAACAAGTGTATCCAGCGCTACCAGGGCCATCGACGCTTGCGACAGTTTTCTTGCCTCGATCAGTTTCTGTGCATGGCTTTCGCTCAACTCACTTACCGCGACAGTTTGCGCGATATCGAAACATGCTTGCGAGCCATGGCTCCCAATCTCTATCACGCGGGCTTTCGCGGCAACGTCTCACGCAGCACTTTGGCCGACGCCAACGAGCGACGCGATTGGCGCATCTACAACGACTTCGCCCGTGTTCTCATCGCTCACGCGCGGAAACTCTATGCCAACGATGCCTTCGCCGTCGACCTGGATCAGCCTGCCTACGCTTTCGATTCGACGACCATCGATCTTTGTCTTTCGTTGTTCCCCTGGGCCAAGTTTCGCAAACGCAAGGGAGCAGTCAAGCTCCACACGCTGATCGATCTGCATGGCAATATTCCTTGTTTTATCCATATCACCGATGGCAAAACCAACGATGTCAAAGCGCTCGACGAGTTCGTGCCCGAGCCTACGGCCTTCTACATGATGGATCGCGGCTACGTCGATTTTCGCCGCTTGTACCGCTTCACCGAGGGCTTGGCGTTCTTCGTCATTCGCGCCAAACGCAATCTGGATTATGGGCGCCGTTCGCATCGTCGCGTCGACAAGAGTACGGGCTTACGCAGCGATCAAACGATCGTGCTGCGAGGACTGAAGACCGCGCTACAGTATCCGGTGCCGCTGCGTCGAATCAGCTACCACGACGCCGACACCGACAAGCGGTTCGTTTTTCTGACCAATCATTTCCAACTACCAGCCCTCACGATACCGCAGCTGTACAAGTGCCGATGGCAGGTGGAACTGTTCTTCAAGTGGATCAAACAAAACCTGCGCATCAAAACATTCTACGGCACCTCGCCCAACGCAGTCCGAACGCAAGTGTGGATCTCGATCAGCGTCTATGTACTCGTGACGATCCTGAAGAAGGAACTCAAGCTGGACCGCAGCTTGAGCGAAATCTTGCAAATTCTGAGCATCACGCTTTTCGAGAAAAGCCCTATTTTTACAGTGCTAAACGCACCTGGCGAACCAGAAGCGGATACGCCTGGCCATAAACAGCTTCTGTTATTCGACTTATAGCCGGACAGTAGTG
>JBAPOI010000388.1:0-6412 GCA_049279555.1 Candidatus Sulfotelmatobacter sp.
GAGGCCCGCATGGTCTTCACCAGTTCGTATGAGGCTTTTGGGCTGGCGAGGTTCTTGCAGTGGATGGTCGTGCGATGATGGGCGCGTCCAAAGCCAAGTTCGACCTCTGCGCCCATGGCGGCGAGCAGGTTCCGCGTGGTCTGGATATCGCGCACCTGGGGAATATTTTCGAGAATGACTTGTTCCTCGGTGAGCAGGGCGGCAGCCATGCAGGGAAGTGCGGCATTCTTGGCTCCGCTGATGCGGACCGTGCCAAGCAGCGGTTCGCCGCCGCGGATGATGAGTTTGTCCATGGGATGAGTCCTTGGTAAAGGTCTATTCTAGCGGGGAACGGCGAAGGGAGTGGGTAATCGAGAGGGCACGTCCTGTTGGGTCATTCCTCAACATTCGCCGAGGGGTGCCGCTGAACGGATATCCGATCATGCATGGGCCTTGATCACTGTGGCAGGGAAATGCCTTCTGCGGGGCCACCCTTGGGCATTTCAGTTTTAATTGTTGATTTCTGGTTGGCTACCAAATCGATGTCAGTATCGAATGGCTGATAGCCAGGAAGAGTGATTCTGATCGCATGCTTACCGGGGGCCACGAGCAGTGCCCTGCCGATGCCCTCGAATTCCGCGACGTGGCCAACGAATACGCCATCCACAAACACCGCTGCACGATTAGGTTTCACGTCTAACTTTATCTCTGCCGTCACCTTCGGCAGAGAAACCCGCGTATCTTTCTCCATCTTTACGTCGATACTCTGTTTTTCCCCCGCGCGGACTACAACTTTGCGCGCGAAATCCAGATAGCCGCCCTGTCGCACCGTGACTTCATGCTCACCAGGAAGTAGGAGGATTTTCTTTGCCCCCTTCAACTCGTTAAGGTAGCCGACGTATTGTCCGTCAATCCAAACGCCCGAAGTGTTCTCGACCTTGGAGGCACCGACGAGTTCTACCTGGCCCAGCACGTCGTTCCCGGCGTGTGCGATGGATGTGAACATGGAGGCTATGAGAGCGAGCAGGAAAAATACTGTGCGCATTCTAGCTGTGGGCTTCATATGGATGTCCTCGACGTCTGTGAGATGACGCCGAGAGCGGAAAGGTAGCCAGCCTGATTGTTCAGAAGGGAGTTAGAACGTCCTACGGAACAACCAAAACAGCATCCCTGAGAGGAACATGGCTACCGGCAGCGTCAGCACCCAGGCCAGAGCCAGGTTACGGACGGTGGACCACTGAATTCCGGATTTGTTCGCGGCCATGGTCCCGGCGATGCCTGACGAAAGAACGTGGGTGGTGCTGACCGGCAGACCGAAGCCGTCGGCGGCGCCAATCGTGGCCATGGCGGTGATTTCCGCAACTGCGCCTTGCGCGTAGGTGAGGTGACTCTTGCCAATCTTTTCTCCCACCGTCACGACGATGCGCTTCCAGCCGACCATGGTGCCCAAACCGAGAGCCATGGCCACGGCTACTTTTACCCAGAGTGGAATGAAGCGGGTGGAGTGGTCGATGTGCTTTTTGTAATTGGCCAGAACCGCAGTGTCGGCGGCGGCTATCTCCGGCTGATGAGTCTTCTGCATGAGGCGCAGCGACTCGCTGATGAGGTACATATCATTGCGGAAGTTGCGTACCCGGTCGTTGGGGATTTTCTTCATCTCTTTATAGAGCGAGGTCTCGTTCCCGATGTCGTTGACCATAGTCCGCAGCGCAAGCATGGTGTTGGGCGTGAAATCCTTGGTGCGAATGTAATCTGTTACATCATCGTGCGGGTCGCCGACCACCGCGTTCGGACTGACATATTTGGTCAGCGTGTCCGCAGCCTGCTGCGAGACTGCAATGAAATCCTGAGAATCCTTGTAGGTGATGGCG
The DNA here is from genome assembly GCA_049279555.1 of Candidatus Sulfotelmatobacter sp. Lineage (GTDB taxonomy): Bacteria > Acidobacteriota > Terriglobia > Terriglobales > Acidobacteriaceae > Sulfotelmatobacter. The sequence continues at coordinate 1,851 of JBAPOI010000388.1, forward strand.
TGGTTGAGAGCGTAGGCGGTGGGAACGGTGCCGATTAAAATCAGCATGATGAGTCCCATGCCTTTTTGTCCATCGTTCGAGCCGTGGAAGAAGCTGACGCCGGTGCAGGTGAGAATGAGCAAGCAGCGGATGTAGAACGGTGGTGGCTCGGCGCCTTCGGGAGCTTTGTAGAGTTTTGGATCCTTAATCAGCGCTTTGGCGATGAGCAACAGAAGCGCGGCGCAGCCGAAGCCGACGATGGGCGAAAGCAGGAGCGACTTACCGATGTTGGCTGCCTGACCCCAGTCCACGCCGCTGGTTCCGGTCTTGGGGGACATCAACTGGTTGGCGATGCCCACACCGATCACGGAGCCGATCAGGGTATGCGAACTGGAGGCTGGCAGACCGAAATACCAGGTGCCAAGGTTCCACAGAATGGCAGAAACGAGCAAGGCAAAGACCATGGCGAATCCGGCTTTGCTGCCCACTTGCAGAATCAGTTCGACCGGAAGTAACGAGACAATGGCGAAAGCAACCAGGCCGCTGGATGCGAGCACGCCGAGGAAATTCCAAAAGCCGGACCAAACCACTGCGATATGAGGCTCTAGCGAGTGAGTGTAGATGACCGTGGCCACGGCGTTCGCGGTATCGTGGAATCCGTTGACGAATTCAAATCCCAGAGCGACCAGAAGCGCGATTCCCAGCAGTACATAGGGTAGGACCGACTCGTTATGAATGCCGGCGAGGTCGTGTAGCAAACTGGAACCCGCATAGCCGACGCCGATGACCAGCACGACGCCGAAAATCATCATGCCAAGTTTGCCGGGAGACCGCGAAAGCTTCTGGTCCAGTAACGTGGATGGTGCGGGCGTTGCCGATGCTGTGGCCATAGTCGCTCCTCGGATCGCGGATTAAAATTGGGAGTAGGTGGTTGCTAAAGAGCGAAACTATACGGAAGAATTGTTACGGCAGTGTGAAAATGAGCTCCAGCTCCCGATTTTCAGTTTAAAGCACCGTGGAAGCCAGAACCGTATGCGCTGATTGTTTATTAACGTCAAACGTCTGGCGGAGTTTTACGGCATTGTTACAATAGGAAGTTCGTCTACCGGGCTGCCGGGAAGCCTGTGTGGGCGAAGTACATTTTGGAACAGCCAAACCACTTGCAACCGTCAAACCACAAACCAGTTGCCTCGTCCGGGCCGCCGGCCTTCACATCTCCTACCGTTTATTGGCGGGTCGAGGGGAGTTTACTTGACTTGACGGTGGTCGAGCCAGTTGCCTTCTTCACTTGGAATGCCCAGACCTTCTCAGAACGCTTCCGCCGCCGGGGTTTGATTTTCCTGATGGCGGTGTTGCGTCCATTTCTTTATTCGACGAACCGCAAGTTTGCAACCCGGGTGGTGCATACCGCATTGCGCGGTGTGACGCGCGACCGGCTGGATCTGCTGGGAGAAGAGTACTTCCAATACAAATTGAAGCCGCGATTGAAAACGCGCGGTGTGGAGCGCGTGCAGGAACTGGCGCGCTCGGGCGCTGACGTTGTGCTGGTGAGCCAGGGGCTGGAGCATGTGATGAAGCCGTTGGCGCTGCATCTCGGCGTGAAGCGAGTTGTGGCGAACCGCCTTGAATTTCGTGATGGCGTAGCCACAGGACGACTGCTCGAGCCGGTGATCCGTCCACGGGGAGGCTTCGCGCTGATTCAGGAGCAGAGTCCGGATGGACGGCGGGCGCCGAAGACGCTGGCGCGTCAACTCGATATCACCGTGGAGGAACTGCGGGCCGCCGTGATTGGAGCCGGGCGGGAACCGGCGGGGCCGGAACGTCCTATCGTGCATTTCGGGGGACAGAGGCAAACGGAGGCATTCTCGGTGCGGCGAGCGCTCGCGGGCCGGCACATCATGCTGATCGGCGTGACCGGTTTCATTGGCAAAGTATGGCTAGCGAACACGCTAATTGAACTGCCGGAGATCGGCCGGATTTATCTTCTGATCCGGCGGCAGAAATCGAATCCAGCGCAGCGACGCTTCGAGAAGATTGTAGAAGAATCTCCGGTCTTCGATCTTCTGTTTGAAAAGTATGGGCCAGGCTTTGCCGACTATTTGCGGGAAAAGGTCGAGGTAGTCGAAGGAGACGTGACGCAGCTGGGGCTCGGGCTTGACGCAGAGACCGCTGGGCGCCTGCGGCAGAATCTCGACTTGATCGTGAACAGTTCCGGATTGACCGATTTCAATCCGGACTTGCGCGATGCGCTGACCACGAATACTGACGCTGCGATGAACATCCTGGAATTCGTGCGTAGCACGGATCACGCTGGGTTGCTCCACCTATCGACCTGTTATGTGGCGGGTGAGCGCGATGGTCGCGTGCCGGAAAAACTGATTCCAAATTACACACCGCGCAACGTTGAGAACTTCGATGCGGAGCAGGAGTGGCGGGCACTGCATGAAGTGATTGCGAAGGCGGAGTCGCAGGCCGAGGGTGCTGAGGTGACGGCGGGGCTGAGGTCGCAATCGTTGGCGAAAGAGCACGCTGCGAAAGGGCTGCAAGGCGCGGCGCTGGAAAACCAGATACGAAAGAACCGCATTCGCTGGCTGAAGACCTATCTCACCGAAGCGGGAACGCGGCGGGCAAAAGAACTAGGATGGCCGAATACTTATACGCTCACCAAAAGCCTCGCCGAGTCGCTGATTGTCAAATATGGCGCGGGTCTGCCGATCGCTGTCGTGCGTCCCGCTATTGTCGAAACTTCGGTGGCGAAGCCGTTTCTGGGATGGAATGAGGGCATTAATACATCGGCGTCGCTATCTTATTTGTTGGGGACATATTTCCGCCAGTTGCCGTCGAATGAGAGCAAGCGGCTGGATATTATTCCGGTAGATGCAGTGTGCGATGGAATGACGCTGATTGCAGCGGCAATTGTGGAGCGCCGGCACGATGAGTTGTATCAACTGGCAACATCGGCAACGAATCCCTGCGATATGGGGAGGTCGATTGAACTAACGTCGCTGGCGCATCGCAAGCATTACCGCGCGCAGGAAGGGTTGGAGTCATGGCTGCGGCTGCGCTTCGATGCAATCCCCGTCTCCAAGACGCGGTATCAGCGGATGTCGGCGCCGGCGCAGAAGGCGATCGTGAAGTCGATTCAGCGAATCATGGCGCCCTTGCCGTTGAAGAAAATGCCGCTGGTCAAAACCGAAAGAAATCTGGAACGCGTCGAGAAGCTCATCGAATTATTTGAGCCGTTCATTTTATTCAATGAGCACGATTTTGCGGCGGATAATGTAGAGAAACTGTCGCACGCGTTAGTGGAAGATGAGCGGGATGAATTCGGATACAAGGCGCGCCTGCTCGACTGGTGGGATTATTGGATCAATGTGCATATTCCGGCGTTGCGGCGATGGACGTATCCGCTGATCGAGGGTAGGCCGCTGGAAGCGCGTCCGGCGCGGAGTTTGCAGAACGGCGAGACGGTGAAGACAGGGACCTGAGTGCCGACGTCAGTAAATCGGGTAGGGATCTTTCGACTGCGCATGCCGACTCGCTTCGCTCTCCGGCATGGCTCGCTCAAGATGACAAAGAAACGGAATCAGTGAATGGCGATATTTCTTACGGGATCGACGGGATACATCGGAGCACACGTCGCGGCGAATCTGCTGCGCGATCACGGCGCGGCGCTGAATGTGCTGGTGCGCGCGCGGGATATCAACGAAGCAGAGGGGCGGCTGTGGCAGGCGATGCAATTGCACATGGACTTCCCGGAGTTTTATGAATATCTGCAGACCCGGGTTCGAGTTTTTCGCGGAGACTTGACCGACGCCGGATTCGGGCTGGGACGCGATGAGTATGACCGGTTGGTCCACACGACGGACTCAGTGATCCACTGCGCGGCATCGCTAAACCGGAAGTCTGAGAAAAGCTGCCTGAACGTGAACTTGCGTGGCACGCTCGAAGTTCTTACGCTGGCGCGGCAAGCGGAACATTATCACGGTTTAAGGCGCTTCAGCCAGGTGAGCACAGTCGCGGTTGCCGGGAAGCGGCAGAATGAAGTGGTGAGCGAGGACCGGTCGATCGATTGGGAGCGATCGGATTACGATCCTTACGCGCGCACGAAGAAATTTTGTGAGCACATGATGCGCGTGCTGCTGCCGGAAACTCCGAAAACGATTTTTCGGCCGAGCATCGTGCTTGGCGACAGCCGCTATGCGGAGACCACGCAATTCGACATGGTAAAGGCATTTGTGTTTCTCGCCGGTTTGCCGGCGCTGCCTTTTCGTCCGACGGATAAGATCGACATCGTGAACGTAGATTTCGTGGCCGATGCGATCGCTAAGCTGCATCAGAAAGACCATCCGGAGCACGACACGTATCATCTCTCGTCGGGAATCGGGTCGCAGACTTTTCGCGAGATTACCAAGGCGCTGGCCGCGGCGCAGAACAAGCGCGCGCCCGTATTCGTTCCTGTGGTGGAGCGTCCATTTACGGGATCGGTAAATTTTCTGGCGAATCGTAAAGGGGCCATTGGCAAGAGCGCTTCGCTGATGAAGGTCTTCATGCCGTATCTGATATGGAATACGGTGTTCGAT
>JBAPOI010000389.1:0-1628 GCA_049279555.1 Candidatus Sulfotelmatobacter sp.
GCATGCAACGGCTCGGTCTTGCGCCCGGTTCGGCGCCGAAGAAATCGGCGAAGGTCGTCGGCGACGTGATGGGCAGCTTCCATCCGCACGGCGATCAGGCGATCTACGATGCGCTGGTGCGTCTCGCGCAGGATTTTGCGGCACGCTACCCGCTGGTCGAGGGCCAGGGTAATTTCGGCAATATCGACGGCGATAACGCGGCCGCCATGCGTTACACCGAAAGCAGGCTTACGGCAGTGGCCGAAGCACTGCTCGAAGGCATCGACGAAAACGCCGTCGATTTCCGCGCCACTTACGACGGCGCGGACGAAGAGCCGGTGGTGCTGCCGGGCGCCTTTCCCAATCTGCTGGCGAACGGCGCATCCGGAATTGCTGTCGGCATGGCGACCTCGATCCCGCCGCATAACGCGGGCGAGTTGTGCGACGCGATTGCTGCCCTCATCGAAACGCCAAAGCTGCAGGAACGCACCCTTTTCAAGCTGGTGAAGGGGCCTGATTTCCCTACCGGTGGAATTATTGTCGACGACCAGGCTGCCATTGCCGAAGCCTATCGCACGGGACGCGGATCTTTCCGCGTGCGCGCGCGCTGGAAGAAAGAAGAAGGCAGCCGCGGCGTCTATCAGATCGTGGTCGACCAGATTCCATATCAGGTGCAGAAGGCGAAGCTGATCGAGCGTATAGCGGCGCTTATGGACGAAAAGAAGCTGCCGCTCCTGGAAGACGTGCGCGACGAGAGCGCGGAAGATTTGCGCATCGTGCTGGTTCCGAAATCTCGCGCCGTCGAAGCCGAGATCCTGATGGAGCAATTGTTCCGCACCACGGAACTGGAATCGCGCTTTCCGCTGAACCTGAATGTGCTGGATCAGGGCATCACGCCCAAAGTGATGTCCTTGCGCGAGGCGCTCAACGCCTTCATCGAGCATCGCAGCGAGGTGCTGAAACGCCGCACCAAGCATCGCCTCGCCAAAATCGCCGACCGGCTGGAGGTGCTGGATGGCTATCTCGCGGTCTATCTCAACCTCGACAAGGTGATCAAAATCATCCGCCACGAGGACGAGCCAAAGCCGAAACTAATGAAGGCGTTCGATCTCACCGAGCGTCAGGCCACCGCCATTCTCGACATGCGGCTGCGCAATTTGCGCAAGCTCGAAGAAAAGCAGATCCGCGAGGAACATACGTCGCTGACCCAGGAGCAGAAGGAACTGAAGAAACTTTCGGGCTCGGGCGATCTTCAGTCCAAAAAATTGATCGAGGAGATTAATGCCATCAATGTGCGCTTCGGGCAGAAAACCCAGCTCGGCAAGCGGCGCACGGTGTTCTCGGCGGCGCCTGAGATCGGCGAGGACATTTCTCCCGAAGCCTTCATCGAGAAGGAACCCATCACCATCATCTGTTCGGAGAAGGGCTGGCTCCGCACGCTCAAAGGCCATCAGGAAGAAAACGACAGCATCAAATACCGCGAAGGCGATCAGGCCCGCTTCTGGGTTCACGCCGAAACCACCGACAAGCTGATCCTGTTTTCTACGGACGGCCGCTTCTTCACGCTGGAGTGCGCGAGGCTCCCCGGCGGGCGCGGCCAGGGCGATCCCATACGCGAGCACATCGAGCTGGAGCCCGATCAGGACCTG
>JBAPOI010000390.1:0-2948 GCA_049279555.1 Candidatus Sulfotelmatobacter sp.
TAAAATGACTGCGACAACCGATAAGGCCGTCGCCCAGCGTGAGAATCGAATGCTCATTGTGAGTTAACCTTTCAAGAATGCCATTAGGAATACGATCGAGCGCTGTAGCCGATTCGCTCCGTCCATACGTCGGCTTGTGCCCATCCAGCGGGCCGCAATTCAAGCGTCGCAGGCGAATTCGGGCAATATCAATCTAGAAACCGGACGTACTGCTATCGCGGCCACCAAAGGCACGCATATCGTCTTGCTCGTTGGCTGAGACGATATTCGCGGCGAACATGGCGCAGCATCTTTCTCCCATGGAACAATGACGCAGACGTAGCCCACTGTGGGAGTGAAGAAGAGGTGTAGTACTACACACTTGTCCGGCGGGAAAGCGACGCGTTGACAGAGCAACGACTCTGATTAGTCGACGCTCCGATTGCATTTGAAAAGTCGGGGCGACCGGCGTCATACCTTTGTGAATGAAACTCCAGGCTTAAGCCTGCTACTCGGGCTATTTCCCAAAACCATTGCGTTCAAAGGGAATGCGCTGCTGGCGCTTGTGGAACCAGGATTGTACGCCAAGAAACGACGACCTGTTTAACTTGCGTCTCTGAGAGTATCAGCTTACCGCTCCCCTGATGGTGACACCCTGTGTCGCCAGAAGGATCGGTTTGTCATGTCTACGGAGTTTCCCCAAGACCAGGAGAATGGTCAGTTATTGCCTCGCCCAGCCCGCCGCCAACGCCGCCCGAAGGAAGACCGTGGGCTTCCCCCCGACAATGAGCTTGCGACGCTCGCCGCCGAGTACCTCAAGCGGCAGCGTAAGCATTGGCCCGAATTGGCCAAGGCTGGCCTACTGCCCGAACCAACGCCGGCGGTCACTGCGGCTATGGTCGAGGACTTCAAACGGCATCATCGCACCGGTGTCGTTTTGCACGATTCCGTTGGGCAGTTTGCTTCGATGGTGGACAAATTTGGTGCCAGCTATGGCCGGTATTCTTGCGACAACTCGAAGCCCACGTCGACCGTGGACCAGACGAATTGCAATTTGGACAAGGCGGCTAGTGAAAAGCGATTCATCCCTTGGTCGTACGTGTTTGCCGACTACTCGGTCAGTGGACTTGATGCGTCCCGTGTTGGCTATTGCTCGCTCAAGAACGTCATTGAAGACGAGTCGCACAAGATCGACACGCTTTATATCGACGACTTTTCCCGCGCTTCCCGTGATGAATTGGAATGGTGGCGTCTCGCTTATTTCATCAAGAAGCTGCGAAAGCGTTTGATTGGCTCCTCCGACGGCTTCGATTTGAATAGCCCGATGGGCGAGCTGATGGTGGGAATGTTCGCCATCCTCTCCAAGCTGTTTGTCAAACAGCTCCGCGAAAAAGTCGGTCGTGGCATGAAAGCCGCCGCCGATCGAGGTACCGTCCTAGGAAAACTGAAGCTGGGGTTCACCCGGCGAATTCGTCAGGATGAAGACGGCCGTGACATTCTCAATCCCGACGGCACACCTGCGACGGAGCCGTGCATTGATCCGGAAACGGCGGCGATCGTACGAGAGATCGTCGACATGTTCCTGGACAAAAAGCTGTCGGCCTACCGAATCGTCCAAATACTGAACGAGCGGAAGGCGAACAACTGGGACGGCTGGACGGAATGTGTCGTATGGGACACCCTCAGGGGACCAGAGTTGATTGGCGCGTTCATTTGGAATCGCTTTCGCACGGAGTACGATCATGAAACCGAGCGGCGAGTTAAAGTGGAGAACTCACACTCGGAGTGGAAGCGCAAGTATGACAAGTCCCTCGCGCTCATTTCGTTGGAGCGGTATCGCTCGGTGCGCCGTCGGTTGTCGGAAATTAGCCGGCGCAAAAAGGGGACCAAACGGGCGATGACCCGGAATCAGGTTTCTGCCACGACCCTGTGTAGCGGAACACTTGTTTGCGGCTACTGTGGCCATGAGTTAGTGCTGTTTCGATCCGGCAAGTACAAACAGCTGTTCTGCCCCAACGGCACTGAGCATGCCCGCGGGTGCAAGTTGACCAGCAGCAAAAGCACTCGAATTATCGAGGGTGCCGTGCTGGGCTTCCTGCGGGACCGGATTCTGACCACAGAAAATGTGGCCAAGCTCGTCGCTCAGGCAAATACGTACTTGGCCGAGTTGGCTGCAGAGCCCCCAGCCGACGTGAAACCTTTGAAGGCCGAGATGCAGAAGTTGGAACAAAAGATCAAGCGCCTCGTTAAAGAAATGGAGGACGAAGGAGACGCGGCGCTTCGGCGGGCTATCCGCAATCGTGCCAAGGAGCTTCGTGGGCTTCTCGATGAAAAGACCAAGAAGCTGAGGGAGGTAGTGCCAATGAATGGCCGGCCCATTAAGCCGATTGATGAAGCCATGCTATTGGGCTACCTCGATGATATTCGTGCCCTGCTCAATCAGGAGGTCCCGGCAGCGGCCGATGCCCTACGTAACTTAACCGGGCCGATCAGCATCACGCAGCAGCCTCATCCGGCGGGCGGCAGAAGGGCCATCTGGATGGCCACTTTTACGCCTAAACTGGCTGAAATGCTGACGCGGATTGCCAAGGATAAGGATTGTCCAGATTCGATGTGTCTGGAACTCCTGTGCCAGCGAATCTGGACAATATCGGAGCCCGTCGAATTGTTGATTGACCACGTGCCACAGTATGAGCGCGTCGCCCCGCAAATTGCGGCAATGCTCGCAGAGGGCCATACTCCGATCGTGATCCAGCGAAAACTGAATATTCCAGGAAGCGTCTACCATCATGCTGTGGAATATTGGAAGAGTGGTCAGCGGCCCAAGCTCAAGCCAACTAAACGTCCCCGACAAAAGCAAAACATCGGCAAGGGCCGCCGGTCAAAATACAAGGACCTGGCTGGCAAAGTGGCCCAACTGCACGATGAGCAGAAGCTGGCCTTTGCCGAAATCGCTCGGCGGCTGAGTG
>JBAPOI010000391.1:0-1551 GCA_049279555.1 Candidatus Sulfotelmatobacter sp.
GCGTCCTCCAACATGAAGCGCAACCGTTCCTCGGGATATTGAGGATCCAGAGGAACGTACGCGGCGTTCGCTTTCCAGATACCCAGCATGGCTACCACCATTTCCGGCGAACGGCGCATGCAAACTCCTACAAGATCTTCTTGTCGTACCCCCGAGCGGAGAAGATACCGAGCCATCTGGTTCGCCCGGTCATTCAACTCTGTATAACTAAGTTCGGTCTCACGACAAACTATCGCAGCACTCGCTGGCTTGGTCTTTGCCTGCTCTTCAATCAACTCATGTAGGCATTGGTCGCTGTCATATTCGAGCTTCGTCCGGTTAAGTTCCTCCACCAACTGGTCATACTGGCTGCCCGAAAGAATCGGCAATTGACTTACCGATATATTAGGGCGCGAGATGATTTCTTCTAAAAGGACGGAGAAGCTCTCAGCCCAGCGGGCAATGGTGGTCTTTTCGAATAAGTCGCTGCTGTACTCCCAGGCTCCAACGATCCCGTCCGGTCCCTCGCCGACCGTTAGCGTTAGGTCAAACTGCGCTGTTCGCTGTTCGACGGCGACGTGCTCCAACTGCAGGCCGCCCAAGGTTACCTGTGCCTGCGGCTGCCCTAACGCAAAACGCACAAAATCTTCCGAACGGCTCCCGTACGTCTGTTGAAAGACAAACGCGCTCTGAAAGATGGGGGGCACTGCCGGATCGCGAGCCATTCCACGTTGCTCAACCATTAACGAGAAGGGATACAACTCATGCGCAAAGGCTTTCGATACCCGGTTGCGAACCTGCGATAGGAATTCAGTGAAGGTTTGCCGCTGCTGAAAATCCGCTCGCAAGGGCACGGCGTTCACGAAGTACCCCGCGATGTTCGCAAATTCTGCTCTTGATCTGCCCGCAATCGGGCAGCCAACGATGACTTGTTTCTGAGAGGTGAGGCGATAGAGCAAAACCTGGAACGCCGCCAGAAATGTCGTGAAGAGCGTGGCTTGTTGCTCATCTCCAAGCTTCTTCAATCTTTCGGTTAGCCTGGCATCGAGGCTAAAAGGGAAGGAAGCGCCACGAAATGTCTGTACTGGCGGACGGGCATGGTCCGCGGGCAGACTGAGAGGCGGCAGTTCTCCTGCCAGCTCATTCTTCCAATAGTCCCGCAGTCTTTCTCCGGCAGGACCGGAAAGTTGCTCCCGTTGCCATTCCACATAGTCTGCGTAACTGTATTCCGACGGAACAAGGTGTGTTTCGACTTTATTCGCATAGGCCTGGTACAGTTTTCCAATTTCATCCAGCAGCAACGTGAGAGTCCAGTAATCTGCGACCACGTGATGCACTGCAACGTGCAGCAGGTATTCTTTTTCCGACCTGGCATATAGGACAGTCCGAAACAATGGACCTAGCGTCAGAGAGAACGGCCGCTGGCTCTGTTGGACAAGAGCTTTCTCCAGTTCTGCCTGGCTCCAATCGCGAGCGTCAAAATATTCAAAGAAAACCTCAACTTTCTCGGCTACCTGCTGCAGTGGTTCTCCGGCGGTCTCGACGATGGTGGTGCGCAGAGCTGGGTGGCGA
>JBAPOI010000392.1:0-5221 GCA_049279555.1 Candidatus Sulfotelmatobacter sp.
GCGGAGCTTCGCTCCTGGACAGCCGGGGGCGGCTGTCCCTACATAAACCTATGCCGCAGGCTTTATCGTCGAAGGCTTCCGCATCTTCAGTCGTGACGATACCCGTCAACCGACACCTAGGAAAACCGCTGTTTATTCGCTTTTAATTCGCTATAAAGTCAATCCATTCAACCCTGCAAGATTCTTCACTCAGCCCAAAAGCCTTGCTGGTAGCCAATTTTAGAGGGCTAATAACTTTGGGTTAGCTCAACTGGAGTCTTGTACGATCTTCGATTCAGGGTAAAGTAACCAAGCGCCAGTTAGCCCGAGCTATCTCCTCCCCAGCAGGGTGGCGTAAACCCGTAGGAGGAAAAATAATGCGTCACATCGCTACAGTCGTAGTGTGTCTATTAGCTCTGGCCGTTTGTGCGGCGGCAGTCACCACTCCGCCACCCGACACTCTGAAAGTTGACTATTTTGCCAATGCCAACACCGCCGGCGCTCCCGATGGCACCGTGCGCCTCACCAACCCTGGAACCTATCAACCGGTAAGCGGCACAGTAGGCGCAAACAGCAACATCTGCGCCGCGATCTTCGTCTTCGATCCCAGCCAGGAACTCACGGAGTGCTGCAGCTGCTTCCTGTCTCCCGATGGTCTGCGTACGCTCTCGGTTAACACAGACCTGACTGGCAATCCGCTGACTGGTGTCGTTCTGGCCACGGGCGTGGTCAAGATTGTGTCGACTCCGACAGTGGCTGGCGTTTGCCCGCTTCCGACTCGCTTGAACCCGAATCCGGCGATTCGTTCGTGGTTCACGCACATCCAGAACAGCAACTTCACGATCACTGAGACTCCTTCGCAAGATGCGACTCTCAGCGCCGCTGAAGTTAGCCGTCTGCAGAACCAGTGCTATGCGATCCAGTTGGATGGCAGCAAGAAGGGTGTTTGCACCTGCGGCGTTGGCGACTAGTTGAGTTGAACGGCCTTCGTGGCGGCCCTCCAAACCGGAGCCATCCCGCCCGACCAGACTCGCCAGGCAGCAAGTCCCCCTTGTTGCCTGGCGGTCAAAGTCTGGAGCTTCCCATCTCTCCTAAAATCATGTGGGGACAGCCGCCTCGGCTGTCCAGGCAGAGCCCTGTCCTGAGCTTGTCGAAGGGGCTCAGCTTGCCTGCGTTACACTAGGTCGCTGCCATGTCGCGCGATCCGAGGGATATTCTCACCCAACTTGAAGCCGCAAAAAATCGCTTCGATCCAGGCCATGCATCCGTCATCACTAGACTTCTGGCCCAACTCTCGAAGTTCCAATTCACTGACCCTCATCAACTGATTCGCTTTCACGAATGCCTGCTCTTTCTACGCGCCTTTCCGCACGCTGCTTCTCAGATTTCCACGGTCGAACGTCTACTCGACACCTTCCATCGACGTATCGAAAATCTTCGTGACCTTAACGCCGATTTGTCCATGTTCGACGACTTCGACACTTCTGGCATCGCCGGCACCACCATGCAGGATGTTCTCTCCTTCGATGTCGCTAACTGGCTGGCGCGCCGCATCCCCAACAACGTCGAGATAGCGTGGAAAGATTATTGGGACGACTATCAGGGCGAGCGCCCACGCGGCAACACTTGGCCGCGCTTCATCCCGCTGCTGGAAGAGGACGCCGACGTAGAAGCCAACATTCCATGGTCCAGTTGGATTGACGCTGCTCGCGGTCGCCACAATGCACTCCGGTTCCTGCTGAACCGCTTCGAGCAACTTCCGCTTGCTTCAGCCCAACGCGCCGAACTTTACGATTCGCTTCGTCTGCCCATTCGCTGGAAACTCGAAAACCTGAAGCTCTCCCGTACGCGCAACTGGACGCGTCCTCGCCGCTTCCATTTTCATAACGAGCCACTCATCTTGCGCAGCGAAGTTTCTCTCGCCAGCGAACTCTCCCGGCCTGCACCCAAGCTCGAAAAGCTTTCCGTCGCCGAGGGAGAATCCGTCATGAACGCCATCCGCGAGATCATGGTCGTCCGCTACCGCGAACTGTATGGCACTACTCTGGGTGATCCCCACTCTGTAGTCCGCGCCGATTTAGGCCGTGGCGTTGTCATGCATTTCTGGGGACTTCCGCCCGACCGCCGTCTCCCGCTCCGCGCCTATGTTGCCGGCTACACGCTCAAGAATGGCGTGCCCGTCAACTACATCGAAGCCATCGGCCTCTGCGAATGGATCGAGGTCGGCTTCAATACCTTCTACACCTATCGTCAGGGAGAAACCGCGTGGATTTATGCGCAGGCGCTACGTTGTCTGCGTGCCTTAACTGGTGCAGAGTGTATTTCGATTTATCCCTACCAGATCGGCCAAAACAACGACGAAGCCATCGACTCCGGAGCCTTCTGGTTTTATCGCAAGCTGGGCTTCCGTCCGGGTCGCCCGGATCTGCAAAATTTGTGTGAGAAAGAAGAAGAAAAGATCGCGGCAAATCCGAAATATAGAACTCCACGGCGCATCCTGAAGCGCCTGGCCGAAGCCCACATGTTCTACGATATTCCTGATGGGAACGGATTCGTATCAGGGTACGCCTTAAGGCGTGCCGGCGCCGTAGACGCGACACTCAGAAATAGCAAGCTCGGGAAGGGCACGACTTCCAGTCGTGCCATAGATGCCACCAAATTCTCGCCGGCTTTAGCCGCTGAGGGCCCTTGGGACACCTTCTCTACCCGCACCCTAGGCCTACAAATCAACCGCCGCATGGCCAGCGATTTTAAGGGAGACAGCCAGAAAGTCCGTCGAGCATCAACAGCCGCGTTAATCCGAGCCCTAAGAATCAACGCAGCCCGCTGGTCCGCAGACGAGCAACAGTCTCTGGAAAACTGGGCGCTGGTCCTAGCTCTCATTCCAGACCTCGCCCGTTGGTCTCCAGAAGAAAAACAAAACGCAATCAAAATCATCCGCACCAAATCTGCCCGCAGCGAAATGTCCTATCTTCGCCAAACCCAGAATCATTCGCGTCTGCGTGCGGAGCTCATCCGCCTCGGCTCAAAGTAAATTATTGGTTTGGGATTCGTTGATTGCTGGTTGAAAACAGCGTCTACATCAGGTTGGAACTAAGTGGCTAGGTCGATTTGCCGTGCTACAATCCCGGCGTCCGCTAGATCGATACTAACGACTGATCAACTAACTAGGTGTTAGCGCAGGGGCTCCGAAATATTTGCGCGAGTTAGAGAGAATTTGTCTTGGTCACGACTCGAGGACAAATGTGAAAGGAGATTTCCAATGCAAGTACTGCAGATTATCAACCAACCGGGCCCCTTACCTTTAAAAGCGCAGTTCAACGCTCCACTGGATGGCCCCGCGCTGCTGGTCGTAACCAGCAGTCTGTGGTCGACGTCAGCAAATGTCTCTATGCAACTTTTCGTTTCTCTGGATGGAACTCAAATCGCGACCGGACAGATGTGGTCCAACGGAGCTAGCACCCACCGCGCGTTGCCGACTCTGTTTATCGGTTTCAATCTGACTTTTGGGCAACATACACTTGCGCTAACCTTGGGTGGGACGGGCGTAACTTCCGATCTGAACGATTTTTTCAACGCCTCCCTCTTGTACTGATGTTTAACTGATCGCCCGATACCTGCCGGTTTACGATTTTGGAGGCGGACATCGCCTTCTTATCGATATCTCGAGCGCTGCCGTCCTTGTTTCTCCGTTTCCTGGGGAAACAAGGATGGTTCGTTTATGGAAGCTAAAGTCGTGCCGCCTATCCGATGGCTTCAGTAATTTTCCTCTACGACGGCGTCTGCGGACTCTGCAACCGTTTCGTCCAATTCTTTCTCGACCGGTAGTAGTAAAATGACGGGTGCTTCAGCCGCGCACATGCCGACGACGAACCACCATGGACCAGCGTCCGCGCCTCATATTCCTCCAAGTCGAGGTTTCTGTTCATGTCAGATAGAGCGATAGCCGATCTTCAGGCCAGCAGCATCGATTCCATTCTTCAGGAGCAGCGCAGCTTCGAGCCGCCCGCCGAATTCAGCCGCCGTGCCCACATTCAGAGCCGCGACGAATATGAAGACCTCTACAAAGAATCGATCGCCGAGCCCGACAAATTCTGGGGCCGCATTGCCGGCGAACTGCACTGGTTCAAGAAGTGGGACAAGGTCCTCGAGTGGAATCTCCCGTGGGCAAAGTGGTTCGTCGGCGGCCAGATCAATCTCTCCTATAACTGCCTCGACCGTCATGTTTACTCGACGCGCAAGAATAAAGCCGCCATCATCTGGGAAAGCGAACCCGGAGAAATCCGCACGCTCACCTACCAGCAGCTTCATCGCGAAGTCCAGAAGTTCGCCAATGTTCTAAAGACACTCGGCGTAAAGAAGGGTGACCGAGTCGCCATCTACATGGGCATGACTCCAGAGCTGCCCATCGCCATGCTGGCCTGCGCCCGCATCGGCGCGCCCCACACTGTCATCTTCGGAGGATTCGCCGCCCACGCCCTGATCGACCGCATCCACGACTGCGGCGCGACCGCGGTCATCACGCAAGATGGTTCTTACCGCCGCGGCGCTGAGGTCAAACTTTTTCCTGCAGTCGAAGAAGCGCTCAAATCCTGCCCCAGCGTGAAGAATGTTATCGTCTACAAACGCACCGGAACGCCCATCAACCTGCAGTCTGGCCGCGACTATTGGTGGCACGACCTCATGGCCACCGCCTCCGACGTTTGCCCCGCCGAGCTCCTCGACGCCGAGCACCCTCTCTATATCCTTTACACCTCGGGCACCACCGGTAAGCCGAAGGGCCTGGTCCACACCACCGGCGGATATTCCGTTGGCACTTATCTCACCACCAAATGGGTCTTCGATCTCAAAGACGAAGACACCTATTGGTGCACCGCGGATATCGGCTGGGTTACGGGCCACAGCTACATCGTCTACGGACCGTTGCAGAATGGCGCGACCACCCTCATGTACGAAGGCGCTCCGAATCATCCCGAGCCCGACCGCTTCTGGTCGATCATTCAGCGCCATCAAGTCAACATCTTCTACACCGCGCCCACTGCCATCCGCACCTTCATGAAGTGGGGAAGTGAATGGCCGAAGAAGCACGACATGTCGAGTCTGCGCCTGCTCGGTACCGTGGGCGAACCGATCAATCCCGAAGCGTGGATGTGGTATCGCGAAATGATCGGCGGCAACCGCTGCCCGGTCACCGATACCTGGTGGCAAACCGAAACCGGCAACATCATGATCGCTCCGATTC
>JBAPOI010000393.1:0-3807 GCA_049279555.1 Candidatus Sulfotelmatobacter sp.
GACCAGAGCAGTGGCCCGCAGGGTGTGGTCGGGACGTTCCGAACGCAGGCAAATCGACGCCAGTTTGCGAAGTTGCTGATAAACCACCGGCATCAACTCGTCGAGAGCCGCTTTATTCCCACCGCCCCATTCTCTTAGAAGGCGTGTGACCAACTGCCGCTCTGGAGAAGTTTCCGTCACCGGTGTTTCCCATTGTGCTCAATCAGATCAAGCTTAAGCGAAATCCGAGTGCAGCGACTGAGCATATTCCGTGATCAGTATATTCTTTGCCGCTAAGAATACCGGTCGCCTTGGCCCGATGGGTTGCAGTCGAATCATCCGGCAACGATGGGCTGTTTATATAGATGGCAGCGAGGATTTTTTATGCTGTTGTCACTCAGACGGGCACTTCTACTCGAGCTCTCACCAGTTTCCCAGTCAGGTGGTTTGCAGCGGTTCATCATTGGTCGCCAGTTCCTGCGCAGCAGATTGGGGAGTTGGAATGACCACGCGGATCCGAGTTCCCGAAGCATCGGACTTAATGCTCATCGTCCCGGACAATTGGAGAACCCGTTCTCGAATCCCGACACCAGAGCCTCTCGTCTGAATTTCTGACAATCGTTCGGCCGGCATGCCCTTACCTTCATCCCAAACTTCCAGGACGAGATCACCCTCGTCGTGAACAATGCGGATGCTGGCTGTCTTGCTTCCCGAATGGCGATGAATGTTCGTGAGGCATTCCTGGACAATGCGGAACAATGACAGGTCATACTCGCGATCCAGACGCTCGATCGCGGCCGGGAGTTCGAGAGATAACTGAATCCCGCTCCGTTCGGCAAGTCCCGTGACGTGATTGGTAAGTGCGGACTTTAGGCCAACATCGTCCAGCAGGGGCGGATACAGAAGGTGGTGCGAATGTTTTCGTCATTTGTAAGACCAGCGACTCGATGTTGCTGAGCGACGAGGCGGCGCGCGAACTCAGACGGTAGCTCTCCCGAGCTAAATTGGCAGCCTCCATGCCGAGAGCGGCAAGAAGTTGTCCGGCGCCGACATGGAGTTCCCTCGCAAGTCGCCGTCCCTCCTCATCTTGAGCTCGCAAAAGGCGTGCGGACAGTTCACGGAGTTCCTCGCTCGCGTTCAGCAGCTCCTGCGTGCGTTCTCGAACTCTTTGCTCCAGTTCTGCCTGCTTTTAGCCACCTCCTTAATTATGAGATTACGAGGTCCTTGCCGCGACAGTCCATCAGCAGATCTTGTTTTCCATACACCAGATTATTCCAATGAGACTCATCGAATGTCGAAGGCTGTCATTGCTTCGGAGCAACGACATCGAACAACGCAAACCTTATGCTTGGCTTGGCTCGGTCCGTTCTGCGATTTGCTGAGGGGGCGCGTGCTAGCGGCACGCTAGACTCCGGGTCGGGATTGGGCCGAGCCGCTACTCAAATTCCAAGGCAAGGAGCAAAAGGGTCATGGAGTATTCAATTTTGGTATGGCGCACACCCATAGGGGGGTGGAAGGAAGTTCTCTATCGCTTGACGTACCTGACAGAGTGGATGCCCGAACGAAACTGCTGGCGTGACACTGTGGTGAAGCAAGAGAGGTGCGAGTAAGGCTGATTTCGTAACCAGCGCAACCGTCGACTGGCAATTCGAAACACGGGCAGAGAGTTTAAATTGAGTAACATCGGGATCACCTAAACCCATCAAACCTTTCTATTATGGAAGCTCAGACCAGGAAGTCCAACACTGTGGTTCGCGGCAGTCGACGCCGTACGCCACAAGTGTTCGTTGGAGTGCTTATTCTCCTGGCAGCGATCGCCATGGATCACTACGCCCCAATAGCCACTTAGGGAGGGTCTCGCGACGATCTGCGAACTCAAATTCATGAATTGACTGAACAGATCAAACAGCTCAGGCAAGAACAATCAATGCCTGCCCTCGTGCTAAACCGCTACCGCAATTCGATCGGTTACGTTTATGGCGTCTATCACGTGGGGTTCGCAAATCAGCCTCCGGAAATCAGGGCACGCGTTTCAGGCACAGGTTTCCTGGTTGGCGACCATTTGATCGCCACCAACCGCCATATAGCGCAGCCCTGGTACGGAGATCCAGAGGCTGAAAAACTGATCCGGCGCGGCGCCATCCCAATCGTTGAGAATCTCGTAATTTTTTTCCCCGGCTGGTCCACGCCAGTCCAGTTGTGGCAAATGTCCATTTCGAAGAGCTCCGACGTTGCTGTCCTGCGAGCAGAAGACTCTGAAGCGCTCCGTCGGCTCCCCATACTCCCACTCGCGAAATTACCTGCTTCTGCCGGACAGTTCATCGATGTCATCGGCTATCCCATGGGTGTTGCCGGGATGATTGCGAAGTCCCCCGCTTCGATTAACGAGCCTCTCGTCGGCCGGCCCAACGACATCACTGTGGTCAGACAGTTAGCTGCACGGTCTCTGATTCGTCCCTTGAGCACATGCGGACATCTCGCCGATGTGATCGGTGAAATGCTGGTCTACGATGCGGCAACAGCGCACGGTGGTAGCGGCGGTCCGGTCTTCAATTCAAACGGTGAAGTCATCGGCGTAAATTCTGCCTACATTGACGGGTTCTCTGGTGGCAGTATCGGTGTTTCGGTCGGATCTCTCCGTCCATTGTTGCAGAGCCTAAGTACTGGCCGTTTTTGAAGTCTTACAAGTCGAACCAACTATCGAACGGCAAACGTCGAGTCTTGCTCAATCTCGGAGCTGGGCTTTCTAGTAGCGAATAGAGTTTGAGGTTAAGCTTTCAGCTTCTCGCGAACAATTCCAGCCAGACCGACCAACCCGGTTCCGAACAATAGCAGACTACCAGGCTCAGGCACTGCGTTGGTGTTGAGGACAGTTTCGCCGCTACCCAAGGTCAGTGATCCAGCGAACCCGTTCTTGCCGGCCTTAACAGTAATCAGCGCGGCCGCGCCATTCACTTTGGTCCCGTTGTACCAATTGCCCGAGATGGCGCCGGCCAGGATGTAACTGATTACGCCGTTCGACGTTACTTCGGTCCAACCCACGGGGCTACTGAACGTGCCGCTGAAGATCACGCCGTTCGGAATGCCGCCCGTGCCGTTGCCGGTGATGGTGAAAGTTCCACCGGCGGCGAACGTGCCGCCATTCATTAGACTCCCCGATGTCAGCATGCCCGTCGTGAAGCTCACGCTGCCCAACGTGCCTTGAATCAGGCCGAGTCCGCCGAGGCCGTCAACCTCTGTAAGCGTGGAACCGGTAAGAGTAAGACCTGCTGCGCTTCCGGTCAGAGTACCGGAGAGGTCGTTGAATTCCACACCCTTCGCATAGGCGGCCAAGGGCAAAGCCAGGGCCAGTACAGCCGTTAAAAATAAACGCCTCATGACACCCTCCAAGTGTTCGAGAAATCCTATTTAGGGGTGTCAGGGAGCGGTACTGTCGAAAGTACCAGCATCGGTTAAAAAGATGCATCCCACCCAAGATGTACACGAGACTCGAGACTCTTACCGGCAAAGATGAAACAACGCCTTTGAAACTGACCTTGCACGAGAGAGGTGGCACTTACGCTGTTTGCAGAAGCCCCGCGTTTTCTCCAGCGGGGCGAGGGATCTCCCGCGCAACCGGCCCAGCGCGTAAGCCAAGCTGAGCCACCACTGTTTTTCTTTCTGGTGTTCTTTTGTATTGCTTCATGGTCCGATGTTTTCGTCTAGAAGCCATCTAGGTTGGGTTTCCTAGGGTTTTGATTTTCGGTGTTGCAATTTGGCTTGCGCGCCGGGCCGGTCAAGCGGGAGTCCTTCGCTACGCCTGAAAAGCGGCTACGCTCAGGATGACGT
>JBAPOI010000394.1:0-6228 GCA_049279555.1 Candidatus Sulfotelmatobacter sp.
ATGTTAAAGCGCATGCCATGGTGATGGCGATTGTCACCGTCAGCGCTCTAAGTCTCAGCGCCTACGGACAAGGAGGGCATCCGCCTTCCAGCATCAGCGTGGTGGCATCTACCGTTCCGGGCAATGGAGATGTGAATCCTTATGGCCTAGCACGGGTGCCACAAAGTAAAGGTTCTTTGGTTCAGGGAAATTTTCTGGTGAGCAATTTCAACGCCAGCTCGAATTTTCAGGGGACGGGTACAACGATCGTTCAGATTTCACCGAGCGGCGGCGTTAGCTTGTTTGCGCAAATCGACGCCAACACTTTACCGGGGCCTTGCCCAGGCGGCGTTGGCTTGACGACCGCGCTGTCTGTGTTGCGTAGCGGGTGGGTAATCGTGGGCAGCCTGCCGACAACGGATGGAACGTCAGCTACAGCGCAGGCGGGATGTTTGCTGGTGCTCGACAGCAACGGCAACGTTGTAGAGACGTTGTTCGGGTCGATGATCAATGGTCCGTGGGACATGACGGCGATGGATTCCGGGAGCAGCGCGAATCTGTTTGTCACGAATGTTCTAAATGGAACGGTGGCGGCGGGCGGAAAAGTTGTTCACGGCGGCACAGTTGTGCGATTGACGCTCAACGGCTTGGAGACCACGATGCCTTTTCTGGAGTCGATGACTGTGATTGGTTCGGGATTCCCCGAGCGAACCGATCCGGCAGCGTTGGTGATCGGGCCGACTGGCGTGGGCCTTAGCCCGAGCGCCGACTTGCTCTACGTCGCCGACAGTCTGAGCAATCGAGTTGCGGCGATTCCCGATCCGGTGTCTCGCGTCACCTCGGCGGGCATTGGAGCCACAGTTACGCAAGGCGGTAGTCTGAACGATCCGCTGGGTCTGGCGGTTTCGCAGGCCGGCAATATCCTCACAGTAAATGGAAATAACGGATTCCTGGTTGAGACGACACCCAACGGTCAGCAGACTTTCAAGACACTGTTGGACAGCAGCGGCAATCCGCCGGGAGCGGGGGCTCTCTTCGGACTTGTGCCGGTTGCGGGTCAGGGCCTGTACTACGTCGACGACGCTACCAACACTCTGAATCTGTTTCAGTAAGACTCCTCGCAAAGGAGCGCGCGGGCGCGAACACTCGCGCGCTCTTTTATCCTTCTCTTCGCAGTCATGCATTTCTCTCCTTCCACACATCTCGTGCTTTTCCTACCCTAGGAATTCAAGAAAACAATCCGAGCTATCGGTTCTTTAGCACGGTGTATTCCGGTTGCTCGGCAGATAGACTTCCTGTAGTATCGCTGCCCCATGGTCCGAATCGTGTTGTTGTTTGTGCGGCGGTTGTGGCTGCCGCTGGTGGTGTTCGCGGGATTCAGCGTGATGTGCATGCTGGTCTATCGGCGGCTCGAAGGATTGAGCTGGCAGGATGCACTCTTCTGGATGATCCAGCCGCACGCCATCGACGCACACCGGGTACACAATTCGACCAAGCTGTTCTCGCTCTTTGTATATGGGGGCGTGTTCGCCTTTCAGATCTGGGTGGCGGAGCGGGTGGCAGTTACGATCTTCAACCGGCAAGGGATGGAGGCCTGGAGGACGATGGTGAACGACGTGAGCATCGAGAAAATTCGCGATCACTTTATTATTTGCGGTTACGGGCAAGTCGGCCGGACGGTGGTGGATCAGCTGAACCGATTGAAGATTCCTTTTGTTCTGATCGAGACCAACGAAGGATTGTGCCGCGAACTGCTGAAGGAAAAGGTGCTCATCATTCAGGGCGACGCGAAACGGCACGACGTGCTGCAGTCGGCGGGGATCGAGCGCGCGCGTGGACTGTGCATTGTGATCGACAATGATGCGGACAATCTCTATATCACGGTGACAGCGAAGGCGCTGAATCCGAAGGCGAGAATTATTACGCGGGCCGGGCAATCGCGTTATGCACAGGCGATGCGCAACTCAGGCGCGGATGAAGTGATTATTCCAGAATACGAAGGCGGATTGATGACCGGACGGATGATTGCCAAGTTCTATCCCGATGTGCACTCGAACCTGGAGTGAACCTAGCCTACTTTTGTTCGGTTCCACTTTTCTGATCAGACTGAGTCTCGGTGGCAATTTTCTTAGTACTTAGAAAGTTCCAGATGCTTTCGTTGGCGTTGAGGGCGTAGCTGACTTTTCCCACCTCTTTTTCGGTGGTGTACTGCTCGCCGCCGGGCCAGGTATTGCCACCATCTTTGACCGCGTACAGAACTACCTGCGCATTATCGTGGCAGCCTTGGAAGGTGAAAGTCTTGGTTTCCTTGGCGCCCTTGTCTTTATTTTTGTCGTCTTTGTTGTTGACCATGGGCGGCAGCTTGTCTTGCGCCGGTTTTTCTTCGCAGCGGTCGAACTTGGCCCACGACTTCGCGCTCTCTTCCGCGGAGAGCACGGGGAACCTGCCAGGCTTGTACGTGCCGCCGTTGTATGGGACGACGGGGTCTTCGGTGCCGTCGATAAATAGTGCGGGCACGGGACGTGAGGGAAGACAGATCATCGCCTTGGGCAAGGACGCGGACACAGGGGCAATCGCGGCCACACGATCCGCCATGTTGCAGCCCGCACGCATTGCCATGAAGCCTCCATCGCCGAGGCCGGTTGCATAGATGCGATGAGAGTCGATCGAATACTTGAGCATGAGCTGGTCGAGCATTTGGTTGAGGAAGGCAACGTCATCGGCAGGCTCAGGGCGGTTTTTGGTTTCGTCGGGATTCTGTCCTCCACGCTGGCCACCGGGATAACCTCCGCCACCGGGATAACCACCACCGCCGGGATAGCCCCAGCCGCCACGGCGTCCGCTGCCGCGCCGGCCCATTCCGCTGGAGGGCTGCTCCGGATGTACTCCAATATTCCACTGCCCTCGTGCGGCATTGGGATAGACGGCGATGATGCCGTTCTTCTCGGCGAACTGGCTGAAATGCGTGAGCCGGCCCATATCGTCGGCATCCTGATTTTGACCGTGGAGCAGAATCACGAGTGGATAGCGTTGCTGATCGTTGTATCCCTGGGGAAGATGCAAGATGAAAGTGCGGGAAACGTTATCGATATCTATTTTTTCCTGAGTTTCCTGCGCATGCGATGGCATGACTGCCAGCAGGTACAAGAGGCAGAGGGCGGTTGCGTAGGTGTGACATAACGGAACGTTGGCTTTCGTTTTCAGTCGTTCAGAAATCATTACTTCAATTTCCCCTCGCCATTCGCATGAGAACCTTTAGTTTAGGCGCGGGGTTGCTAGGGGAGTGCGAAAGTTTTGCAAAGTTTTGTAAGCAGTTTTAATTCTGCGCGCAGACTCGAATTGCACGATGAACTTCGTCTCCGTGCATCACATTTTTGCGTCTCAGGCTTCGGCTGTATAAAGATTTTCCCCGGTCATGTCGAAATTGCATCCCCTATAGAGATTTAAGGTTTCTTCCGTAGCGACCCTCCAAGCCTCCTAATCCCCGGCAGATAGGCCCACTTCGGCTCATGGCCCTAACCGTGCACCTTTCAGCTCGTGGCTTGATGGATGGGCCACACTCGTCCATTTCAGGAGGTACACAACTATTTATGAAACGCGCAAATCATCTTGTGCATTATGGCTTCATCCTAGTGACAGCGGGCGCCCTCGTCTTAGGTGCATCCCCAATACGCGCACATTCGCAGTCGATGGCCGGGCAAACCGCGGCGCAAGTCCCCGCGCAAACCCAGGACCGCGATGACGACGCGACCCGACGGCAACTTGCCAGCTTCGACCAGTTTCTAGATTCGCATCGAGAAGTTGCCGAACAGCTGCGCAAGGATCCGTCGCTGGTAAACAACCAGGAATTCGTCGAGAAACACGCGGATCTGCAGCAGTACTTACAGCAGCATCCCGAAGTGCGCGAAGAACTCAGCCAGAATCCGAATGCATTCATGCATCAGGAGGAGCGCTTTGACCGACGCGAAGATCGGCGAGACTCTGACGTGACGCGGACTGAGTTGGCGAACATGGACCGGTTCATGGATAGCCATCCGGAGATCGCCGAGCAGTTGCGCAAAGACCCATCGCTGGTGGACGACAAGACATTTGTCGCGAGCCACCCAGCATTGCAGCAATTTCTTGCTGACCATCCGGGGGTTCGCGAGGAGTACAAGGAACATCCGAACGCGTTTATGCGCCAGGAGGAGCGCTTCGATCGGCGCGAGGGTCGGCGAGATTCTGACGTGACGCGGACTGAACTGGCGAACATGGATCGCTTCTTGGATAGCCATCCGGAGATCGCCGAACAATTGCGCAAAGATCCGTCCCTAGTGGACGACAAGAAGTTTGTTGCTAGCCATGCGGCGTTGCAGCAATTCCTAGCGGACCATCCGGGAGTGCGTGAGGAGTACAAGGAAAATCCCAACGCATTCATGCATCAGGAAGAGCGCTATGACCGGCGTGAAGATCGCGGACGAGATTCTGATGTCACGCGGGCGGAGCTGGCGAATATGGACCGGTTCATGGATAGTCATCCGGAAATCGCTGAACAATTGCGCAAGGATCCGTCGATGGTAGACGACAAGAAGTTTGTCGCGAGCCACCCAGCATTGCAGCAATTTCTTGCCGACCATCCGGGAGTGCGCGAGGAGTATAAGGAAAATCCGAATGCATTCATGCACCAGGAAGAGCGATACGACCAGCGCCACGACTCATCTATTGGTCACGGCCGGGATGTCACAGGTGGAGAGCTAGCAAGCTTCAACGAGTTTCTGGAAGGTCACAACAACATCGCCGGCGAACTCTCGAAGAATGCTTCGCTCGCCAACAACAAGGAATATCTCGAGGACCATCCAGTCCTCGCGGACTATCTGAAGTCGCATCCTCAAGTGCATGAAGAACTCAGCGAAAACCCGCAGGCCTTCCTGCAGTCGACGCAGCAGTTCAGCACGCACAGCACGGCTAAAGTGGGCACTGAATCCAAGCCCAAGTAGTCCATGAACCACACTCAAGAGGAAGGGCCGCTCAAACGGCCTTTCTCTCTTGTCTTTATTTGTTTCTGAAGATAGGTCGTGACGGCAACCGAGGATCGAGATTGTTACACGGGAGGATTGTATGAATCGCAAGGTGCCACTGCTCGCTACTCTTACTGTACTTATTACGCTTCCTGGATTTGCAGGCGACACGAAGAAGCATCCTGATCGCGCCATGATTGAGAGGATGGAAGCTGTGCCCTGTGGAGCGCACGAACACGGCCTGACGGGCCTGGGTAGCGTCTGGGCCTCTGTCGGCGTTACGCACGTAAACTCCGACGAAAAGCTTTGCCCGCAGTACATGCTTCGCACCGACGATATGGAGTACTATGTGCGACCGCTCGATCATAAGCATCCCGTCCTGCTTCCGGTGGGCCGGGAAGGCGAATTCAAAATCAAAAAGGATGGCATGGACATGCGCGTCGTCGACGGCGACCACAAGATGCGTCACTATCAAGTAGTCGCGATGAAGCCGATTGACCACTCCGACGCGGCCGCGCCTGCAAGCTACAGATACGATACGGAGCGCAAAGACTATACGGATCGATCGATTGCCGACAAGAATTATGCCGACGGGAACACGCCCAAGCCTCCGGATAACCATCCTCAGTAGGAGTGTGACGTCTAGGAATCAGGTGGAGGCCGGGAGAAGCCGCCATCAGGGTTGGCGGAGTAGTCCGTGGCCGGTCAATGATCGGGCAATGATTTTGATAGTTATTTACCGGTGAGTAGCTTGTATTGCGGCTCGGTTAGCGGCACGACGCTAAGCCGGCCTTGGCGCACGAGTGGAGAATCGGCGAACAGTTTATTGGCTTTCATCTCTGCCAGCGTGGCGGGCGTTGCCAGCGGCTTGCCAACTTTGATTTTGACCTGCGGATTCTTGGCGTCGCTGGCATCGACCGATACCACGGTTGCCGATCCTACCGCGCTCTTCTCGTCGCCGGTATGGTAAATGATGAGCGGCTCGCCTGGCTTCATGCCGCGCAGATTCTTGACCGCGGCGGGATTGGTTACTCCGTCCCAGATGGTTGTGCCTTCGCGTTGAAGGTCTGCGAAAGAGTAGACGGTGGGCTCGGTCTTCAGAAGGTAGGGCATGGGTGAGATTCTAAATCAAGTGGTCAGATCGTACGGTGGTGGGTCAGTTTGAAAAAAGCAGCGTGCACTTCTACCCGTCGGCGTCATCCCGTCTCTAACGACGCTGCACCCTGTCAAGCGTTTTGTGACGACACTTCGG
>JBAPOI010000395.1:0-2694 GCA_049279555.1 Candidatus Sulfotelmatobacter sp.
CCTTGCCGCAGTGGAAGAAACATTCTTCGATTTCCACCTGCATGACCAACAGGGCTGACTTGCCTCGTGCAGAGTGGTTTGCGCACAGCCCGTCATCAAAAAATATGCTGCAACGTCCGTGGACTCGGAATAGCTCGCTGGTGCCGGGAACGATGAACACCAACCCGATCTGGTCGTTTGCGAGAAGATTCTGGAGCGACATCAACAGCCGATTCCCTTTTCGCTCAGGAATCCGAAGCGTCGTTGAACTTACGACCTGAACGAAGCCAGCCGGATCGCCTTTCGGTGCAACCGTGGATCGCCCCTTTGCATCCGAGGTTGAGATGAACATGAGGGGCGATTTCTGAATGAACTCGATGGCCTTGGCATTCAACTGGCGATGGATTTTCTTCGGCACCGTGGGCAACGGCTGGCCCATGATCTCACGCAATCGCTCTATGGTCTGGATTCGCTCCATGATGTCGGCTTCCAGATTGGGGAAATCTTGAAAACGGCCACGGCGTCATTATAGTGCAGCCGCCATCGCCCCTCGACGAGCAAACGACCACCTGCGGCTCGTGCCTCTCGAACTCGGCGTGGGCGATCCTGACCGCCTCGTTGAAATCCTCGTCGGGCAGCTTCGGGTTGATGACTTCGTGGCCGTGCCGAGCCAGGAAGATTGGCACGATGCCGATGATCTATTTAGCCCGTTCCAGAGGTTCGTCCCATCACCACCAAGAGACGTTGCAGGGTATCAAGGTAGTGGGTAAGGGCCGCTCGTCCTTTCTTGGTCAGATGGTAGGTCGTCTTCGGGCGACGGCCAACGAAGGCTTTCTCGGCCCTGACGTATTCAGCCTCTTCAAGTTTCTGGAGTTGAAGCCCCAAGCTGCCGTCTGCTGCTTCCAGCCTCTTTTTCAGGGCGGTGAAGTCGTGAGGCCCATCGAGTTGGAGTGTCGTCAGCACACCCAACCGCAATGGGCCATGAACGGTGGTGTCGAGGCCGTTGAAGTCAATCGGCTGCATGGTTTGACACCGCCTCCCGCAGTTGAACCCACTGGATCGCAACACCCGTCAGGTAGCCAACAGCCATGAAGCAATGAGCGAGGGGATAGCTGTAATGCGGGTCGATGATCGGGAGCAGCATCCCGGCAAGCAAGGTGGAGATGGCAAGACCGAGACAGTAGTATCGCTCCCTGCTTCTCAGGGCACTGCTAACCAACATCAACGTGAAGACCAGGAGGATGCCAATGCTGCTGGCATAGAGGGTGGCGGTTCGTGCGGCCCCGATGGTTGTGCCGAGGAAGGTTGCCAACGTGTACCCGCACGCAGCAATCCACACGACGGCGTAGATGGTGACGGACACGAGAACCTGCAAGTTGATTTCGTGGCTGACGTTGGTGGTGCGCCGAGATCGCAGGAACAGCCCCACCGGGACGAGGACCATGATCGCAGCAAGCGGCACGACCTGGAGCCAGTCGTTCTCGACCAGCAGGCTGATGACCGCCGCACCGACTGCTGCGAGGGTAAGCAGGATGCCGAAGCCCAACATCCCCTTGCCAAAAGATAGGTGCAGCCCCATCGCCCGCTGCATGACAGCGAGATCGCCTTTAATGCGACCGAGTACATCCTCTGACATGACATGCCCTCTGCGTGACCGCTGTTGCTCAAATCTGCTGCGTACTCAATGGATTTGAGTATATGTCACGCCGCAGGGGTGTCAAGGGCCGTTTCTCTTGCGGTTGCGATGGATGCTGTGCGGAGCCAAGGCTCCATCGTCGGATGGACGAGCGGAAAAGGCGAGCCGTGGAGGCCAGAACTCCTTCGCCTGATCGCCTACGAGCGGGTAGAGTAAAATCATCAAGATTGTTCGGCTCGACGGCGAAACAGCGGTCATTTTTTGGGTTTGTCTGCACCAGACTCAGGCAGGCACCGGACGGTCGAGCAGGCCAGAGCGTGAACCATGAACGCCACCACCAGCGGTAAAGATCGTTGCCAGGGCGTGCTGGTCGGGCTGGCTGCCGGGGACAAGATTGGCGGGCCGATTCGCATGGCCGTGCGCCTGGCCGAAAGCCTTGTTGCCTGCGGGGGCTTCAACTCGTCCGACATCCTGGAGCGTTACCTGACCTGGTGGCGGGAGGGAGCGTTCGATACCGGCCCCGTAAGCGACAGGGCATTCGCCCTCCTGGCGGTAGGTAAGCCGGTCCAGGAGGCCACGGCGCAGGTCCACCGTGAATTCGGCGGCATGACGGCAGGCTGCAACCCGACGCACCGATCACCGCCGTTGTCCATGCTCGCTGCCATCGCTGACGAAGACCTGACCGCCTTTGCAAAGGCCGAGGCCGGGCTGACGCATCACGACCCGGTGGCCGGCGAGATCGCTGCAACGGTCAACAAGCTGTGCCGGGCGCTGATTCGTGGTCACGCCTGGGACATGGCCTTGCGGCAGTGTGGTGAGTTCGACGGTCATGAGGGGCCGGGCAACAACGGCGGATTTGCGCCGGACGTGCTTCGGGCGGCGCTGCACTTCGTGGGCACGTCGGGCAGCTTCGCCGAGGCGCTGGAAAGGTCGCTGGCATTCGCCGGGCCAGCCAACTACTGCCCGGTTCTTGTGGGCGCTATCGCCGGTGCCCGCTGGGGCGCATCAGCCATCATGCCCTCGTCCTTGGCGCATGTCGATATTCTGCCCAGGGTGACGGCAGCGGCAGACGCCTTGGC
>JBAPOI010000396.1:0-51220 GCA_049279555.1 Candidatus Sulfotelmatobacter sp.
CTTGTGGATGTCCATTCGATCGTTTCCTCGGAAGAGATTGCTTCAGCACAATCAGCTTCTCCGGTTTCGCTCGAATGGACAACGTGTTGAAAGATCACAGCTGGCCCAGCCGCACTCTAACACGACACGGGATGCCCTATCTGTGGCAGTTTCACGAGTGGGCTGCTGCGAACGTTCCTGCATGTTCATAGTTCACAGCTAAATCGTCGCGTTCCCGTTACACAGTCTGTAAGGCCGACTGAAAGGCGCGATCAGTCAACCTGGCGGGCGCGCGCACACCCCGGGCAAGCATCGTACTTGACGTAACGAAGGAACCGCGCACGTCCCCGGCCCTTCCAGTATGGAGCGTCATAATCGGCAATGCCCGGACCCGTGGTCATGAGGCTGAAGAAAACGTGTCGCGATGGCCGGATGACAATTCCCACATGCCCGCGCCACACCACCAGATCGCCCGGCTGCGGCTGCGGCACTCGTTGAAACCCTTCGACTCCAAGATAGAGGTCGCTGGAGCTGGCGTAGGAATATCGGAAGCCGGCTTTCTCGTAGATGGCGTGAACCAGGTGCGAACAATCGCTCGCAGAATGTCGACGCACTTTAGGGTCGAGCGCGGCGGCGATCACTGACAAACGATCGTCCTGGTTTAGTGTGCGATCAGCCTGTGGCTTATAACTCCCAGAGCCTGCACGCACGGCTGTGGAGGCATCGCTCTTGTTCGGTGCAGGTTCTGCGCCAGCTGGCGTCAAGCTCAGAGCAAGCCCGCAAATTAGGACCACGGTTGTGCCGGTTTTTGTCCAAATCGGCATGGTCCCAGTTTGATGCCGATTTCGAGTCCAGCGTAGGTTACCTTTGTGCAGGGACACATCACGAATGGAGCTATCCTCTCGTTTTAAGCCTTTTCACGGCCCCTAGGTGACTTCTAGCCTGATGGGAATCCAGCTCTTTGATCGACATACCAGCGAGGACGGTTAATGTGCGGCGACTGCGTTCGCGCCCTCTCCGGACTCAGCAACCACCGTCGTTCCCTCGCCCTGCCATTTCCGGGCAAGTCCCTCCATCTGGACCAGCACCTTCTCAATGTCCTTCATTCTTTCCGTAATGCCATAGGTCACGGCAGGCGGAATGGTCTGTTCGTAGTGCCGGAAGACGAATCCAGCGCCTTCGAGGGTGCGCAGCCGCTCCGTCAGCACGCGCGCGGAGATGCCGTCGATCCGCTTCCGGAGCACGCCGAAGCGCAGCGGCCCCTCGTGGCTCAATGCCCACAAGATGTGAAGCGTCCAGGGACGCGTAAGCAGTTCGAGCATTCCTCCAATTGCGCAACCAGAAGGCATTGGCATGGTTCGTCGCTTTGGACTCATATGGTTATTAAGTTACTTCTAAGTTCCTAATATGTAAAGAGTTATCGGTTATTTATTGTAACCATAGTTGGCTAGTCTTCATCAAAAGCAACTGTGCCGATCGCGCTGTTTCTGGTCTGCGTCACGCCCATGATGCACAAGTTCTGGGCGGTCACCGATCTCATGAGTTGTCCGAAGTTTCACCGCAGTCAATCCCAAATGCTCAGAGGAGAAAATATGTCGGATCCAACCATTCAAGTTCTGTCCAAAGGTCCATATCTTGTTGCTGGAAAATTCACTCTCACCGATGCCAGCGGCAACAAAATTGAAGCGGGAGAAAAAATAGCGCTCTGCCGCTGCGGCGCTTCCACCAACAAACCGTTCTGCGACGGAACCCACACCAAGGTAGGATTTGAGGCTGCTGCCGCAGCCGTTCCCGGGAGTGCCGAATAGTCGAGCCAGCGATCACCGTGGCTCATGCAAAAAAGCCGCCATTTCAGGCGGCTTTCAATGCAAACCTAAGCTGGCCCCTACGCCGCATTCTCGGCTGCCGCCGGCGGCTGGAACGGCTCATCGTAGCTGCCGCCGTAGATCGTAGGCACCTTCGATCCCATGGGCCGCAGGTACGTTGCCAGCTCACCGCGATGGTGAATGCTGTGGTTGTTGAGGAAGCCTAAATACAGAACTGCGGGCAGGTTGAAGACGCCAACGAAATTGACCGGCGTCAGCAACTGCTCCGGCGTCATGGCCGCGATGCGGGCCACGCCGCGCTTCATGTTCTCCTCGTACCAGGCTGCCACATCGGCCGAAGTTTCCGGCTTGTGCTCCGGGTTTGCCATCTTGAATTCCAAGTCGGCGATTCCGTCCAGGAACTGAATGTCGGTGTTCGCGAGATGCCACGCTAGCTCTTTCGCCGTCCGCGCATGCGGATCGGGTTTGTAACTGGACGCAGCGTCGGGCACGGCCGCAATCACTTTCTTGGTTATTTCCGCTTCGCGCGCCATGCCGCCGAGCATCAGGGCGCGGTAGCCTACAGCGAATTCCGAAGTGAAACCTTGAGCGGACATATTTCCTCCTCGTCAGGGTGGTATGTTTCGTTTGGGTGCAGGAAGCCGAATGGGGCGCCGCACGCGCCCCAAGCTCAGTTTCGAATCGAAGGGATTATACGCCGACCGGCTGTTTGCTGCTTACCGGCACGGGATTCAGCCAGCCGTACCGGTCGTTCTTTTCGCCGTGCACGATCGCATAAAACTCTTTCTGAATCGCCTTAGTGATGGGGCCTATCACGCCATTGCCCACCTTGACTTTGTCGACCGAGCGGATCGGAGTAATCTCAGCGGCCGTGCCGGTAAAGAAGGCTTCGTCGCAGAGGTAAAGCATCTCCCGCGGAATTATCTGCTCGACGATTGGAATATTCAGATCGCGCGCGATCTGCAGCACCGAATCGCGCGTGATGCCGGGAAGGACTGAGCTGCCCGCCGGATTCGTGATCAGTTTGTCGTGTTGCACGACAAAAACATTCTCGCCGGAGCCTTCGCTCACGAAGCCGTTCACGTCGAGCGCAATGCCCTCGGCATAACCATTCACGACCGCTTCCATCTTGATAAGCTGCGAGTTCATATAATTGGCGCCAGCCTTCGCCATCACCGGCAGCGTGTTCGGCGCAAGGCGCGTCCATGAAGAAATGCAGGCGTCGCAACCTTCGCTCTCGCCACCCAGATATTTTCCCCACGACCAATTGATGATGTAAACCTCGGTCGGCGTGTTGAACGGATTCACTCCCATCTCGCCACAGCCACGCAGAATGATGGGCCGAATATAGCAAGGCCATGCGCCGTTGCTAGCCACGGTTTCGAACATGGCCTTTACCAACTGGTCGCGAGTGTAGTCGACGTCGATGCGATAAACCTTGGCGGAATTGAGCAGCCGCTGAATGTGATCGTCAGCGCGAAAAATCGCTGGGCGCGACTGCGGCGCGTAGCAGCGAATCCCCTCGAACACCGAGGAGCCGTAGTGGACCACGTGCGACAATACATGAAGAGTCGCCTTGTCCCAGGGAATGAGCTTCCCATTGTGCCAGATGCTTTCCAATTTTTCGATCGCCATGAGCACTCCTTCAGCGCGGATTAGAACATTATAGCCGAACGCGGCGAAGCCTCCCCCCCCAAAGAGTCTGGGATGGGACCATGTGGGGCCTAAGCGTTCGAATGCCGAAGCGACTTATGTAGGGCAGCCGCGCCCGGCTGTCCTGAGCGGAGCCGAAGGGGGCTATCCAGCAGCGCGATGGTGGCGATCATAATGAGCGTTTGTGGGCGGCGGGATTGAAGCGGGCACGATAGGCCAAAAAATCAGCGTAGCCGTTGCCGGCTGCCGAAACGTCGATCTCTTAGAAACATCCTGGCTGTGCAATCCGCTAAGGGATTGTGTGCGTACTCAGGATGCACGGGAGAGTTGGCTCGCAACCCAGCTGCTGCAGGCCGCGATTGCGGATCTGCCAACTCCTCCCGAAATCAAACCAGGAGATTGGTATGAACCTGCCCCAGAACATGGATATTGAAAAAGATACACCGGCCGATGAGAATTCGTCCGGAATGTCGAGACGCTCGTTTTTCAAACGGGCTACAGTGGTCGGAGCTACAAGTGCAGTCGCGATTGGCGGGCTGGTCACGCTGGCTTCGGCGTTAGACAAGGGAGCGAGCACCACCAGCGACGACGAAATCGCGAAAGGCAGTTTGGCGAGTGGAGATCGCCAGATCCTGCTGGCGGCTGAGATTGCCGAGGCGTTGGCGGTTACCACCTACACCAATATCATCAACACTTCTCCTTTCTTTACCCGGCTGCCAATCGACGATCAGGGCTACCTCGCGGGTGCGCGGCAGGAGGAGATGTCGCATTATCTGCTGGAGCAGTCGGTGACCGATCAGTTGACGCCATTTACCTCGTTCTACTATCCGTTCAACATGTTTGCCGATGCGCAGACTACGTTGAACACTCTGGTCACCCTCGAGGACGCGTTCATCGCGGCGTACCTGATTGGCGTGCGGAATTTCAGCACCGGACAACTGCGAGTAACGGCGGCGCGCATCATGGGCATCGAGAGCGATCACCGGACGCTGGCGCGCGTGCTGGGCCCGGATGTGGCGGCGCAGGATGGCGGGCCGATCATGACCATCACCGGCTTTCAGGGAGTGCCGGAAAGCGTTGCTCCTCCGAATAACAATGGATACGAGAGAACTCTGTGCCTGAGCAGGATCGACCAGGCGGTGAATGCTCTGCTGCCGTTCGTCGATGTCAACGCCGCGCAGGCTGCGGGATTCGATACGTCAAAATCGTTTTCCTTCGAACCATTCAATCCAACTTTGCCAAATCCGCTGGGGGATTTCATTTCCTTCAAGGGTTGCTGAACGAGCTGAGGAGTTGGCGCTGTCCGGCTGGGGCTGCGGGTTCTTCGTGGACTCGCGGCCTTGCCGGAAGATCGAACGAAAACGGACACCGAAAGAAATTTGAAAGTACCATCGAGAATTCAAGGAGGCTTTGTGATTGAAGGATTGTTTCAGCCCATGCATCTGATCGTGATCTTCGCCATCGCGCTGCTGGTATTCGGCCCCAAGAAACTGCCTGAGCTTGGCAAGGGATTGGGCGATGGTATACGCGGCTTCAAGGCGGCGATGAACCCGGGGGAAGAGAAAAAGGACAGCCCGGAGGTCTAGTGCGGCGCGCGCGCCATCGCCACAACTCATGTGGGGACAGCCGCCCCCGGCTGTCCGGCGGCCCAGACTCACCGGGCCGCAGCTTTTGCCCGGACGCCAGAAATCTTATCGGCCGCGGCCTTCGCCGCTCGAACAGGTGCGGGTTTTCGCGAATCGAGTAACTCCCACGCTTCTTTGTAGCGCTCATGAACGCTGTCTTCGCGATGCGGACTGAGCACAACCACGTTTTGTCCCATGAGCTTCTTCGCCGGGAAGATATACCAGATGTCCTCTCGCAGCAGATAGATGGCGAAGTAATCAATCTGCTTGGTCGTATAAGCTTTGAGTTTGTTGCTGGCCAGCATGCAGCTGTAATTGTTCCCTTCGCGGCAATCGGTGCCCTTCACCTGCACCCGCTTGAATCGCCCATCCTGTTCGATCCCGACGTCATAGCGAGCCGAGTCTCCCCACGGCTTCGACACAACGTAACCACGCTTGGCTGCGCGCGTCATAAACAGCAACTCCACCCACTCCCTGCGCTGCTTGTAAGTCTTAAACACTTCCATCCCCGTCGCCGGAGATTTCTCGCGATTCTTTCCCAAGACTCACACCTCACAAAGTTTTGCCATTACGAACGAATGCTTTCCAGTCCGCCTCTAAATCTTGTCATTAGGTTGTCATTCCGAACGGGCGCAGTTCAGCCCGGAGGAATCTGCTTTTCGCCGCCAGCGCCATAGCGACGTTTAGCCTATGAGGGAGTCGGAGGTGCACGTGAGAGCCGTTCGCGGAAGCCTCTTGAGTGGGTAAACATCCTACTACTAGTTTAGTGAGGGGGTGCAAGGTCCGATGTCACACAGGGGGTGTGGAAAAGCTCGATATGGGACGACTGCCGTCGATGCGGCCCTCACCCCTGGTCCTACTTTGCCGTGGCGAAACTTCTAATGATCTCCGTAGCATTAGTCAGACCGCGCGCGGTCAGGGTGTAGCCGGAATCCTTGGCTCCAGCCACCTCAGCAGAAAAGCTCTTCAGGTATGCGGCGAAGTTGGCGGTGTCGAAGGCGTCATAGTGAAGGCACGCCTCTTTTACCTGCTCGTGCGTCACCCGAGCGACACCGGTGCTTAAGTAAGCCGCTATTCCCTTTAGCAGGAGGACGCTATGCATCCGGTCTTTTTTATTTTCCCCTGGCACCTTTTTCGCCACCAAGTCAATTTCGTCTACCCCGAGACTAAATAGGGCGGAGAGCCCCGAGGGCGTGAACCCGCTCCTTTTCATCCACTTGAGGGCCACTGGACTTATGCCCTCGGAGGCTTCGTTCTCTTCAGGAACGCTGGACCGGACCGAGCCGGCTGGCGGCCTTTCTTCAGCTTCGGAGGGCTTGGGCTGCTCCTCGTCGCTTAGAGAGGGCAACGCAAGCCTTCGTGAGACGTAATCAAGGACTCGCCTCTGGGCCGCGGGATCGAGTTCTTTCAAGGCATTGTAAACAGATGTGATCGCGGTTATTTCAGGGTCCGAACTGACCATTGATTTATCAGTCGCCATAAAGCCTCCTTACCATTATGCTGTGGGCCACAAGGCCTCCCATTCAGTCCTTAGGAACTCGACAGTGAACTCGGCTGCGACAAACGCAGCGTATTGCTGCCATGAATCGGACTTGACCGCTGCGAAGTCGCAAACCGACTTGAAGGAAACAAAGCGCGGTTTTGGGTCAGGGGACTCGTAGCATGCCCGGTAGACCCCATAGGTTTCCATCTCCACGCCAATCAATTTGCGCCAGTGGCTTTGTATTTCGAGAATGCGCGATGCATCGTCGATTACCTGGTCGGCCCCTCCGACTGGGCCGATGTGGAGTCGATTGGAGCCCGCTGGAAGACGACCCTTCCAACGGCTGCGGATGGCGGCAAACATTGCGTGATCTGCGCGGTACTTTTGAAGGACGCTGCGAAGTCGGGGATTCAGCCCGATAGGGTATGGATCGGGGAGGAACTCTCTGATGCCGTCAGAGAACGCTACCTTCCCAGAGTTGTAGTCCACGCTCGGGTCCGCCACGAGAACATCGCCAAAGAGCTTGTTGCCCTCGCGCGTCCCGGCCGCGATGCCGATCATTGCGACCAGACGGGGTCGAAACTGTAGGACAAGCTGAGTGGTGGCTATGGCTGCAGCTGTAAGTCCCATTGATGTCGACGTCGTCGCGACGACGCGGAGTTTTTTCCCAGCGGAGGTGCCGAGGGTCGCCTCGCGATAGACATGCGCGAAGCGTGGGCTGCCCACAACAGTCCAGGCGCTCTGTCCGCCGATGGCCTTGATCACGGCCTCGAGTTCCGGATTTTCTAGTGCACAGATAATGCCGATATCCGTAGAGAAGTCGGCTTCGGTCGTGCTCGTTGCTAGCTCCAATCCGCTCGTGGCCCGCAGCTGTTCCACGCCCTTCTGCGTAAGGGACCAGCGCAGCGGCGGCCCTTTTTCCGCCGGCTCGACATAGGCTCCGTAGGCGCGGAGGCTGGCATTGACGTTCTTGGGCGTTTTCTTGCCGAGGTGGAGGCCGAGCATGTCGATCACTTGTTTGGCGGTCACGGGTGATGAGTGCGCGTTGAGGCAAAAGAGTGCTGCGAGAATCGCGTACTGGTCGGAGCGCTCCCGGGGCTTAACAGCGCTCAGGATTGTAGATAGCGTCAGCATGGCGGCAGGGAAAAAGCCACAGCATAGCCGCGGCCCGTCACAACCGGGTTCCTTTTTACTCTTATGGGGGAGGGAATACCAAGAACTTTCATGGTGGCGAGGTGGCACGGGGAGGGGACGGGTACCTGCCTATGGCTGGGACAGCAGATTCCTCCTACTTCGCTTCGCTCAGGCGTCGGAATGACAAGAAGTTTTGCACAGTGAAAGTGGTGACGAGTGACGCTGCGTTTCGTTGGCCCAACCCCTTAGAGTTTTGTCATTCCGAACGGGCGGTGTTTGCCCGGAGGAATCTGCTTTCCTTTGGAGTGGCAATGCCGCGTGAGCGCACCTACTACGTGTACATCATGGCAAGTAAGAGCCGCGTGGTGTATGTCGGCGTTACAGGATTTCTTATGGCGCGGGTACTTCGGCATCGGGCTGGGGAGGGCGGACAGTTCACGCGGAAGTATCAAGTGCATCGACTAGTCTATTTTTCGTCGTTTCGAAATGTCGGCGACGCGATCACGCGCGAGACCGAGATCAAGGGATGGCGGCGGGAGAAAAAAGTAGCATTGATTGAAGAGAGAAACCCGACTTGGGAAGACTTGGCGGAAGGATGGGGCGAGGCCGCCGTGATGACGGTGTCGAGGGCAGCAGATTCCTCACCGGGCTTGCGCCCGGTTCGGAATGACAAAGGCCTTTAGTGGCTTGCAACTGCAGGCGCGGGAACAGCGGCTGGCGTTAGGCTGGCTTTTACTGTCACGGCGGGTAATTCATCTCCGCGAAAATACTTTTCCTTCGCGGCCTTCATCTCTGGCATGGCTTCGTAGGGCTTCGAGTAGTCGTTAGCGGCGTTCCAGAACAAGAATCCAATGCCGCCTTTTTCTTTGGCGGTAGCGACTTGCACCTTGATGTATTCCGGGGAGTAAGTTTTTGTGCGCCAGTGGAAGGCTTGCAGCCACGGGCGAATTACCACGCCGCTGGACCTGTTTCCGTCCGGATGCGTGATCAGTTCGAAACGCTCCATGGATTCGCCGATGAAGTGCTCGGGCGCGTCGCCGGGGTGCGCGATGTTATCCATGCCGAAGAAGTGAGAGGGATAAATCATGGGCGAGAGCACGTCGCAATATTTCGCCATGCCCACGATGTCTTGTCCCGTGTGCGAGAGATCAACCGAGCGCTGCCAGGCCATCACGCCAAAAACGTCAAGCGAGAGCAGAACGCCGGTGGGATGCAGTTCGCCGTAAGCCTTCTTCAAAAAGCCGGTGATGACGTCGGAGCGTTGCGGACCGGCGGGAGCGGCTTCGGGATGCTTCGCAGCGGCAACGTGCTTCGCGCCGTGATGCTTGGAATCTGGATGCTTCGGATCTGAGTTGCCGGGTGTCGGTTCAGCGTCGGCGGCGGCATCTGCCGTGATGGTTCCGCCTTGCTTCGCTTCGGCGGGACGGGCGAGAGCCTGCCCTGAGCTTGCCGAAGGGCGCCCGTCTCCACATGGTACATCGTTCTTCTCAGCGCAAGTGCCGGACTGAAACACGAACCCGGCATCTTTCTGGTCGCCTTCAGCAGGGAAGCGGACATAGTCGAACTGAATTTCGTCGGCGCCGGATTGGGCTACAAACTTGGCCA
The DNA here is from genome assembly GCA_049279555.1 of Candidatus Sulfotelmatobacter sp. Taxonomy (GTDB): domain Bacteria; phylum Acidobacteriota; class Terriglobia; order Terriglobales; family Acidobacteriaceae; genus Sulfotelmatobacter. The sequence goes on from JBAPOI010000396.1 coordinate 9,306, forward strand.
GCGCGATGTCATATTCCTGAACTTTGGGTTGCGAGGGATCGGTCCAGACCAGCTTGCCATTTTCGCGCCACGGCTGGCCGGTGCGCTTCGACTTCACCGCGAGCTCGGGATGCTCGACCACCAGGCGCTCGTCGCGGAAGATGGCGATGCGGGCGATGGCGTGCATGTTCTCGGAATGCAGGAAGTGGACAAACTTCGGCAGGTCGTGAATGTAAACCTGGTGCTTGCCGAGCAGCGGGTGTTCGAAGGGAATGGTGACGCTGCCGTCGGAATCCTTGATATCGAAGACGACGGCATTGCCGCCCACTTCGCGCCAGTGGCGGATGATGCGGAGTCCGTGATCGCTGGCGGCCATGATGCCGGTGAGGTAAATGGCGCGAACTTCAAAATCCCTGGCGATGGGAACGGTCTTTTCGACGATGGGCTCAGGCAAAATTCCGGGGATTGTAATCTGCTCGCCATTCTTGAGGATGTTGCCGGTACGATTTCCATTCACTTTGCGAATGGCGTCGGCCAACTCAGAAGAAGTGAGATAGGAAGTCTGATGCAGAAATTGGCGCGCGACCGCTGGAATGCTTTCGCCGCGCTTCGCCGTGTAGATATCGGTCGGCCCGACGACTGAAGATTTAGCGGGCGGAATGTCGGCGGGCTTCACAGCTTCGGCGACGGTTGCGCTTGCCGGGTGGAGCTGCGCGGTATTTTTTGGCGCGGTCTGGGCTTGGGCTGCGAGAGCGGAAGACGGTCGCGGACTCAGGCGTAGCGCGGCTACGCCATACAGAAGGCAGGCTACTGCGATGATGTTGAAAAGAGACGAGCGACGCACAAAATCCTCCAGGCAGAGCGACCTATTCCGGATGCTATCCCGCACCTACCCGCCCCGCCTAGTTACTCCCGGTCATCTCCCCCCTGTCCATGTCCGCCAACCATTGCGGCGACTGAGTCAGAAATGTGGTTCGCATACGGGGGTCCGCGGTTCATTAGAACCAAGGCATGGCCAGGGCTCGTCTGGCGGCCATCGACAGCGACTCGGTACATGCCCTCCATCCGTGCGCAAACAATTTCTCTTCCTCACTCTTAACTTTCCACCGGGTTCTGTTCTAATATCGTCGCCTGTCCCCTAACTCCTGTCGATGCAGGGTTTTCGCTTTGCCGTACCCGGGTCGATTCCGTGGCCAGAAGCTTGCTTATTCCCATACACCACGGACGCTACATCGGCTCTGGCGAATGCAGGTTCTGGCTGACAAATTTTGTCACCTGCGGGATGTGGCAGCCAAGATGAGAGTCCGGGGAAACGCAGACAATAGGGCGCAGGATGCGACCCGGGAACAGGAAAGCGGAACGCCACTTTATGAGAACAAACCTCGCTACCGTACTCGACCCGAACCGCCGCAGCAGCGATGCTGGGGAGTTTGAAGCCGCGCTGCGCCGCCGAATTGTGGGCCAGGACCAGGCGGTGGAAAAGGTCGCAGAGATTTACCAGATGTTCCTGGCTGGGCTGAACGCTCCGGGACGCCCAGTCGGCAACCTGCTGTTTCTGGGGCCGACCGGTTCCGGAAAAACCCGCGTGGTGGAAGCCATGGCGGAGTCGCTCTTCGGCGATGCGCGCGCCTGCATCAAGATCGATTGCGCCGAGTTTCAGCACTCGCATGAAATTGCCAAGCTGATTGGTTCGCCTCCGGGATACCTCGGACATCGAGAGACTCATCCGCTGTTGACGCAGGAAGCGTTGAACCAGTGGTTCACCGAGAAGCTGAAGCTCTCGATTCTTCTCTTCGACGAAATCGAAAAAGCTTCGGACTCGCTCTGGCAGCTGCTGCTCGGCATTCTCGACAAGGCGACCCTGACACTGGGCGACAACCGCCGTGTCGATCTTTCGCAGTGCATCATCATCCTGACTTCGAACTTGGGTGCCAGCGAGATGACTAATCTGGTGGATGGCGGCTTCGGCTTCGCTCCCAAGGCAGTGGAAGTCGATAATAATTTCGACGACAAGATTCAGCGCACCGCGGTGGAAGCGGCGCGGCGCAAATTTACGCCGGAGTTTATGAACCGCATCGATAAGACTGTGGTCTTCAAGACTCTGCGCGACGAGCATCTGTCGCAGATTCTCGAAATCGAACTTGGCATGGTGCAGCAGCGGGTTTTGATGGCCGCGGGAACGAACCAGTTTGTGTTCAATTGCACCACGGCTGCGAAACAGTTCCTGCTGAAAGAAGGCACTGACCCGCGTTACGGCGCGCGTCACCTAAAGCGTGCGATCGAACGGCATCTCGTGTTCCCGCTGGCGAACCTGGTGGCAACTGCGCAGGTGAAACTTGGCGACTTTGTGCGCGTGGATATGGCTTCCGAAAATCAGATGATTTTTGTGAAGGAAGCGGAAAATACTATGGCCCCGGTTCTGCTGGAACGTTACGGAGCCGCTGCCGCGAACATGCCCGCTGCCCGCGCGGCACGCACCGCAGCCAACAACCGCCGCGATCTTGGGGCCAGCCCCACCGCGGAGAGCAAATAACTTTTCTCGAATTCAACGAACTCGCTTGAACGCATCTTGCGAGCCTCTCGTGGCGCCGGTACCCTCCGGCGCCATTTTTCTTCAGGCAACTTTCTAAGACACCCTGGCCACAGTTACCTGCCTGCGACCGTGGCTACGCTCTTCCGAGCAACTCATATGTACGTGACCGCTCTTATGTATATGTGAAATCGGACAGACGCGAAGCCATTTGATTTCGTAGCATTATGGCATCGAGAACGTCAGTTGCCCATCGGCTGGATGTGCCCCGGAAAAGGCGGCCAGTTTCTTGTGTGACGGATGATTCAAGAAGTTTTTTAGCGGAGTCTCTCATGCGCCTCATTATTCCTGCGACTGTGCGCCGGATGAGATTTTATCCGAGACCTGTTCTGCCCACTTGCCCCATTTGCAACGAAGCGGTGGAGCTTGAAACGAGCAAGACCGATGAGTATGGATGCGCAATTCACGAAGAATGCTATTTGCGGAAAGTTCTGCCTAGAGCGGCGGCCAAGACAAAATCAGCGTGAGCTCGAAGCCTCAGTTCGACCAAACCAAGCCCTCACGTCGCTTCAGCGATCGTGAATCTAGTGTACGGGGACCCACGGCTGCAGAAGATGATCTGCAAGCTTCCTTCTGGAATCGAGTCGCAGATCTCTGGCCTTATCTACTGATTGCCATTTCGCTCGTTGGGCTGGCTTATAGATTTTGGATGGGCTCCCGTTAAACAGATGGCCGGATTCAATCCATCGACGATGTTCTCTCATTTCTTCCGCGGATATTTCCCGTTCCTGTGTTCCGCCACGAATTGTCGATTCGATGGGTAAGGCGGCGTTCGTTAGCTTCCAGCAGAGTGTTGAGTTCCTGAATGAGATATGTGAACTTGTTGGGATCTTGCTCTTTGGCAATTCGCTCGCACAGAATGGCCATCAGCTCTCTCTCATCGGGGGTCACGGTTGCGCTCCTTTTTTGGTCTTCTTTGACCTAGGGGCCTAGCCATAGATGGGGGCCCTAAGGGGAGGTTTCGCCAAAAGTATAGGAAGATAGATTTGCCTCGGTCTGCACGCTACCGCACACTGTGTCTCAATCGTTCCCGCAATGGGAATTCCTAGGCGACCTAGTTCAAACGGCTTGGTTTCGGGCAGCACGGCTGAAGCCATGACTTTCCCCGAAACGATTGATGAGATAGACAGCTTCCAGAAAATGCAGGGCTCAGTGCTTGCGGAAGATTTCGAAAACCAGGTTGAAGACTTGTACCAGCGTTACTCCGATGGCGACGTAAACGGCGATCTCCAGCCGGCGCGCAGCCTCCTGGCTGCCACGGAGCAAATCAGCAATGTCGATCGTCGCCTGGTGCAAAGTGTCAGCCAGTTGCTCGAAGTGTTGCACCGACGCCCGCATTTTCTCCGAAGTCCGCGATAGGGCCAGCGACGCTTCGCCGAGTTGCTGTCCATTGCGCAGGTCGAGCTCGGCGCGGCATGCCGCCCACCAGGGGCTGCCGGGCTCTTTGTCGTACATGCGCTGGCGGATCTCCGCATAGGAACGGTTCCGCAACAAGTCGACAAGCGCTGGCACTTGTTGGCCGGAGCCCTGCGATTCCTCGCTGGCTTGAGTCTCCACAGTTCGTGGATTGTTAGCTCTCTTGTCGCTCGTTCTGGCATCGTCGATGAAAACCGGCATGCAGACGAGTCTAGCCGCCAACGCATACCGACAAAAATATCGGAAGTGCACCTTAGAATTTTTCGCTGGGTCCATTTTGTGCGATGGGTAATGAACGTTACCCCTGACCTTTCAGCCATGCTGTCCGTCGGTCTTTCGTTCGAAAACCCGTGGACCCGGTTACTCATCCGAATACTTACCATTGTGCAGCAGTCGATTTACAATCGGTCGCAATTGGTGAACCGAAATGCATGAACACGACGAACTTGTCCGGGAGTTTCAGGACTTCGCTAAGACCGCTGCCACGGCTCAGCTCGTGATGGAGCGCATCTGCCAGCGTCTGCACGAGAAGATGACGCGTTACAACTGGGTAGGTTTTTACCTGGTCGATCCGGCGGACCCCGCAGTTCTGCTGGTTGGACCCTTCGTCGGCAGCTTCACGCCCAACACCCGCATTCCCATCAGCACGGGGCTTTGCGGCGCTGCAGCCAGCAGCGGGCGTTCGGTGGTGGTGCAGGATGTCTCAAAGGATTCGCGTTATCTTGCCGGATCGGCCTTGGTGAAGTCTGAAATCGTGGTCCCCATCCTCGTGAAAAACAAGCTCGAGGCTGAGTTCGATATCGAGAGCTATTTTGAAGGGACCTTCACCAAACCCGAACAGGACTTTGTCGAAGCCTGCGCGCGTGTCGCTGGAGAGTACCTGGGCAAACACCAGGCTACGAACTTACCGATCGAAAAAGGACGGGCGAAAGTACAAAACGCTTAGCGCTTTCCCGGCGCGGAGTGAAAGGGATCGTCCTGTGGCGTATCTGAACCATCCTCCGGACTTGGGATGTCCAGATTAACCACGATCGGCTCCTGCCCACTGCGTACGATCACCGCTTCGACCGGCTGATCTTTTCTGGCGTTGAGTTCCTGATGCGGAACATAGGGAGGGACGTAGACGAAGTCTCCGGGACCGGCTTCATCGACGAACTCCAGATTATTTCCCCAGCGAAAGCGGGCGCGGCCGCGCACGACATAGATCACAGTTTCGAGTTCTCCGTGATGATGCGGGCCGGTCTTGGCATTGGGATGAACCACGACCGTTCCCGCCCAGAGTTTTTGCGCGCCAACTTTGGCATGCGAGATAGCCTCGGCACGGGTCATCCCCGGGGTTTGCGCAGTATTGCTATCCAGTTCGCCGCTGCGAATGATGCGCAGGCCGTGCAGCTTCCAGTCGGGAGTTTCATCGTGCCCAGCGCTCATTATCTCGAACCGTTCGTGGTCTGACTTTCAGTGCGCTTGTCATTCTAAACGAATGCTGTCGCGTGCAGAAGCATTGGCGGAGTCAAAGCAGGTTCCCGTTCGACTCCTTCGCTACGCTCGGTCGCTCAGGGCAGGCTCTCCTGTCTCGCTTCGCTCGCGCGTCGGAATGACAAGTATTTTGGCACCTCGGCCCGGGTCGAACCGATGGTCCTGCTCGCAACTGGGCTGACGATAGGGATCCCTTCGGCAGGCTCAGGGCAGGCTCTTGGACTGCACGCGCCGTTCGCTCTACTCCGCCGCGCTTCGCTCAGGATGGCTATTGTGGAAAGTGGATAGGGATTTCTGGCACGCTGAAGCCGCGCCCTTTCAAGACTTACTAAACTATCCGCCAGCTTTCAGCTCGGTGAGCACCTGCTTGGCGATTTCCTTCAAAGTTTCAAAAACGCCCGAGCCTTGAAAAGCTACGGCCTCGACCACGGCTTCATTCTTCTTGCGCAGCTCTTTGCTCAGCGCTTCCGCCGATAAGATGTTGGGCAGGTCGCGCTTATTCAACTGCAGGACGTAGGGAATTTTATTGAAGTCGTAGCCGTGCTCTTTCAGGTTTGACATCAGGTTGTCGAGCGCTTCGACGTTGGCGTCCATGCGCTGTTCCTGAGAGTCTGCAACGAAAACGATGCCATCGACGCCGCGCAAAATCAGCTTTCGGCTGGCATCATAGAAAACCTGGCCGGGGACGGTATAGAGATGGATGCGGGTCTTGAAGCCGCGAACCGAACCCAAGTCGAGCGGCAGAAAATCGAAGAACAAAGTGCGTTCGGTTTCGGTGGCCAGCGAGATCATCTTGCCCTTTTGCTGTTCGGCGGTTTTCTGGTAGATCACCTGCAGATTGGTGGTCTTGCCGCCCAACCCGGCGCCGTAGTACACGATCTTGCAGTTGATCTCGCGGGCTGCGAAGTTGATGAAACTCAAGACTTTCCTCAATAGCGCGAGCCACAGCTCAACGGCCGCTTCCGCGCAAAAATGTCCCTATGGGGGCTTCGGGCTTTTATATCACACGCGCCGGATGCAAGGCAGGTTACTCCGGTGACCCCCTGTGCCAAACGGGCCGGAAGCGGGCTGAGAAGCGAGAATTTCTGATTTTTGATTGCTGATTGAAAACCAAGAACAAACCACGACCTCTCCGTTCCCAGGCCTTTCAATCAGAAATCTACAATGAGCAATCAACAATTCACTGCCGCGCCGGCGGAAGCGGATAATAACCATCCCTGGCGTAGATTTTGAGGCCGGGGCGGGTCACAACCACTTCGATGTTGCGGTAAGCAGAGGAGGTCGGCGTCTTGGGTCGGGAGGGCGTGTAGCCCAAGGTGTACTGGTTGCGGGCGTCGCTCATTACCTCGGAGTAGGCATCTGCGATGGCGTTGCGCGTGAGTTCGGAATATGGCGTACCCCCGCCCGTGGCCGAGGTGTACTTGGGCAGAATGTTGCTGTAGCCCTGGTCGGGAATATGCAGTCGTTCAATCTTTCGATAAACCGGGAGAGCGCTGGTTTCAACGGCCACCGCTTTCACCTGGACTTCATTCGAGAGCAATACTCTCTTCACATCGTTGTAGCTGGCCTTGCTGCCAAACTCCCGGCCGTCGCTGATCACAAAAATAATCTTGCGGCGCTTGCGGTCCCGGTCGTGCCTGCTCAAGTCGAGCGCGGCTTTTAGAATAGCGTCGTTCAAAACGTGAGCCTCTTTTGGCGGCGTATTCACTGGCGGTGTTGGACTGTCCACCGGAATTCCGTTGACAATCGGTCCATTCTGAGCGAGCGGCCCGCCCAATACCGGCGCTCCGTTGTCGTGCCCGCGCACCGTCTTCATCTGGTTCAACAGCGCTGCCAGCTTCTGGTTCACGCCCGAGAAATCGGTGACCTGGCTCACTGTGCTGCTGTAGGTGTAGAGCGCGACCTCGTCATAGGGAGCGAAAGCGCCCACCAGCGCCGGAAAAGTCTGGTTTACCTTTTGAACCGCAGTGTCCGGCATGCCCAAGTCCAGCACAATCGCTACGGAAAGCGCGAACGGATCGGAAGTAAAATAGGTCAGCTTCTGCACCGTCCCGTTTTCCTTCACGACGAAGTCTGAGGAGATAAGTCCGTCCACCGGCCGGCCGGATTTGTCCTTCACGGTGACTGGAACCTCCACGAAGTTGGTAGTGACCTTTAACTTGTAGAGATCCTCCTGGGGATTTGAACCGGTTTTGCTGGTGCTGCCCGGCGGGATAGTCTTTACCGGCGGCATGGGCGGCGGTGTCGCCTCATTAGACGAGCTGTCGGCTGGCTGAGTGCCGGGCTGCGCGGATGTGGGCTGATTGACGGGCTGGTTCGTCCAGGGGTTGCGCTCGACTGCCGGCTTCTTTTCTTCCGGCCGGGGAATCGGCGGAGGTTCTGGATTGTCTGTTGGAACCTGGACTGCGGAAGGTGCGTCCGGGATATCGCCGCTCTGCGGCGGCTGGCTTTGTGAACTTTGTCCCGCGGGTGCCTGGTTGCCGGACGGCTGAGCCCCGATTGGGAGACACGCAACCAGCAGAGTCACACAGACAGCGACTACCAGCCGGTAGCTTCTGTTTCGTGGAATACCCCGCGACGTCGCTTCGCCGTTCACAAATACCATGTTACACGCACCATCCGTTCGTTCTTGGGTTCGTTCCTCGGCTCGTTTTCGGTTCGTGCTTCGCTGGATCGGACTATCGCGGTTCTATCATGCTGGCCGAAAATGGGTTCCACGTGGCCCGCTAATCTTTACAGTTTCACTCTCTTCGGATGCCAGGGCGGGCCGTTTGGTGCATCTAACTTTCAAGAATAGACTAACAAAAAGCCCGAGGGAATGTTCGCATGCCGAAAGTATCCGCTCAGCAGAGATCTTTGCCCACCCTGGCCGCTGCCGTCGTCACCTTATTTTTTCTAATCTTTGCAATCGTTACTGGGGGCGCTCTGGCCGCCTGGGCTCAGGGTTCCGGCGCTTCAAGTCCCACGCCGAAAAATTCGGCCGGCTCCAATCCCACGAATGCCCAGCCGTCTTCTGCTCAAAAAACTGACAGTGCTCAGAAGTCCGATGACGACAAACCGGCGGAAACCCTCAAACTGAATGTCAACGTCGTCGGTCTGTTCTTCAACGTGAAAGACAAGCACGGCGCACTCATGCCCAATCTAACCAAAGACGACTTCGAGGTGTTCGAGGATGGCAAGCAGCAGACCATCAAGTATTTTGCTGCCGAATCGAACCTGCCGCTCACGCTCGGAATCCTGATCGATTCTTCCGGCAGCCAGCTGCGGGTTCTCGATATGGAAAAAGAAGTCGGTGGCGCGTTTCTTCGCCAGATTCTCACCGACAAAGACGAAGCCTATGTGATGGACTTTGGCATCGATGCTGAACTCATTCAGGATTACACCCGCGACGTTCACCGCCTGCAGGCCGCGCTGAATAAGGTCAAGATCAATTCCGGGGTTACGATGCCAACACTTCCCGGCGCCGGCGGAGGGCCGGTTCCTACTGCACAGTCGCCCGGAACGGTGTTGTATGACGCGGTGTATCTATCGGCTCACGATATGCTGGCTAAAGAAGTTGGGCGCAAGGCCATGGTCCTGTTGACCGATGGCGAGGACGAGGGCAGCCGGCTCAAAATCAAAGACGCGATGGAAGCAGCCCAGAAAGCCGATGCTATCGTCTACGTGCTGCTGTGCGCGGACCGCGGCGGTTATTACAGTTTAGGTATGGGTTACAGCGGCGAAAGCGAGATGCGCAAGCTCACCGAGGCGACTGGGGGCCGCGTGATCAACGTCGGCAACAAGTTCGACAAGCTGAAAGAGGCTTTCGACCAGGTTTCTGCCGAGCTGCGCAGCCAGTACAACCTGGGTTATACGCCGACCAATACCAAACAGGACGGCAGCTACCGCAAGCTGGAAATCAAGTCCAAACAGAGTTACAAAATCCAATCGCGTGCCGGCTATTACGCCAGCGCTCGCGATCAGCAGCAATAAGCGGCGAGTGTCGAAGGCTGGTGTCGAAGGATTCTAAACCGAAGCTGGGGTGGGAGCCTGCATCTCGCTGACGACGGCTTCCAGATGTTCCAGAGTTTGCTCGACAGTCAGCGAATACATGTCGCGGCCAAGACCCTCGCCAGATTCCAATGCAGTTTTCAAATAATGTCCGGCGATCTCGATAGCGAGAGAATCGGTGATCGACCTTCCCGTGCGCTTTTTATACTCGACCCAAGCGGGGTGCGGGAGTGCAACCGTAACCGTTCTGCCCTCGACCAGAAACTTAACATCGACGGCATCGGCGTGACGCGTCGCGATGGCAACGATCAGCGCCTGGTAGATGCAGTGAACCGGCTTCCTGGTCCAGCGGTCGACGACAGTGAAGTCTTCAAACACGACTACAAAACTATAGCGGAGGGGATGGGGCGGGAGCAAATGGCTGGCGATCAAGAGTTCTTGAAGCGCTCTTCAAGCCAATGTGGAAGTGGATTGGGCAGAAATGCCGGTCGGCTAAGTTCGCGCGCGACTTGCGTCTCCTCCGCTCTGGATGATCCCGACGGACCCTTCAGGGCCAGTTCCCTTGCGAAGAGACTCATCTCGAACGCGAGAAGGATGCGTTGCTCGCCACTCATCTCTTGCTGAATCCTGAGCTGAACTGCGTTCGCTTTCAAGCGTACAACTCCTCAGGAGAGCAGCCTTCGCCTCCGCCAGAGCGCTCTCCCGCTCGTTCAACATTGGGTCCTGCAAATCCTTGAAGGTCGCCCGCTTCGGTTGAAGTAATTTTGTCTTGAGTTTCGTTTTGCAAAGCGAACAATAAAGTTCTGTCGGTCGTCCGCTCGGTGGACATAAGAATAGTGAAGGCATGAATCTAGCTCCCGGAGTTTCAGAGTTTCTACCAGCGTGAGGATCGCGACCGCCCTCATTGACTCCAAGTTAGATATTGATGGTTCCTTGTAGATAGAGCTTCGCTTCGCCTGCGATCTTTACGCGGGAGCCAAGGAGCGTGCACCACATTTCGGCGCCACGAGGGCTGAGTTGCCGCACGCGAAATGTTTGCTTGCCGGTGCGTCCGGCCCAGTAGGGGACGAGGGAGCAGTGGATTGAGCCGGTGGCGGGATCTTCGTCGATGCCTTCGGATGGAGCGAAGAATCTGCAGACGTAATCGACATCATTGTCGCCGGCAGCGGTAACAATCGCTCCACCGCCGACGCCGATATCGATTTTCGCCAAGGCGGCGATATCGGGTTTGAGGTTGCGCACGATCCCGGCATGATTGACGACAACGAGAAAGTCGCGAGGATCGCGCAGGACCTCTGCGGACTCCAGACCCAAGGCAGAGAGCAGTCCGGCTGGGATTTCGCAGGATACCGGCGGCCGGGAGGGGAAATTCATTTCAAAGCGGGCGTGATTGTGGCGCTTGAGATCGCGGCGTTCTTGATCGCGGCGATCAGTACCATGGCGCTTGCGGTCGTGATCGACCGTCAACAAGCCGCCGACCGTGTGGAAGCGAACCGGCCAGGTGTCGTGTTCACGCAACGAAAGAGCATATGCAGAAGCCAAAGTTGCATGGCCGCACAGCGTATCTTCCGCGACCGGTGTAAACCAACGCAGGTCGAAATCGCCATCCGCCCGGGCAACGACAAAAGCGGTTTCGCTGTGGCGGTTCTCGGCAGCGATCTTTTGCATGACTTCCTTCGCGGGAAATGCGGGAACGAAGCATACGCCGGCAGGATTGCCTGCGAACAGTTCGTCGGCGAAGGAATCGATGTGGTAATACGGGATGGACACGTTTACCAAAATATCACGGGGATGGACCCTTGCCGCTGATTGACGACTTGTCTTTGCGGATGCTGAAGCTGACGGTAAAGGGTTATTTCTTCTGCGACATTTTGCGGGAAATCTCGGCCATGAGCTTGGGGCGAAGGTCGGCTAAGACGCTGTCGACGATGTTGGCGAGTTCCTCAGCATTTTCGGAGGGCGCTTCGGCGGGAACTTCTTGCGCCACGTGCTCGGCACCGGCGGCTACTGCCATGGCGGCGGAATCCAGCGGGACGGGCTCGGGCGCTACGGACCCATTGGGATTGGATTCCGCGACTGACTCGGCCGTTGCATCGCCGGCGTCGCGAGTCTGACGCCAATTGGCCCAGGCGGCTGCAGTGCTCTTCACGACTTCAGATTCTGGCTTAGGGTCGGCCTCGTGCTCCACTTTGTGGAGAATTTGGGCGTAGCCGGTGGGCGCGTAGCTGCCTACCGCTGCGGCTTGCGCAATCATGGGCTCGACTTCCGGAGCGGGCTGGGCTTCATGCAAGTGCGAAACTGTCGTTACTTCTGCTACCGCTTCTGCCACGACCGGGGCCGGTTGCTCGGCGACCGGAGCGGACTCTTGATGCAGGGCGGGCTCGTAGCTTGCTTCCGTATGTGCGACGGCGATCTCGGCAGTGTGAGTTTGAACCGAAGAAGTTTCCGGTGGAGCAGACTCTGAAACTGCCGCGACCGGTTCATTCGAAACGGTCGCAGCCTGGGAAAGTTTTCCCGGCTCTGCAACTGCCGATAAAATTGTTTGGTCTTCGACCGATTGCACTCCTGCGGCGGTCGCCGTTTCGTAAGACACAGCAGCGGTTGAAGAGAGTTCGGGTTCGGGAGGCGCAAGCAACGCAACCGGCGACTCCGCAACCGGCTCTGACGACGAATACGCTGAACTAGGCGTATGTCCTGCGGGCGCGGGGGCTGGCGACGAAACAGGCTCTGGTTCTGGGGCTGTGATTGCGCTCGCTTGCTCTGGCTCCGTGGCTACAAATGCGGCGTAGGCCTGGCGCATTTCGTTTTCCAGCGAGATCGACGCCTCTTCGGAATCCAACGCGACGGAGACGGCTTTCCAGCGTGGCGCGTCGTCTTTCGCAACTTCGGATTCAGCGCTGGCCGCCATTGTGGCGGGCACTTCGCTCTCGGTTGCGGCCGGTACGGGCTCAGAGGCCGATGCTTCGGATGAGCTATCTACCTTATTTTCGCTTTCAGTTTCGGGGTTTGCTTCTGATCTTTCGGGCGTTTGCTGCGCGAAATCCTGGGCGGCGGCGGCCATTTGCATTTGCGCCACAGCGGCTGCAATCGCGGCAACCTCTTCTGGTGTCACATCGTTCAAAAGGTTTGGCGGAACTGGCGCGACAGCGTCCTGGGCTGGTTCCGGGAACTCCGCAAGAGGCGCGGCTTGCTCCGGGGATTTATCCACGACGGTGCGGAGATCCCGATTCATCTGGTTATAGATGGAAGGCTCCTCCGCAACTTTCTCTTCGGGCTCGGTCTTCTCGTGAGGGAATGCGATGCGGCTCTTCCATCCATTGTCGGTGCCGGAAGGTTCTTTCGCGGCGCCCCGGCTGGCTTCTTCCTGTGCGGCGATCGCGCGCGCGAAACGTCCGGGCTTGGAAGGTTCGGCGCGCGGCACTACTTTGTCTTCGAGTTTCGACAGGGCGCTGAGAAGTTCACTGGCTTCAAAAGGTTTGACGATGAAAGCGTCGGCGCGTACGCGATGCGCTTCTTCGGGTTTGAAGGGTTCAAGTTTACCCACGCTGAGAAGCACTGGAATGCGCGAGGTCTCCTGCGATTCCTTCAGGCGCTGGCAGACTTCGAGGCCGCTGTAGCCGGGCATGTAAACGTCGAGGATGACGAGGTCGGGTTTCAGTTCGGCGATCTTTTTGAGTGCGGCCGAGCCGTTGTTGACAGCAATTACCTCATACCCCGCATCGGCGAGGATTTTGCGCCCCATGTTCTGGGCGGTCACGCTGTCATCGGCTAGCAGTATTTTCCTGGCCAAGAAAGTCCTCGAAGCGGGGAGATATGGCGAAGGTAACCTGAGGATGAACGTAAGTCAATGTTCCCATTGGAGGTTACCTGGTTACCAGTGGTCAACGCCTAGTGCGCGGGCGGGGATATTGTGGTGCGATTCGGCGGACTTACACAGTTGTTGTGAGTTTGGTCACTTGGCTAACGCACGTGGCCGGTGAAGGTAGAGATCCTTCGCTTCGCCTGAAAAACGGCTACGCTCAGGATGACAACGCTTCGGGACCGCAGGAGCTTGCAGCGGGGCGTGCTGGCTAGAACGGTATTACCTTTTTCAGTCCCTTCTTTTTCTTCTTCTTGCTGCTGGAAATATCTTGATCGCTGGCGGGAGTGGAGGTGGAAGTTGAGTCTGCGGCATTGGCTGAGGCCGGGCTGGGCTGAATCTCATTGAGCTGCGCCGGAGGAGGCAAGGGCTGGCTGTTTGCAACCGCGGCTTGACTGTTTGCAGCCGGGGTCAGTTCGTTTGGATCTGCAGTCGGCTTTAGCTCGTTGGGATCGGGCGCACCGCTGGGCTTCAGTTCATTCGGGTCCGGCACGCTTGCGGTGGTGTTGGGTCGGGCGAAGGGATCGGCCTTGGCAACGGGCAGTGTATCCGATCGCGGAGCCGGCTCGTTCGCGGCGGGCGTTCCACCATTCACCACTTCAATGCTCAGGCCGTGCTCACCGCCTCCCGAGCCAGAAGTTCGCATTGCGGTTGCCGCTTGTCCCACTTCTCTTAGCTCGGTGCTCGCGGCGACTGGGGTAGGATCCACCAATGTCGGCTCTCCAATTTTGGCGGCTTGGGCGACGTCAGGGCCTTTCTTTACGACGCTGATCAAGCGGCCAAGCGCGTCGGCCTCGCGCCGGCTGTCTTCCTCCGCTTTGTTTTGCGCCACGGCCGCTTTCGTTGGCCGCGGGATGGGCTGATGCAACGCAGCGAGGCGCTTCTTTGCATCGTCTCCGCGATCCATCAGCGGGTATCGAGTGATGATCTGGGAATACGCCGTAGCCGCATTCTTGCTGAGGATTTCGATCATGTTGGCTTTGTCGGTTTCGAGAACGCAGCCGGGTTGCGGACTGGTCTTGACACAGGTAGGCCGAGCACGCACTTGCGCAACCTGGCCTTCATAATCCTGGCCGAGCACAAACAGCGCTTCATCAGCGTGGCTGTAGAGTGGGTATTTCTCGACTAGAGTCTTGAGGCGCGCGATGGATGCGGGATACGACAGCCGCAGGAAGTAGAACCTGCCGATCTCAAACTCGCGCTCGGCCAATACCTCCTGCACTTCGAGCAGACGCTCCTTGCCTTCTTTCACCAACTTGGCATTGTCCGGGTACTGCATGATGAGATTGCGGTATTCATCTTCGGCGCGCTTGGCATGGGTGTAATCGCGATCGGCTTTCTCCATTTGCTGATACTGGATGTTGGCGATCTTCAGCTGCGCCTCAGCCGCTTCCGGCATATTGGGAAAGAAGGTCTCGAAGTCGCGATACTCCTGTTCGGCCTGGGCAAGCGAGGCTGTGCCACCTTCGGCATACCAGGAGTCGCCTACCGCCAGTTTGGCGCGGGCGATGAATTCGGAATCAGGATAAGTGTTGATAAGGGTCTGCAGCGTCATGCGCGCCACGTCGAAGCGGTTGTGCTTCATCGCGTCCATGGCTTTGTCGAAGAGGACTTTGTCGGGCTGCTTGGACCCGATGTTGGCCAACGGATTGGTGGACTTTTTATTGGTGCAGGCAGCAGTGATCAGGATCAGCAGCAGCAGCATGCCCATCGCGACGGGGGATTCTCGACGTAACATTAGGACCTCGAATCAGAAAATGCATATCCAGCTACACACGCCGCAGGGGCTAAAGCCCACATCAATTTAGGCTTTGACGGCACGACTAAAGTCGTGCCCTTCCCAGGCCGTGCCGTAACGTTCACACTTTAAGCAGCGCGGCTTCCGTTGCGGCTTTGAGCAGAGACTGGGTATTCTTGCTTGGATCGCCATTACCGAACACGGCGTTGCCTGCCACCAGAATTTCCGCCCCAGACCGCACCACATCGGCAACCGTATCGTGCGCTACCCCGCCATCCACTTCGATGCGGTAGGTTAGACGGCGCTGGCTGCGGATCTCGGCCAACCGCCGCATTTTGTGCAAAGTAGACGGAATAAACTTCTGCGCGCCGAAGCCGGGGTTGACTGACATTACCAGGACATAATCGACAATATCGAGCACTTCCTCAAGCGCGCTTACGGGAGTTGCCGGATTAATCACCACACCGGCGAGACAATTGTGGCTCTTGATCAGATGCAGGGTGCGGTTCAAATGCCGGCAAACTTCCTGATGCACCGAAATCCAATCCGCTCCCGCTTCCGCAAATGGCGGGATAAACTCGTCCGGATTCTCAATCATCAGGTGGCAGTCGAGCGGCAAGTCGGTAACTTTTCGCAGCGACTTCACCAGAGGCGGGCCGAGGGTGAGGTTGGGGACGAAGTGTCCATCCATAACATCGACGTGGATGACACCTGCTCCACCTTCAGCCGCAGCGCGCACCTGCTCGCCAAGGCGGGCAAAGTCCGCCGCAAGAATCGATGGTGCAAGTTCAATCAAAAGCTGAATCTCTCAGAATCTGGGCGTTTGAGACGAGCTTACAAACTGGGTGCTTTGTCAGATTCTAGCACGCGATTTCCTCAGGAGGCGATCTACTTGCGCTTGAGTGGCCCGAACTTGAAGGCCTCGGACGAAGACGCACAAGATCATCACGTAGCACACAAACGGCATAGCATCCACTGTTCAGATCACAGCGGATCCGAACAGCCGGAACCCTCGACTGCTGTACTAATCGGAGCGTGGCCTAGTGGGCTCTCACGTCTGCGAGGCGCTCAAGCTCGAACATTCCAGCCTAACGAATCGCCGGCGCTGGCCCGCTAACGAGCGGGAGGTTCGTGCTCCAGCAATCGGCCACGATAAGCCACGCGCCAAGGCGCCGCCACGCCCGCACGTACTTGCCGCGGTCGGCTTGGATGGTGCCATTGGGTTGCCGGATGGCAACGGTGTAGCGCCCAATCTCTACCGCCATGTCAGCAGAGGAATCGACCCGAACGGTTTCGAAGCGTAGATCTTCGTATCCCGCCTCGCCAAACTCGCGCAGCAGGCGCTCGACGGACTTGGGGCCGTAGGCGGGCTCATGGTGCGGCACCATGAGAACACCTTCCTGGGCAAAAAGGGCTGCTACCTGATCGTAGTTGGCCGTGTTAAACGACGTGACAAAATCCAGACAAAGGTTGCGAATCAAAGACTGAACGTCCAAAAATGGACGCGAGTCCGCGACGGAACTCGAATAGGAGCGATACATTTACTACCTCCTGGGGGAAGGCCAAGAACGAGTCCACGGCCATGGATGCCCGTTCTTCAAATGCAGAAGGATTCTAGCGCAAAAGTGGCTGTGGAAGGGCAAACTTTTTTCAACTGCCGGACCTCGACTCTGGGGCTAGGGGCGGCCTCAGCCTTAGGTGGAGATGGCCGGAAAGAAGCCGGTTTCCCACTTGTGTGGCGGAAGCGCGCGGCGTATCTTGCGCGAATGAACATGGGCGGGAGGGAGTATCAGTTGGCGGTTCGCAGCGAGACGCGGGACGGCGAATCGGCGGGGCTAGGAGACTTCGGAAGCGACAGGACTATTTGTTCCAACGCGCGAGGCGCGGGGCACCCGGAGCGATTTTGTCCCAACTGCTCGGCGGAGCTGAAAGAGCTGCACTGCAAGTTGAGCTGTCCGCTGTGCGGATTCTACTTGAGCTGCTCGGATTTCTATTGAATTCGCGTGCGCCTTTGCCGCGCTGAACCCACCAACCTCCCCATTACACGGGTCGGGCGGTCTCCGTCTACAATGGTAAGGATTAAATTTTCTTAGGCATGATGAGGAGAAAGCAATGGAACGTAAGGCAAGCGCGGTATGGAAGGGTGGATTGAAAGATGGAAAGGGGTCGATTTCGGCACCGGGTGGAGTACTAAAAGATACGCAATACTCGTTTACTTCGCGGTTTGAGAATGGTCCGGGGACGAATCCGGAGGAATTGATTGCGGCGGCGCATGCGGCGTGTTTCTCAATGGCGCTGTCGGCACAACTGGGCGGCGCGAATCTGACGCCGGAGAGCATCAGCACAAACGTGACCCTGACCATGGAGAAGCTGGATTCCGGGTGGACGATCACGGCGAGCCATCTGGATGTGGTGGGCAAAGTTCCGGGCGCGGATGCTGCGACGTTCCAAAAGTATGCGGAAGCGGCGGAGAAAGGGTGTCCGGTATCGAAGGTGCTGAACGCGAAGATTTCGATGACCGCGAAGTTGGGGTAATTTCCGTCTGGCTTCCGCTGTCCACTTCCAGCAATTGAGCTGCGTTTGACAGGCGGTGACATGCCTGTAAAATAACTAAGTTGATCTTCCTGACGGCGGCCTTGCGGCCGCCGCTGCATTGCAATTCAGATTGCCATCGTGGCGGAATTGGCAGACGCGCATGGTTCAGGTCCATGTACTCGCGAGGGTGTGGGGGTTCGAGTCCCTTCGATGGCACCAAGAATACGCTCAAGTTATTCTCGCTCGTAGATATGCACCGGACGGTGCGATTCTTCCCTAGGGTGCGAAATCCTGAAAGGGAGTAGTTATGCGCCATCTTGACGCTGACTTTCCACTTGCCGCCTCACGCCGCGATTTTCTTCAGGCAATTTCGCTTGCGGCCACGACGGCGGTGCTCTCTGAAAGCCAGTTGGCACGGGCTGCTTCGCCGACCGCGCTCACCGCAAACCCGGCGGACTCCGCCGCTGACACGGAACGCATGCGAGCCCTTGCGGCGTTTACGGCACTAACCATGGACACGCCAAACCCGGTACCTTTTGGGGCGGACATCGTAGACAGCAAGAGCGGCAAACGCCTGATGCGCGCCACGAACACGGTGGGACCGGAACACGATCCCAGCGCTCACGCTGAGGTGCATACGATCCGGCTGGCGTGCAAGGGCTTGAACTCATATTCACTTCGAGGTTACACCCTCTACACAACGTGTGAGCCCTGCCCGATGTGCATGGCCTGCGCGCTGTGGGCTCGTCTCGACCGTGTGGTCTATGGCGCGACCATCGCGGACGCGGCCCGCTTCGGCCATCAAATTCAGATTCCTGCTTCCGAGGTCGCAAAGCGCACCGACATGACCTGCATCGTCGACGGCCCGGTGGAGCGAGATGCTTGCTTCGCGCTTTTCACGAATCCGAAGATGCAGGAGACCTTCAAGAGATGGAACGCTGAAAGGTCCTGAGTTGCACGGAGGCTTTCCGCGAACTGGCACAGTCTCGTACACTCTCCTCATGCTGATCGCAAGAGGTTCTTTGAATGTTATCTTCCGAGTTGCACTCGTGCTGCTGTTTCTGTGTGGGGTAGGCGCAGCGCAGAAGCTCACGATTACCTTCGACGACCTGCCGCTGAACGGCGAACTGCCACCGAGCGTGACGCGCACGGAGACCGCCAGGAACGTGGTGGCAATTCTGAAGAAGCGGCATGTGCCTCCGGCGTATGGATTTGTGAATGCGAAGAAGCTCGAAGGGAATCTCGATGGGGCTGAGGCTTTAAAGGTGTGGGCGGCGGCGGAGCCGGTGGGAAATCATACTTATTCGCACATGGACCTCGAGAAGAATACTCCCGAGGCATTCGAGAGCGACATTGAGGAGAACGAGCCAGTGCTCGAACTGCTCCAGGCGAAGGACGACTGGCACTGGTTGCGGTATCCGTATCTGCATGAGGGAGACACGGTGGAGAAGCGGCGTGCAGTGCGGGCTTACCTGAAGACGCATGGCTACAGGATTGCGCAGGTTACGCTCGACTGGGAAGACTACCTGTGGAATTTTGCATATGCGAGATGCGCCGCGAAAAACGATCAGAAATCGATTGCGTGGCTGCGGTCGAGTTATTTGAGCACGGCGTCGGAATTTCTTGATCTTGGCCGGGCGCAGGCGAAGCTGATTTACGGGCGCGACATCAGTTATGTGTTGCTGTTGCATCTGGGAGCGTTCAGCAGCACCATTCTGCCGGAGGCGCTGGATCTGCTGCACAAAAAGGGGTTTAAGCTGGTGACGTTGCAGGAAGCGGAGAGCGACGCCGCGTATGAAGACGACCCGGATGCCGCTTTGCACGACGCCGGCACGTTCCTGGACCAGTGGATGCAAGTGAAGCAGATCAAATATCCCGAGCACGAGGACAAGCCTTACAAACAGCTGGAAAGCGCCTGCCAGTAGCGCCGTCTCGATTGGCGAATCATTCCTTCCCGTATAATTCAGGGACCGTTTATGCCCGTGTCCCTTGATCAGATTGTCCACTCGACGCGCGGGAAAGTTACTGCAGCGAAGCGAACGGCCGATGTGCGTGAACTGGGGCGGCGGGCGGAACGGCATGTGCCGCGCGGGTTTCGGCGGGCTTTGGAAGAAAAGAGCAAAGCCGGAATAGCTGTGATTGCCGAGTTGAAGAAGGCGTCGCCGTCGAAGGGATTGATCCGGGCGGAGTTTTGCGTGGAGCAGTTGGCGAAGGAACTGGAAGCGGCTGGAGCCGCGGCGCTTTCGGTGCTGACGGATCAGGAGTTCTTTCAGGGATCGCTCGGGAACTTGCGGAACGCGTCGGCGGCAGTGAAGATTCCCTGTCTGCGCAAAGATTTTATTGTGGATGAATTCCAGTTGCTGGAGGCGCGGGCGTATTCGGCCGATGCGGTTTTGCTGATTGTGGCAGCTTTGACGCAGACGGAGTTGACGGCGCTGGCTCTGGGTGCGCGTGCCCGCGGGCTGGATGTTTTGTGCGAAGTGCATGACGAATCAGAGTTGCAGCGGGCGTTGGATGCGGACTGCGATTTGATTGGAGTGAACACGCGCGATCTGCGGACGTTCAAAGTGGATCCTGAGACGGCGTTCCGGTTGGCGGAGCGGCTTCCGAAGAATGTGGTGCGAGTGGCGGAGAGTGGGATTCGGTCGGGAGAAGATATTGCGCGGCGGCGAGATGCGGGGTATCAGGCGGTTTTGATTGGGGAGACGCTGATGCGGGCGGTTTCGCCCGGCGAAACTTTGCGGGAGCTCGTTGCGAGTACTCGGTACCCAGTGCCCAGTACCTAGCCTTCGCAGTGAACGAGGGATCGCAACGGTCAATCCAGAAAGCCGCGCGGGCGACGCGCGATGCAAGGGATCCTTCTACTGTGGTTTTGCTTCGCTGTTGCGAAGCAAAATCCTCGCTCAGGATGACAACTGACTGGATGGCCGTGTGAGATGACTTGGGTGAAGATTTGCGGGATAACGAATTTGGAGGATGCGCTTGTGGCCGTTGAGGCCGGGGCGGATGCGGTGGGGTTTGTATTTTATGAGAAAAGTCCACGGAATATTGGCGTGGAGGCGGCGCGGGAGATTATTGAGAAGCTGCCGAAGGGCGTGGAGAAGGTTGGAGTTTTTGTTGATCTGGAAGCTCAGGGTATCCGCGAGATCGTGGTGAAGGCTGGGCTGACGGCAGTGCAGTTGCATGGCAAATCATCGTTGGATAGCGTGCTTGTCGACTCTCGCCCCGCTATTGAGAGTGTGAAAGTGGCAAAATTAATTGCGACGATTCCGGATTACGCGTTACACCATGGCACCGGGGTGGCGCTCAGCGAGCGGGTTCGCGAGAAAGCCTTCGCAATCTTGATCGATGCACAGGTGAATGGCGAAAGTGGAGGGACGGGAACGAAGTTCGACTGGGAGGCTAGTAGAGATATGGTGCAGATGCTCGGCTTCGTCGTCCCGGTGATAGTGGCTGGGGGACTTACCCCTGGTGATGTGGCCGAGGCGATGAGGACATTTCAACCTTTTGGAGTGGATGTAGTTTCGGGAGTAGAAGCGAAACCTGGGAAGAAAGATCCGGAGAAGGTGCGGGCGTTTGTGCGGGCGGTGCAGGACGCGGAGAGGAGTTTGTGAGCGTGGCGACGGCGAAGGTCCAACTCAGCGCAAGAAAGAGTAGGTCCCTCGACTCCGCATCACCTTTGCTACGCAAAGATGATGCTCCGCTCGGGATGACAAGCAAGAGGAATGACGTGGATGTTCCCGGGCGGTTTGGCATTTATGGCGGGCGGTATGTGCCGGAGACTTTGATGGCGGCGCTCGAGGAATTGGAGCGCGAGTACGAAAGGGCGAAGCGGGATCCAAAATTTCAGAAACGGCTGGACGAGTTGTTGCGAACTTATGCGGGGCGTCCCACGGCGCTGACGTTTGCGCGAAGACTGACGCAGAAGTTGGGTGGGGCAAAGATTTATTTGAAGCGCGAGGATTTGTTGCACACCGGGGCGCACAAGATTAATAACTGCCTGGGGCAGGCGCTGCTGGTGGAGCGCATGGGAAAGCGGCGCGTGATTGCCGAGACTGGAGCGGGCCAGCATGGCGTGGCTACGGCTACGGTTTGCGCTCTGCTCGGTTTTGAATGCGTGGTCTACATGGGCACCGAGGACATGCGGCGGCAAGAATTGAATGTCTTCCGCATGCGGTTGCTGGGCGCGGAAGTTCGCGGCGTGGAGTCGGGATCGAGGACGTTGAAGGATGCGATCAATGAAGCCATGCGCGATTGGGTGACGAATGTAAGAACTACGCATTATTTGTTAGGAAGTGTGCTGGGAGCGCATCCATATCCGACGATGGTGAGAGATTTTCATCGCGTGATTGGGCGGGAGGCGCGGGCGCAGATTTTGAAGGCCGAGGGAAAGCTTCCGGCGGCGGTGATTGCATGTGTAGGCGGCGGATCGAATGCGATTGGAATTTTCTACGAGTTCATAAAGGACAAGAAAGTTCGCTTGATCGGAGTGGAGGCCGGCGGACGCGGCGAAGCGCTGGGAGAACATGCGGCGCGGTTTCGCGGAGGGTCGCCGGGCGTTTTGCAAGGCACATTTTCTTACGTTTTGCAGGATTCCGCCGGACAGATTGCGTTGACCCATTCGGTTTCTGCGGGGTTGGATTATCCCTCGATTGGGCCGGAACACGCGGCGTTGAAAGACGTGGGTAGAGCTGAGTACGTTTCCGCATCGGATGCAGAGGCGTTGGAGGCAACTACGTTATTGGCGCGGACGGAGGGAATCATTCCGGCTCTCGAATCGGCGCACGCGGTGGCGGAAGTGATGAAACGCGCGCCTCGAATGAAGAAGTCTGACGTGGTGATCGTGAATGTTTCCGGACGAGGCGATAAGGATATCGGGATTATGCGGGAGAGTTTGAAATTGGATTGAATCGGCGGAATTCTCGGAAGCGCAGTGGGAAGCCCCACGAAAACTGGGGCCCGCGTATGAACTCCTATTGAGGCCCGCAGGCAGTGAGAGCGAAAGGGATTCTTCGACTGCGGTTACGCTCGCATCCGCGAAGCGCAACCTTCGCTCAGAATGACAAAAATGCCTTTATCTTTTTATAAGAAGCCGGGGCTGGTGGTGTATGTGACATGCGGCGATCCGGACCTCGCGACAACACGCGAGATCGTGCTGGCTGCGATTGAGGCGGGCGCGGATGTGATTGAGTTGGGGGTGCCGTTCAGTGATCCGGTGGCGGATGGTCCGGTGATTCAGCGGGCCAGTGAGCGGGCGCTGAAACACGGT
The DNA here is from genome assembly GCA_049279555.1 of Candidatus Sulfotelmatobacter sp. Lineage (GTDB taxonomy): Bacteria > Acidobacteriota > Terriglobia > Terriglobales > Acidobacteriaceae > Sulfotelmatobacter. The sequence goes on from JBAPOI010000396.1 coordinate 32,158, forward strand.
ACATGCCTGGCACAGGTGTTGACGCTGGCGGCGGAAGTTCGGCAGCATGCGCAGTCAACCGGGATCGTTGTGTTTTCGTATTTGAATCCGATCTTGCGCATGGGGATTGAGAAGTTTTGTGCAGTGGCGCGGCATGCGGGAGTCGACGGCGTGCTGCTAACAGATTTGCCGGTGGAAGAAGCGGGGCCGTACTTGCGGACGATGAAGGCGAACGATTTGGCGCCGGTGTTTCTGGCGGCGCCGACCAGTCCGGATGCCCGGTTGAAACGGATCGCAGAAGCGTCACGAGGATTTGTTTACGCGGTGTCGCGCACCGGGGTGACCGGGACGCGGCAGCAACTGGCGGACGATGCGCAGAAACTGGTTAAGCGGCTGCGGCGCGTGACGAAACTGCCAGTCGCGGTTGGCTTTGGGATTTCGAATGCGGAGCAGTTTGCGGAGGTCGGTAAGTTTGCGGATGCGGTGGTAGTGGGAAGCGCGGTTGTGGAGACGATTGAGCGGAATCGAGGACGGGAAGCGCAGGCAGTGGGGGAATTTGTAAGAAAGCTGACAGGTGGACGTTCGGTGATGGTCTAGGCATTTGTGAATCCCACGCTTGCGCAACGGACGCGCAAGGATGGAGCACCGCCGTCAGCAAAGGTCGAGGAACACCGAGGCAGTACAGAATGGTAGGGATCCTTCGACTGCGGTTGTGCTTCGCGTTCGCGAAGCGCAATCCTCGCTCAGGATGACAAGTTGGGATAAAGATTTCATGGACATCGCAGATTGGCGGGAGAAGATCGATGAGCTTGACCGGCGGCTGGTGGAGTTGCTGAGTGAGCGGGCGCGGGCTGCGGTGGAGATCGGACGCTTGAAGCGGGATACGAATTTGCCGATTTACGAACCGCAGCGGGAGCGGGTTGTGTTTGAGAATGTGCAGAAGCTGAATCCGGGACCGCTTCCGGCGCAGGATCTGGTTCGAATTTTTGAGCGAATTATGGATGTAATGCGCAATATTCAGAAGGAAGGAATCGGGCCGACGGCGGAGACTGCAAAAACGGAGACAGAGTTGGATTCGGAAGTGAATGATTGAAGCAAGCGGGAAAAAGCAGCGGCGCGGTACTCGAAATCAAGGTTCCTCGCTGCGCTCGGAATGGCAAAGAGTTGGTTTGAGCTAGAAGCCGGAAGCCAAGGACGAGAAGCAGAGATTCTTATGATTGTAGCGATGCAGGAAATGGCGGATGAGGCGTTGGTGCAGCAGGTGATTGAGCACCTGGTGAAGATGGGTTTTGAAGTGCACCGCTCGACTGGGGCCCGGCAAACCGTGCTGGGCGCGGTGGGAGCGGTGATCGATTTTGACATCCGCAACCTTGAGCTGTTGCCGGGGGTGCAGGCGGTCCATCGCATCAGTTCTCCGTACAAACTGGCGGGAAAAAGTTTTCGTCCAGAGGGAACGATCGTCAAGCTGGCGGATGGAATCAGCGTTGGCGGAAACGAAGTGGTGGTGATGGCGGGACCGTGCTCGGTGGAGTCGCGGGAGCAGCTTTTTTCGACGGCCGAAATCGTGGCGAAGGCCGGCGGGCGCGTGCTGCGAGGCGGAGCGTTCAAGCCGCGAAGTTCTCCTTATTCATTTCAAGGGCACGGAGAAGACGCTCTCAAGTTGCTGCGCGAGGCTGGGGAGAAGTTCGAGCTGCTCATCATCAGCGAGGTGATGGAGATCTCGCAGATTCCGATGATGCTGCCCTACGTGGATATTTTGCAGGTGGGGGCGCGCAACATGCAGAATTTCAATCTGCTGCGCGAGCTGGGAAAAGTGCGTAAGCCGGTGCTACTGAAACGCGGAATCGCCGCGACACTCGAAGAGTTGCTGCTCTCGGCGGAATATATTATGGCGGGCGGAAATTATGACGTGATCCTGTGCGAGCGGGGGATCCGAACGTTTGAGACCTACACGCGGAACACGATGGACATTTCGGCAATCCCGATTATCCACAAGTTGTCACATCTTCCGATGACGGCCGATCCTTCGCACGGGACGGGACGGCGCGACAAGGTTCCGCCGATGGCGCGAGCTTCCGTGGCCGCCGGGGCGGATGCGCTGCTGATCGAAGTGCATTGCGACCCGAACAAAGCATGGTCCGATGGCGCACAGTCGCTGTTTCCCGAGCAGTTCGAGAAACTGATGGACGAGTTGCGGATGATCGCGCCGGCAGTGGGAAGAAAAATTGGGTAAGTGGCCGAATTTGTTAAATGAACGATCTTAGCAATACTGAGAAGATCGATAAAATACTAGGTGCTCATGATAAGGGCATTTGGGGCGCCGAATACGCCGTTACTACTCTAAAGAAGTTGCTAAGCTCCCTCGATGAGCCGGGGCGGGAATCGTGCCTAGAATATCTTTTCAAGGTTCTGGTCCACCAAACCCAGCAAAGAGTCGCAGGCGACACCACCTCGGCTGAAAAGCAACGCCAGCGTATAAATATTCCCTTCAGAGTGCTCGAGCAAGCAGGTCGCGTGAACAAGCTCTTAGGCGAGATCTTCGCTTACTTCGACCCTAGTGATCCGGCGATAGTCAACAACTGGGCAAACTACGTCTTTCAAGAAATCGGTTCTGCGGTCTACTCATACGCGGGGGACCTTTCGGAGGGTACTCTGAGCACGCTCAAGGACAATTGTGCTCTCTACTCAGGCTCAGGGCCGATAGGCAGAGGACTAGATCCGGTTCTCGCGTCGAATATATCCATGATAAGCCGCGCTATCGAGAGTGCCGAGCTCTCACGTTTCGAACAGCAGATTCGTGGCGCTCCGCCGAGTGCAGCTGGATTCGGGGGTACTGACAAGCAGCCAGAAGTCGCGAGGCTGAGTCCGGCTATTGACGAGGCGATGAGGCAAGCGTCGGAGTATCTCCGCAATGAAGGAGCGTTTGATCCCAAAAAAGCGGCAGACCTAATGAGAACTTCGATCGACGAGTCACATCGCGAGATTGTGAAAAGGCTTGCCGACCGCACAGGCTCGCCGTACACAGGCGGAGAGAAGGATGGCAAAAGACGCGAGTATCTGCGCAGTGTGCAATTCATAAGCGAACCTGAAGAGAAATTCTTTAGCGCCATTTACACGCTCCTTTCCGAGGAGGCGAGTCATAAGTTGATCGCTCCGCGTGAGACGATCCTAGTTATGGAGCAAACGGTTCGAAGTTATCTTTCCCTACTCGTCCGCCGGCTGTCTAGCTTCACACCGCCAAAACCAGGAGCTAATCGGTAGAATGCCCATTCGGCAAATCACGATCGTTGGAACGGGGCTGATCGGCGGGTCGTTTGCGCTGGCGCTGCGGAAGAAGAAATTCAAAGGGAGGATTGTTGGTTGCGACCGCGAGCCTGCGCTGAGGCGGGCGAAAACCGGCGGGGTAATCGACGACGGGTTCGTAAGACCTACCGAGGCGGTGCGTGGCAGCCAATTGGTAATGCTGGCAACACCGGTTCTGGCTATCGTGGATTTGATTGGACAACTCGGCCCGATACTTCCTGCGGACGCGTTGCTGACGGACGTGGGCAGCACAAAGACGGCAGTGACGGAGCAGGCGCTGAGCGTGTTCGGAAAGAATGCGGGCAAGCGATTCTTGGGCGGGCATCCCATGGCGGGGAAAGAGAGCAGCGGCGTGGAATTTGCGGATGCCGATTTGTTTCAAAATGCGGTCTGGTTCTTGACGCCGGTAGCCGGACAAAACTTGCAGAAGGGATTGTTCGCGGAATTCACGGGATGGATCGACCAGATTGGAGCGCGAGTTGCGATGCTGCCGCCGGGTGAGCACGACCGGCTTTGCGCCTGGATCAGCCAGGTGCCGCAGATGATTTCGACGGCGCTGGCGGCGGTGCTGGTCGAGGAGTTCGGAGAGGCCGCGCCGCTGCTTTCGACGGGCGGGCGCGCTTTGCGGGAGATGACACGGATTGCGGCGAGTCCGTATTCGATGTGGCGGGATATTGCGATTTCGAACAAGAAAAATCTGGAGGACGCGCTGTTGAAAGTGGAACAGCGGCTGGCTCATATCCGGGAGAATCTGGCGACGCGGCAACTGGCGGAGGAGTTTGAGCTGGCGCACGGGTTGAAGAAGAGTTCGGGGAAGAAAGGGTAATTGTTTATTGCTGATTTCTGATTGTTGATTGAAGACATCGCCTATCGATAATCGGAAATCAACCATTTCTCCTGGCCTTTGAATTTCATTTAGAATGCGGACGCTATGAATAAAGTTGTGGCCAATGCCGATGAGGCGATTCGCGATGTGGACGATGGCGCGATCATTATGATCGGCGGCTTTGGGCTGTGCGGGATTCCGGAGAACCTGATTCGCGCGCTCGTGAAAAAGGGATCGAAGAATCTGACGACGATCAGCAATAACGCGGGAGTCGATGGCTTCGGCGCCGGGATGCTGCTTTCGGCGGGACAGATTCGGCGGCACATTGGGACTTACGTGGGAGAGAACAAGCTGCTGGAATCGATGGTGCTGGCGGGGAAAGTGGAACTCGATCTGGTACCGCAGGGAACGTTTGCGGAACGGATTCGCGCGGCGGGTGCGGGGATTCCGGCGTTTTTTACTCCTACGGGTGTTGGCACGATTGTTGCGGAAAGCAAAGAAACGCGCGAGTTCGATGGGCGGCCTTATGTGATGGAGCGCGCGCTGAAGGCGGACTTCGCATTTGTGAAGGCGTGGAAGGGTGACCGGATGGGGAATCTGGTTTACCGGAAGACGGCGCGGAATTTTAATCCGATCATGGCGACGGCGGCGAAGGTGACGATTGCAGAAGTAGAGCATCTGGTGGAGGCGGGGGAGCTCGACGGGGACCTGGTACATACGCCGTCGGTCTATGTAAAGAGGATTTTTCAGGGGGAGATGTATGAGCGGAGGATTGAGAAGCGGACGGTGAGGAAGGCGAGTTGAACGCGTAGGCTGCTGGGAGAGAACTCCCCGAAGAGGCGATGTTGAAAAGGCGATGTTAGGTTGAGGTGCTAGGGATCCTTCAACTGCGGTTTTGCTTTGCTGTCGCGAAGCAAAATCCTCGCTCAGGATGACAAAGGCTATTTCCATGATGAGTTCAAAGATGAATAAACCCGGGAAAGATGTCGACAAGCGCGAACGCATTGTGAAGCGGATTGCGCGTGAGCTGCGAGATGGGTTCTATGTGAACCTGGGGATTGGCATGCCTACGCTGATTTCGAATTATGTTCCAGCGGGAATGGAAGTGGTTCTGCAGTCGGAGAACGGGATGCTGGGGATTGGGCCATATCCGGTGGAGGGTGAGGAAGACGCCGACCTGATTAATGCGGGCAAGGAGACGGTGAGTGAGATGGCGGGGACGTCCTATTTTTCGAGTGCCGATTCGTTTGCCATGATCCGCGGCGCGCACGTGGATTTGAGCGTGCTGGGCGCGATGGAAGTGGATGAATCGGGCAGCCTGGCGAATTGGATGATCCCCGGAAAAATGGTGAAGGGGATGGGCGGCGCGATGGACCTGGTGGCCGGGGCTCGGCGCGTAGTGGTGGCGATGGAACACACGACGAGGGATGGCGCTCCGAAGATTTTGAAGAAATGCACTCTGCCGCTGACCGGCGTAAAGGTGGTGGATACGATTGTGACGGAGATGGCGTACCTGCGGGTGACGAAACAGGGATTGGTACTGGAGGAAGTGGCTCCGGGATTGACGGCGGAGGATGTACAAGCGGAGACCGAGGCGAGGCTGGTGGTTAGCGAGCGGTTGAAAGTGATGGAGAGTTAGTGTGCTGGTTTCAGCGGAACTCGTTCGAATGCATTGCGATTACTCGATGTGGGCTTCAAGGCGACTGCTCGATGCGGCAGCGCAGCTTACTTCGGAAGAACTGACGCGTGACTTCGGAACGGCGGACAAGAGCGTACACGGGACGCTGGTTCATATCTTCGGCGCGGATCGCATTTGGCTTGCCCGTGTAGAGGGAAGACAGCTCGATGCTTTGGTAAAGCCTGCAGACTACGATCTAGCCAAGTTGACTCGCGAGTGGACGAGTTTGGGGGATCGGTGGAAAGAGTGGGCCGCATCGCTGACCGACGATTCGTTGAACGAGTGGCGCGATTACAAAGACATGAAGGGAAATTCACATCGAACGCCGCTTTGGCAGATCGGGTTGCATGTGGTGAATCATGCCACGCATCATCGCGGGCAGGTGTCTGGATTTCTGCGATCTCTTGGGAAGACGCCTCCTCCGCTCGACCTGATCTATTACTACCGGACGAAATCTGCTGCTTGAATGACGTTTAAATCCGGAACGGTGCGGCTAACAGCCTGAAGGGGAGGGTGATGGCGAGGTAGATGAGTTCCAGCACTCCATGGACGGCCACGCCTATGATGCGGAACGGCAGCAACAATAGCCAGATGAATGGGTAGGCGATCAGCGCTAGTAACGCTAGCGGCCAGCAGATTACGAAGAGGATGCACCAGAGGAAGAACGTGAACATGGAGAGACCTCTTTTTCTTTCCATTTGATTGTACGGCGAGGCAGCGGAGAAAGTTCCGTGGAAGAACGCCTTCCGAGGGCGACGGTTGCGCAGACCTGATAGGGATTCTTCGACTTGTGCTCGCTATCGCTCGCCCTTCGCTCAGAATGACAGAGCTTGAGGGAGCAGCTTATTCGTAGCGCAGGGCTTCTGCGGGCAGGGTTCGACCGGCGGACCATGAGGGATAGAGTGTCGCTACGAATGAGACTCCGATCGCTACCAGGGCTACCAGGGCGCCGTCGATCAGGCGGGGAGCGAAGGGGACGTAGTCGATGGAATAGACTTCCGGCGACAGAGAGATCATGTGGTAGTGGCCGCCGGCGTACGAGATGGCATAGCCGAGGAGCAGGCCGATGGCGGTGCCGATGACGCCGATCAGAACTCCTTGAGCGATGAAGACGTTGCGCACTTGCGACTTGCGCGTACCCATCGACATGAGCACGGCGATGTCTTTGGTTTTTTCCATGACCATCATGATCAGCGAAATCAAAATATTCAGGGCGGCGACGAAGACAATCAGACCGATGGTGATGAACGTGACCAGTCGCTCCAGACGCAGGGCATGAAACAGAGCTTTGTTTTGCTCCATCCAGTTGGTAGTCATGAAGCCTTTGCCGGCCGCATCTTCCAGTTCACGCGAAACTTCGTCGGCCTTGTAGATATCGTCGACCTTGAACTCGATAACCGAGATCAGATCGCCGAGTCCGAAGAGGCGCTGCGCGTCGGATAGCCGCGTGAAGGCCCACGACGAGTCGTAATCGAAAAAGCCTGAGTTGAAGACTCCTACGACGCGGAAGCGGCTGTATTTGGGCACCATGCCGAAGGGGGTAAGTTCGCCCTGCGGGCTGGTTACTAGCACTACGGAACCGACCGTCGCGCCCAAATTGTCAGCCATGTCTTTGCCCATAATGATGGGAGGCATGGCTGCCACACGCGCCTGTACGCCGGCAAGGGAATCGGCGGAGTCGGTCGTTGGCGCTCCCTGAACAGGCGAGGCGACCGACTCCACGTGATCTTTTCCCGGCTCGTTCTCTTCGAGCGCGGAAGCCGAGCCTTCTTTCACGCTGTTGAGCAGATCGCCCACCTTGCGTTCATAGAACGGAATCATTCCCTTGAGGACCGCTCCCCGGGCGCGTGGTCCCCGCGAGATAAGAACTTGCTCGAAAATTGCCGGGGCTGCAGCAATGACATGGGGCTGCTTGGAAAGGCGATCGAAGAGCGGCGGCCAGTCCTTGATGCCATCGTCGGCGATGCGCAAAAGGCTGACGTGCGAAGTCGAGCCGATGAGGCGCTCCTGCAAGTCCTGACGAAAACCGTTGTTGATAGCGAGCGCTACGATAAGGGAGGCAACGCCTGCCGCGACTCCCACGATCGAGATGCCGGTAATAATGCCAATGAAGGCTTGGCGCCTTTTCGCGCGAAGATAACGGGTTGCAATGAAAAGTTCGAAGCGCATGCAAGCTTTCAGCCCTTCGCCTGTAGGCTCAGGGCAGGCTGGGGGCAGCTGCGAGCTTTCAGCCAAGTCGGATTATAACGAGCGGTTCTGGGACGTGCGGGATCCAGGGAATAAAAACTTCCGATGCGGACCGGATTTGAGGATCTCGCGCTCGCCCATGCACGCGCGATCGCGTTCTGTGGCACATTAGAGGATCGTATTATTGATCGTATTAATTCAAGATCAGTTTACTCGACCTCAAATGGCCGCCGCTTCCGACTCCAAGGCTGGACTCATTGCATTTACGCATCCGGATTTTGTGCTGTTTCAGACCGCACGATTCCTGATAGTTGCCGCCATCGAGATGCAGGCGGTCGCGGTGGGATGGCAGGTTTACGAGATTACCAAGCGCGCCCTCGATCTGGGACTGGTTGGGCTGGCGCAGTTTCTTCCTGGGATTTTGTTGTTTCTGGCTTCTGGGCACGCCTCCGACCGCTTCGAGCGGCGCAAGGTGCTGGCTACCTGCTATGCGGGTTTTGCGGTGTGCTCGGCACTGTTGCTTGTGATTGCGGAGCGCGGGACACATTCGGTCAAACCGATTTATGTTGTTCTGGTCATGCTTGGCGTGGTGCGATCATTCAACGGGACCGCAAGCCGATCGATTCTGCCGCAACTCGTTCCGGAGGAACACTTCCATAACGCTGTTACCTGGAATGCCACAACCTTTCAAGCCGCGGTGATTATTGGACCATCGCTGGGCGGAATTCTGTATGCGCTGGCGCACGGTCCCAAGGCTGTTTATGCACTCGCCATGCTGACTGCTTTGGGCGCGCTGGTCTCGGCGTTCCGTATCAAGGCGCAGGAGCAAGCGCGACGCCGCGAACCGCTGACTGGAAAAACGGTGCTGGCCGGCTTGCATTTTATTTGGCGCGAGAAGCTCATCCTAGGAGCGATCTCGCTCGATCTGTTTGCGGTGCTGCTGGGCGGAGCCGTCGCTCTTTTGCCCGTGTATGCGCGGGAGATTCTGCACACTGGACCGTGGGGACTTGGGCTGCTGCGAACGGCTCCGGGAGTAGGCGCGGCTGTGACGGCTGTGGCTTTGGCTCATCGTCCATTACGCGGGCGGGCGGGTCCGACGCTCTTGTGGTCGGTGGCTGGATTCGGAGTTTTCACGATTATCTTTGGAGTCTCACGCAGTCTGACGCTGTCACTGGCGGCGCTAATTTTGCTCGGCGCATGCGACATGGTCAGCGTAATCATTCGCGCGATGCTGGTGCAGTTTGGCACACCGGACGTGATGCGGGGACGAGTGATGGCCGTCGATATGGTTTTTATCGGCACGTCGAATGAACTTGGCCAGTTCGAATCCGGCCTGACCGCGCAGTGGTTTGGTACGGTTCCGGCCGTGGTGCTCGGGGGCATAGGAACGCTTTTGGTGATCGGTTTATGGGCGTGGGTGTTCCCGCAGTTGCGGCAGGCGGGTGAACTCAGTAGGATGAAAAACAGAACGAGCGACGATGCGTTGGAGGCGGAAGAGAATATCTTAGAGTCCGGCAAAACCTGAGCTGCGGTTCTGCGGACTCCGAACGCGAACCTTGTCTCTAGAAATCTGATACTTAATATCGAGGACGCATTCACCGCCCCTTCGATTTTTGCTTTACTCTGGCTGGCTTGGGCGAAGGATGACCTTTCTTGCCGAAGACGCGCGCGAAAATCTTATCCACATTCTTTAGCTGCCGCTGCAAATCGAAGGCGTATTCGATTTGTTTGCGGGGAACTTTTCCGGTGATTTGCTTATCGGCGAGAACCAGCTTGTGGAAGTCGAGATTCTCTTTCCAGGCGCGCATCGCGTGGCCCTGCACCAGTCGATAGGCGTCTTCGCGCGAAACGCCGTGCTCGACGAGGTCGAGCAGAAGTTGCCCGCTGAAAATCAGCCCGTGCGTGCTCTCAAGATTCGTGAGCATGCGTTCGGGATAGACGAACATGGTCTCGATCAAATTCGTAGTTTTATTCAGGAGGTAATCGATGAGCGTGGTCGAGTCCGGCAAAATGACGCGCTCCGCGGAAGAATGCGATATGTCGCGTTCGTGCCACAGGGCGACATTTTCGAATCCTGCCTGCGCGTTGCCGCGTACCACGCGCGCCAGGCCGCTGATTTGCTCAGAGGTCACGGGATTGCGCTTGTGCGGCATGGCAGAGGAGCCCTTCTGCTTTTCGCTGAAAAACTCCTCGGCCTCACGGACTTCGGTTCGCTGCAGGTGACGGATTTCAGTTGCGATCTTGTCGAGGGTCGAGGCAATCACGGCGAGGGTCGCCAGATAAGTTGCATGCCGGTCGCGCTGGATGACCTGCGATGAAACTGCTGCCGCCTTCAGGCCCAGGCTCGCGCAAATCTTCTCTTCGATCTCTGGCGTGAGATGGGCGAAGATTCCCACCGCTCCGGAAAATTTCCCCACGCGCATGTCTTCGGCAGCAGAGCGAAAGCGTGCGATGTTGCGCTGCGTTTCAGAGAACCAATTGGCCAGTTTGAATCCGAAGGTAATGGGCTCGGCGTGGATGCCGTGAGTGCGGCCCACCATCGGCGTGTCCTTGAATTCCCAGGCGCGGCGTTCCAGCACGTCGGCCAACCGCTTAAGATCCTTTGCGATGAGAGCCGAAGCCTGCTTAATCAGTAGCGCCTGCGCGGTGTCAACAACATCATTCGAGGTAAGGCCGTAATGAAACCAGCGGGCATGCGGGCCAACGATCTCTGCCACTGCGGTGGTAAAAGCGATCACATCGTGGCGTACCTCGGCTTCGATCTCGTGGATGCGCTCCACGCGGAAATCGGCGCGCTCACGGATGGCGTGCGCTGCTTCCTTTGGGACCATGCCAGCTTCGGCCAAGGTTTCGCTGGCGGCGACCTCCACGGCCAGCCATGTGCGGAAGCGGTTTTCGTCGCTCCAGATGTGGCCCATCTCAGGGCGGGTGTAACGGGGAATCAAAGTCGATTCGCTCCTGTCGATTGCGGCGATAGTGGACAGAGGATTCTAACTGGAGAGCGGAAAAGAGGCCAGCGCGGAGTGCAATTGCTGATTGTCCATTGCTGATTAGGGCCGAAGCGCTTCGGCGCTTTAATCGGCAATTAGCAACTAGCCGTTAGCAATCAACAATCGATTCTCGGCCGACCTTCTGGTATTATATCGTAAAACGATATAGTTCATCGCGATTCGATGCTGGATCGCAGCACGATACAATCGGCGGCATGAAGAAGCTCACCCTATCGGACTACCAGGCGCTGGCGGAATTTCGCTATCAGATTCGCCGCTTCCTTCATTTCAGTGAGCAAGTCGTGAAGCAGGCAGGGCTGGAGCGTGGGCAGTATCAGCTCATGCTGGCGATCAAGGGCATGCCGGCGGGAGTGCGGCCTCGAATTCGCGAGTTAGCCAGCCGCATGCAAATCCGCCACCACAGTACCGTGGAACTGGTGAACCGCCTGGAAGCAGGCGGATTTGTGCATCGCACACGCGCGCAGGACGACCGCCGAGAGGTGCTGCTCGCCCTCACTGCAAAAGGAGAGAGGGTCCTCGGCGAACTGGCGCTTCATCATCACGAGGAGCTGCGATCTACCGGACCTGAGCTAGTAGCTGCTCTTCAGCGCATCATGCGCGAGGGTAACGAAACTCCTGCAACGCAGTCGACCCTTCCCCGCGAAAAACGAAGGGCAGTAAAACATCCATGAGCACGATCGATAACCAAACTTCCAAACATTCAGTCTTCCCGGCAAACTCAACCGAGGTCTCCGCTGCCTCAGAGCGAGATAAGGCTCGGACGGCCATCGACGCGGCGCCGCCTGCGCCGTTCCGCATGCTGCTCGTCTCAATTCTCGCGGCCGCGATTGGCTTAGTGGCCGGTCTCGTAGCGTTCGCACTCTATAAGTTAATCGGCCTGTTCACCAACCTCTTCTTCTTCCATCGCTGGTCGGCCGACTTCTCCAGCGCCCAGCACAACCAACTCGGCTGGATGATTATCGTCGTTCCGGTGATTGGCGGCCTCGTGGTTGGCGGGATGGCGAAATACGGCACGTCGAAAATCAAGGGCCACGGCATCCCAGAAGCCATGGAGGCCGTGCTGTTCAACCGCAGCCGTATTGCGCCGCGCGTGGCCATTCTAAAGCCCATTTCGGCGGCAATCGCGATCGGCACCGGCGGTCCCTTCGGCGCGGAGGGTCCGATCATCCAGACCGGCGGAGCGATCGGATCGCTTGTCGGACAAGCCTTCCACGCCACTGCGGTCGAGCGCAAAGTGCTGCTCGCGTGCGGTGCCGCCGCAGGAATGTCGGCCACATTCAACACTCCGATCGCCGGCGTGATTCTTGCCATCGAACTTCTGCTCTTCGAATTCAAATCGCGTTCCTTCATCCCGCTGGTGATCGCAAGCACTCTGGCGACCGCCGTCCACATGCAGCTTCTGGGACTGGGACCAATGTTTCAGGTCAGGCCGATGGACTTCGCTATTCCACGCGGGCTGCCGTTTTATCTGGTCTTAGGAGTGATCTGCGGCCTCGCCGCCGTCGGTTTTAGCAAGCTGCTTTACTGGGTGGAGGATCAATTCGACAAGCTTCCCTTCGACGAGGTTTGGTGGCCTGCGGTCGGCGCGCTCGGACTCGGTATCATCGGCTTCTTCGTACCTCGCGTGCTCGGCGTCGGTTATGACACCATCGGCGACATTCTCAACGGCCAGCTGGCGTGGAAGCTTTTGCTGGTCGTCATGCTGGCCAAAGCCACAGCCCTTGCTGTTTCGCTCGGCTCCGGAACCTCGGGCGGATTGCTGGCGCCCTGCTTTATGTGGAGCGCCGCGATGGGCGGCATCTTCGCCATAGTGTCCAATCACTTTTTGCCGGGCGCGCACCTGTCGCCGGGCGCCTTCGCGCTGGTGGCGATGGGTGCGGTGTTTGCTTCAGCTTCACGCGCCACGTTTACGTTCATCATCTTCGCTTTCGAAATCACGCGGGATTACAACTCCGTGTTGCCTCTCATGCTGGTCAGCGTCATCGCCGATGGCATTGCCATGCTCCTGATGCCTAACAGTTCGATCATGACGGAAAAACTTGCGCGACGCGGCCTGCATGTCCATCAGGACTACGAAGCTGACACTCTGTCGCAAAGCAAAGTTTCCGAGACCATGGACCGGGAACTGCCTACCGTCGTCGCTGGGACCAAGGTGAGCGAACTCGCCGAACGCATCGCGCGGCACGATCCCACCGTAGCTCGCCACGAAGCTTTGCTGATCCTCGACGGCGACGGGAAGCTTGCGGGTATCATCACGCGTGGCGACCTGCTCCGCGCATTCGACAAAGACTCCGCCGGAGCCATGACCGTTCAGGAAGCCGGCAGCACACGACTTGTAGTCACGCACCCTGATGAACTTGTCTCCGAAGCTGCGTCGAAGATGCTGCGCTATGACATCGGACGATTGCCTGTGGTCGATCGCGCGAACCACCGTGCAGTGGTGGGATATTTAGGCCGCAGTGGCGTGATGGCCGCGCGGCTCCGGCGTTTCCAGGATGAGCACGTGCGCGAGCCGGGATGGTTTCCGAGGAAAGCTGGCCTGGATGTTTCAGGGTTGAAGTAGCTGATCTCTACTACTTTTTTTCGGCCGCGTCGATCAGGGGGCGCAAGGCCTCTACCGAAACTCCCAGCGTGCCGCCGGAGAATCCGTCGATGTAGGCGGAGTTGACTCCGATCACTTCGGCATTCGAATTGAATACGGGTCCGCCGCTGCCGCCGTGCGCTGTGGGGGCGTCGTAAATGAGTTTGTCGCCGACTACGTCACCCAGATGCCCACAAGTGGTCGAGGGTCGAATCAAAGATAACGCTGCCAGTTCGCTCGCAGCATTGATGTCATTGTGCCGGTACGCGAGCCGCTGGTAAATTCCGCTCGGCGACTTCGCGACCATCCCGGCGATTCCCATGGGATAGCCGATTACCGTCACCAATTCTCCGGGCGACGCCGTTCCTTTCGCCAGCGGAAGCACAGGAAGGCCGCTCACAGCTTCTTTATCTTCAATTCTGAGTACGGCCAGGTCGCCGCTGGAAGAAACTGTTCCGGGGGTTAAGGTCACCGGCGTGGGAGAGTTGGGGAAGAATACAACCAAGCTCTCTAGGCGGGCTGTGGCGCCGCGCTGAATCAGAGCTTCAGCTTCGGCGTCGCCATACCAAGGCTCGGCCACGTGACGGTTGGTGGCGAGAAGTCCGTTGCCGACCAGAAACCCTGTTCCCGATACCCGCGCACGAATCGCGACCGGCTGGTTGGGAAACCCAACCTGAAAAACACCATGGATATAACCAATCGAATTACGATAGTGAGCCAGAACGAGGGCGGGCATCGCCTGTTCTTTTTCGAGTTCTGCGACCTGCCGCGAAAGTTGGCCGACTTGCTTTCGGAGTTCTTCTTCCTGCTGTGGGGCCTGCGCCGTGGCGGGCGCATAGTAATGGAAGAGAGCAACCGCGCCAACCACCAACGCCACTCCCAGCACGGACTGCACCATCCATTGCCAGAGGTCGCTAACTTCGTTCGATGCCTGACGATCTTCCGGTTCGGACATTAGCGGATTGCCCCCGCGCTCGATCCCTTTCCGCAGGCGGAAAATGAGGAGCGATGAATGCGGGGGATTGGTCATCTTCCCTTGTCCGGCAAGGCTTTTCCACGGTACGGAAGATGATGACCGGGGGATATCAGAGGCGCCTAAGTAAAGAGATTCCTGCCGAGGAAATGGGAGCTATGGTTTTTCGATGCCCAGCCGCTTTGCCATTTGTTCGTACAGAAATCCACGCCCCGGCACATAGGGTTGAACCCACTCGCCATCGATCACAAATTGGGGGATGGCGCGCTTGCCGGTGTGTTTTACAATCTCTTCGGCCGCGCCCGGCGTGGATTCGACGTCGATCTCTTTGAAAGGGACATTGTGCTTCGCCAGGAAGCGCTTTGCTTCGCGGCAATCCGGGCACCACGCTGAAGAATAGACGGTCAAATCCATGGTCTCATTGTAATGCCTGCCGGACGGCTCTCGAAAATGAATGGGTTCAACGCCGCCGGAGGCATATCAGAAAGTCTCCGGCAGCCCAGCGAAACCGTGCGCTACATAGCGTTATACGCGTTGCAGCTCAGGCAGAGTTCGCTCGTTAATCACATTGCCGGTATTGAGCGTGGAGGCCGGTTCGAACAGCACAATCCAGCATTCTTCTTCGGCAACTGGCTTGTGCTCCACACCGCGGGGTACCACGATAAACTCGCCTTCCTTGATCCACTCATCGTGGTCGCGGAACTCCATGCGAAACTTTCCCTTGACCACGAGGAACATCTCGTCTTCGTGATCGTGGTGATGCCAGACGAACTCAGTGTTCGCCTTCACCAGCTTCACCATTTGTCCGTTCAACTCGGCCGCGATGTGCGGTTTGTAGAATTCCGAAATCTTGGCGAACTTCTCGGCGATATTAATTTTATGCGTCATGCTTTCCTCCAGTCACTGGAAGTTCTTGGTTCAAGGTCTCTGCATTCAGATTCGTCGTGCGGCGGCCGGTCGCGGAACTTCTCGAGACACATCGTCCGTTCGGACGATTGTTTCATGTCCTGACGATCTCGTTGCACTTGAACTTCCGTGTTTTCCGCGAAGGTTTCTGCATGCTGAGATCGTGCTAATCTTGCCTCAACGAATTCCCTTCCCGAGGTGTTTCATGCAGCGACTCCGTTTTCTGCTTGCCATCGCACTGTGCATTTCATATTTTACTTCCGGCGCGCGCGCTCAATCCTGCAGCGGCATGAGCCTTGGCCGTGGCGCGAGCCTTAACGGATTCATTCCCTTCCCCAGCGACACTGCATGGAATCAGGATATTTCTGCTGCGCCTGTCGATCCCAACTCCAGCGCCATCATAAATTTCATCGGCGACTCTACGCCACTGCACCCTGACTTTGGCGCCGGGCTCT
Source organism: Candidatus Sulfotelmatobacter sp. (assembly GCA_049279555.1). Classification (GTDB taxonomy): domain Bacteria; phylum Acidobacteriota; class Terriglobia; order Terriglobales; family Acidobacteriaceae; genus Sulfotelmatobacter. The sequence continues at coordinate 48,057 of JBAPOI010000396.1, forward strand.
ATGGCGGCCAGACTATCGGCATTCCTTACATTGTGGTCAGCGGATCGCCATTTGTCCCGATCAAATATACCGCCTATGGCTCCGAGAGCGACCCTGGCCCGATGCCCGTCCCGAAAAATGCTCCGATCGAAGGCTATCCAAATCCGGGCAATGGCGACCGCCACGTACTTGTGCTGGATCGCGATAACTGCTGGCTCTACGAACTCTACAGTTCGTATTCGCAAAAGAATGGAAGTTGGGAGACTGCTTCAGGAGCAGTTTGGGATCTCTTGAACGACGAGCAACGGCCCTACACCTGGACTTCAGCCGATGCGGCCGGGCTCTCGGTGTTTGCGGGCCTGACTCGCTACGATGAGGTAGCCAGCGGCGCGATCCACCATGCTTTGCGCTTCACGCTGCAGAACAGTGAGACTGCATTTACGCCGCCGGCTTCGCACTGGGCGGGAAACTCAAGCAATCCTTATGCCGCGCCCATGGGCATGCGCATGCGGTTGCAGGCTTCCTACAATATTTCTTCGTTTCCGCCGCAGGCGCAAACGATTCTTGCGGCACTAAAGAAGTACGGCATGATCATGGCCGACAACGGCAGCTCGATGTTCATCAGTGGCGACCCGGACAATCGCTGGAACAATGACGATCTCGGCACCCTGAAATCGGTTCCGGTCTCGGCGTTCGAAGTGGTGCTGATCGATCCTTTGTATACACCGAACAATGTTCCGACGGGACCAGCACCGGTAATCAGCAGCTTCACGGCAAATCCGCAGACTCTATCCTCCGGCCAGCCGGTGACTTTGAGTTGGAATGTTTCTGGAGCTTCCTATTTCGTGGTTTCGCCGCAGGTGGGAGCCGTGCGCGGAAATTCCGTGATTGTGACTCCGACGGCAACCACGACTTACACGTTAGTCGGAACCAACGCTTATGGCCGGTCTACGGCAAAGGTGAAGGTGACAGTGCAGTGAACTACAAAGATCACGTCGAGGCTGCCTCCAAAAAGAAAAAGCCGTCGGCTTTTCGACCGACGGCTGAGATAAGTTGTCTTATTTAGATCTGTCCGGTTCCACCATCCACATTTAAGTCGACACCCGTGATATATGAAGCTTCGTTGCCACCCAGGAATAGAACGGCCCGCCCTACCTCTTCCGGCTTGCCAAAACGCTTCATAGGAACGCGGTTCTTGATGCTCTCCGCGAAGTCGTCCACAGCGGCCTGCGGCATTCCGCCTTTTCCAAGAATTGGGGTCTCGATTGGTCCCGGGCTTACGACGTTGACGCGAATACCGCGGTCCACCAATTCCGCGCCAAAGGTGCGAGCCAAGGACCGCACTGCCGCTTTGGTCGCTGCGTAGATGCTTGAGCCCAGGTAGCCCTTCGTACCGACTACGGACGAGTTCAATACGATACTACCGTTATCGTTAAGAAGAGGAATTGCTTTCTGCACGGTAAAGTAAAGGCCTTTGACGTTGATATCGAACTGCTCATCGAACAGCTGCTCGCTGCTGCCGTCTGCAGGGCTAAACTTAGCAATCCCGGCATTGGCAAACAGAACATCGATCTTTCCGAACTTCGCGCCCACCTCGCTGAAGAACTTGTCGATATCGGCCAATTTCGAAACATCGGCCTTTACTGCCAGGGTGCCGTTACCGATGGTTTTGACAGCTTCATCCAGCGTCTTCTGATCGCGTCCTGAGATGGCGACCCTGGCCCCCTCGTCGTGAAAAAGCTTGGCCGTGGCCAGTCCGATGCCGCTGTTGCCGCCTGTTATGACTACTATCTTGCCTTCAAATCTTCTCGCCATAAATCTCTCCAATCGTTGAATGCAGAAATCTTCAAGAGCAGCCATTAACGCACCGGCTGATTTAAACGTTTTGATGTATGTCAAAATATCAAAGATTCAGAATTAGACACCGCAAGCTAAGGACTATACTGTGCATGCATGACAGAGAAGACGTTAGCTAAGATTTCCAAGGCCTTGAGCGACCCGACGCGCCTCCGCATTTACGAGGCCATCTCGTCTCGCGGCCAGATGTTTTGTGGCGAGGTTATGCAAAAGTGCCCGCTCACGCCGGGGACGATCTCTCATCATCTTCGAGTGTTGGCTGAAGCAAACCTGATCGAGTCCCGCAGGCAAGGACAATTCATCTATAACCGCTCACGGCCGGAAACAATCCGGGAATATACTCGCGCGCTAACAAAAATAGCCGGAAAAACAAAAGCCAAGGGTTAAATCCGCAAAATAATTCGACGATCTGAAAACTAAAAAAAGAATTAGGAAATAACCTAAGCGCCGCTTGGGTTATACTGAATTTGTGGTTTCAATAAGGTTTGGCGGAGTGCGATTCATCGCTTACACGAACGATCATCCGCCTCGCCATGTCCACGGCTTCACTAGCGAATGCGAAGCGATCATAGACCTTCGATCGGACGGGAATGTGGCTTTGGCCAAACGAGCGGACGCCGTTCGCCCGGCGAACGCGAAACGCTCGGATATCAAAAAGATTCTCAGCGCCGCGGCTGGACATTTCGAGGAGCTTGCTTTGTTATGGGAGAGCATCCATGAAACAAAAGGTTGAGCGGGAAAAGACTCCGAGACGGAAGATCATCACCAACAACGCTGAGATCAACCGCGCGATTGAGCGCGCTCGACGATTGCAAAATGAGCCGATTGTAACGGCAGTGGAATATAAGCCAGGGCCGGGATTGGATCTGATCATCCTCCAACTGAGCGACGGCCGCCGTCACGTGATCCCGCGAGAACTACTGCAAGGACTAGAGGCGGGGACGAGCAAGCAGATAGCCCATGTAGAAATTGTTGGCGGTGGCACCGGCCTTCATTGGCCTGATCTCGATGCAGACCTCTACGTGCCCGCTCTGCTTCGCGGCGTCTATGGGACCCGGCAGTGGATGGCGAAGATTGGGCGCGCCGGAGGGCTGGCGAAAAGTCCTGCTAAGAAAATGGCTGCACGAGCGAATGGGAGTTTGGGAGGGAGGCCGAGAGAACGCCCCAGTGTGATCTGAATAATTTCAAGCTCGGCTAATATGAAGATCATCAGGCCACTGACCGGCTGTGGCGGCTAACCTAGGTGGTTTTCCGTTGGAACGTGGCATTACAATGGCCCTAATTTCTGCTTCGACTTCGCGATGCCGACCTTGAATTCGACCGTGAAT
>JBAPOI010000397.1:0-2255 GCA_049279555.1 Candidatus Sulfotelmatobacter sp.
AGCCCGCAGACGGCAGCGATTGCTCCTGCGTGCATTGCGCGGGAAAAGTGTCCTTGTTCGGCGGTAAATGATTTGCGCGCGTCCCGATACAGCAGCCACAGAAATGCGATCCCGCAAAGACCGCCGAGCAAGCCCGTCTCCGCCAGCGCCTCGATGTAATCGTTGTGAACGTGATCGACGACCAGTCCGTCATAACCCGCGTCATACTGAGGGAACACGCTGACAATCGCTCCCAGTCCCGTGCCCTGCACTGGATGCGAAAAGAAGATATGTTCCCCGGCGCGAAACATGGAAGCGCGGCGGCTATTGGTGACGTCGCCCACTCGCGTCCGCGAAAATCGCTCGATTGCTTTCCCTGCGCCCAGCCAGGCGACAAGCGCGAACGCAGCGAGGGCCACAAATGCGATCGCGATCATCGTCGGTCCTTCAGGTCCCCTTCGCGTCCGGGCAAGTAACACCATCACACCCACCTCGAATGCGAAGCAAACGATACCGCCGCGCGATCCGGAAAGAATTAAAGCTCCCACCGGCAGAATTGTCAGCAAACCCACCATTGGGAAAAGGTCTCGACGCAGTCCACGGAAGACCATCAGTCCCAATCCAACCGGCGCGACCAGTTCGACGAAGCCGGCGAAGTGGTTGCGATTTACGTACGGGCCGAATACGTCTCCGCCTTGGGGAAGCCTCCGAACCCAGTAAATCGTCCCGTCGGAAGTGAAATGCTGGATGATTCCAAGCAAGCCAACGGAGAATCCCAGAAAAATCAGGAACCAGGCCAGCTTCACAAGCGCAGGGCGCTCCCGGAAGACCTGCGTGGTGAGGAAAAAAATAATAAAGTACGCCGCCAACCGCAGCAATTCGGTTCGAGTCAGGAACGGATTCGCCGTCAAATGAAAGACAATCTGGAACACCCCGATTCCGAGAAACCCAAGTAGCGGCCAGATCAAAGGGTTCCACTCAATCCGCACTTGCCGGTCCCGGTAGGCCAGTAGAGCCCAGCAAATGAGAAGTATCGAGGCTCCGATCTCGAGGAGCGATTCCGACCACACCTCCACCACTCCGTGTGCAAACACACTGAACGCCAACAGGACACAAATCCCGATGCGGATCGCTCTCATTTCGCTTCTTGCTGTTCCTCGGCGCGGGATGGAATCAGGTACAGCCCGCCGATCCAGACCGCTCCGCTCAACCTGTTTTCAAATAGCCGGCTCGGAAAACGGCGCAACTGCACGACGACGAAGTGTGTTTCCGGCCCCGTGGTGAATTCCGCGTCCTCCGGGACCCACGTGCGCGAGCCCGTCAGATTCTCGGTGCGTATATTCACAGCGCCGGAATGGTTAGCATCGTTAATCGCGAACAACAGGCCGTTCTCGGTGGTTATTCCTTCGGTCCGAATTTCCGCGTGAAAATGGTACGAGCGCGACGGTTCCACAGGAACGAACTCGAGCGGCTGATCCAGATCCAGGTTTGCCGCTCCTCCGAAATCCAGGCGCACCGACCGGCCGCCCGATGTAGGTGGTGCGTCGAAATCGATCGCAACGCCAAATGGAGAATTCCAACGCCAGTCCAGGCCGCCATCCGAAAAATCGCGTGCGAAATCTCCGTTCCACATCAACGAATGATTGGCAGGTTCAGCATGCGGCTGACCGGCTGCGCGCAACGCCTCTCGCCACACCCGGCTGGCATCCTCGGCCTGATCGCTCTGAATCAGGAGATCCAGGAGCGGAAACGCGCGTGGCAGCGCGAGGGGCTTCCCTAGCGAAAGTAGCCGCTGCCAGATGGTGAGCGCGGGCGCAACTTGGCGCCTCGATGCCATGAAATCGATTGCCTGAAAGTATGCGTTTTCATCCGCGGGTAGCACCCGATCCAGCAGCAGATTTACATCCTGATCCGAATGCCAGGTGCGCGAAATTGTGAGCGGGAGAAGGCTTGGGTCGATTCGCGCCGCACGATTGATTTGGGCGAACCCGTCGTCAAACTGGCCCTGTCGCAGCAGGAAATTGCCGTAGATCCAGGCCACTTGCGCCGAACCCGGATAGGCTGCCCTCGCCCGATTGAACGCTTCCCTCGCGAGCGGAATATTTCCGGTCGCTTCATAAGCGCCGGCCAGGTCCATCCAGTAGTCTGCGGATCGAGGATCCTTTTCGACCGCGCGCCGAAAATCCTCCACTGCGCGAACTGGGTCCGGGTCCTCAAGATCCGCCTGCCGCACGCGCCCCAGCCGGTCCCACGCCGCTGCGTTTCCCGGTTCGAGA
>JBAPOI010000398.1:0-2106 GCA_049279555.1 Candidatus Sulfotelmatobacter sp.
GGGCCAATCTGATCGGAACGACCAACACCGAATATGGCATCGTCACCGACAACTCCGCACTCATGGTTGCAGGCAAATATACCTGGAACCAGTTCATCAGGTTATTTGGTGGCTACGAATACATCCGGTATGTTAACCCGTCAGACCCGTTGGGCGTTGGCGCCACGGCCCAGGGCGGCTATCTCTTGAGCGGCGTCGAAGACAACAATCTCGATTCTCCCAAGAAGGTGCAGGTCCTCTGGACCGGTGTGAAATACTCTCTCAATAGCCAAACCGACCTCACCTTTTCCTACTATCGCGAGACTCAGAACGACTACCGTCTTCCGCCGACGTGCGGCCCCATCACCGGATGGCGCAGTTCCTGCGCGGGCACGCTCAACGAGTGTTCGCTCTATGCGGATTATCGCTTCACCAAACGTTTCGACGTTTATGCCGGCATTGCGTATTCCGAGGTCACCGGCGGTCTGGAAATCGCCATTCCTCACGGCCCCGGCGTTCCCTATTACTACAACAACAACATTGCTCCGACGGTCGGTGTTCGTTACACTTTCTGATCGCTTTCCGTGGAAAGCAGTCCGCGTCGCCCAAGCGTGAAATCGGGTCCCGCGAGCTTCGGTTCGCGGGATTTTTGCTGTCATAGGCCGTCCCTCGCCGCGCGAGAAACGGGGGACGTGCATGCGTCCAGGGCATCGGGGAGACAATCAAGTCGAACAACGCGACCACGATAGATGACTTGTTCGACCGTGCGCTTCGACGATCATGGGGTTTGACGCCCGAGGTTGTGTGGCGCGGGAGACACATGGCCCGGATATTCGTCATTGGTCCGCGTCGGCCGGGGCGGCAGGCCCTTGTGCGATGCAGCCTGATAATTTATTAATTGTTTACCAGGGTTCGGGAGGCGAAGGCACCCTGGAAGGGGAAACGACTACACATCGGACCAAACCACCCAGCCAGGGATACCCCCAGGCTGGGTTTTCGATTTCGGAGGCGGTGTGGTGACGAGAAGCCCCGTGCTCGCCGCGGCGGCCAGACCAGCGCGGAGCGAGTTCCAACCCACAGCTCGCGGTCGCTCTTTTTGCCCAAACATTCCGAGGAGCCGAGGCGAATAATCGCGCGGCCGCAACCGACGATCACCCTCGCTTCCTCCGCTGGCGGTTCCTACCCCCGTCAGTCGATCTCGAGGACGTGCCGTCACCTTTCGCGCCGGCTTACTCACCTCCGCGGCCGCCCGTGGCGCTACGGGAGGGCGCCAGTCAGTTGTCGATAAAATCGCCGAATGACTGTTGGCCTTTGGGATTCATAGCCTCGCAGCTTTTCATACTGCGGCCATTGGATCGTGGCGACCGCCTGGTCCTCCGTTACGCCGCGTGCAAGCGCCTGCTGAACGGAGTCACGGACATCCACCAGCATCTGTCGATAACGGAGAAACTCTTCCCGGGTTTGCTTGGGGTCCGCGGGAAGGGGACTATGTCCCGGCACGAAGATATCCGCATCGAGGCCTGCGGCCGTCTCCACCGTCTTCAGCCAGTCGAGGCCGTAGCCATCGTTCATAAATAGAAACTGGCCCGCGGAAAAGATCTCGCTCAAATAGACAATCCGGTCCTGCGGGACATAGATGATGCTGTCCCCCCGCGTGTGAGCACGGCCCAGATAGAGAACTTGGATTTCCTTGCCACCGAGGTAGAGCGTGATCCGGTCCCGGAAAGTCTGATTGGGAAGCCTCGCTTTCTGCTCCTCTGGCGGTGCTTTGTCCCTCTCCAACTGTCGAACGAGATCGGCTCTATAGAGCTCGTGTCCGATCTTCCATACGTCCGCGTAGGCAACGTTCCCCTTTGAATACGGGTTATGGTAGGGCGAAGAGACCAGGAAGCGAACCGGCTGTCGAATCGTATTGGCAATCGCTTCTCGTTCGGCCCGCGCTACGGCCTCGGAATCCAGGGCATCGAATACAACCACTCCCTCGCTGGTCGCGATGATCCCGCTGTTCAAATCGCCGGAACTGAACATGTAATGGCCGGGAATGATCTCGCGTATGGCGCTGGTCTGGCCGCGCTGCGCCTGCTGGGAGTACGTAGAAGCGCAACACAGGAGCACGACAACCAGTCC
>JBAPOI010000399.1:0-1691 GCA_049279555.1 Candidatus Sulfotelmatobacter sp.
TGGCCAATCGCGGACGGGCCGAGATTGAGAACCTGATCGGGTTTTTCGTAAACACCCTGGCGCTGCGTATAGACCTGTCGGGTTCACCCAGCGTCAGCGAACTACTCGAGCAAACCAAAGCGCAGTCACTGGCGGCACAGCGGCATCAGGATATCCCCTTTGAGCAAGTGGTAGAACTGGCCCAACCGGTGCGCAGCTTGGCCCACAGCCCGCTGTTCCAGGTGATGTTTGCCTGGCAGAACGCGACCGAAGCCAGGCTGGAGTTGCCGGGCCTGGAAGTGCAACTGCTGCCTTCCGCTTCCCACCGGGTGGCGAAGTTCGATCTCACGCTTTCGCTGCAGGAGGTGGGCGAAAGGATTGTGGGAGAGCTGGAGTACGCCACCGCTTTGTATGAACGATCGACCCTTGAGCGCTATCGAGAATACTTCCTCAGGTTAGTGGAAGCTATGGTTGCTGACGACACCCAAGTGGTGGATCATCTGCGATTGCTGACGGAGACGGAACGTCATCAGGTCTTGTACGAGTGGAACGCAACGGAACGGGAGTATCCGCGAGACAAGTGTGTGCATGAGTTGTTTGAAGAGCAGGTGCGTAGGAGTCCCCAGGCAACGGCGGTAGTGTTTGAGGAGGAGGAACTGAGCTACGGGGAGCTGAATGCCCGGGCCAACCGGCTGGCGCACTATCTCCGGGAGTTGGAAGTGAAGCCGGAGACACGCGTCGGTCTGATGGTTGAGCGCAGCCTCGAGATGGTGGTCGGGATGCTAGCTGTGATGAAGGCCGGAGCGGCTTATGTGCCGCTGGATCCGGGATCTCCCCGCGAGCGGCTGAAGTACATGATAGAAGACAGTGGAGCGCGGCTGGTGGTAAGCAGTGGGAGCTTGTCGTCGAGGATAAGCGAGGCTGGGGACTTGGAAGTGCTGCTGATGGAATCGGAACAGTGGCACCGCTATAGCAAGGAAGAGCCTCAAGTAGTGATCGACCCAGCACAACTGGCCTATGTGATCTATACCTCGGGGTCGACGGGACGCCCGAAAGGAGTGGGTATCGAGCATCGTCAGTTAGTGAACTACGTCGAGGCGATCGCAAAGAAACTGCCGATTGAGCCTGGCATGAGACTGGGGTTGGTCTCCACATATGCCGCAGATTTGGGCTATACAATGATCTTTCCTGCGCTGTGTCACGGAGGATGTCTGGATGTTGTCGATGCTGACCGAGTACTAGACGCAGTCAAGCTGGAGGAACATTTTTCTCGGCACCCGATAGATTATCTGAAGATCGTGCCGTCACATCTGCGGGCACTGTTGAACAGCAGCGAGGGAAGCGGGTTGCTGCCGCGGCGGTGGCTGATATTGGGCGGAGAAGCATCGAGTTGGGACCTGATCCAGCAAGTGAAAGAAAGAGGGCGGTGTCGGGTTCTGAATCATTATGGGCCGACCGAAACGACGATTGGCGTTCTAACATACGACACGACGCACGGGGATGACCGAGGACCTCAGGCGGGAGAAATGGTGCCAGTTGGAAGACCGCTGAGTAATGGAAAGGTATATGTCCTCGATAACGAATTAAACCCTGTTGGTATTGGCATAACCGGAGAGATCTATATAGGAGGCGCAGGAGTTGCACGTGGGTATTTAAAGCATGCGGAGTTGACGGCAGAAAAGTTCTTGCCAAATCCATATAGCGCGGATCCG
>JBAPOI010000400.1:0-5068 GCA_049279555.1 Candidatus Sulfotelmatobacter sp.
CGCTATAGTCGCTGAGCTCGGTTGACTTGTTGGCCGTGTCCCAGCTCTGAATCTTAATGTCGAATCTCAGCGGCAGTTCACCTAGCTCGTAGTATCGCAGCCAATCAGTCTTGACCATGGCGCCGCCCAGTGGAATCGGGTTTTGCTGATATTGGCTGGAGAAGTTGTAATCGCCCATCCTCTCGCGGATTCTTGCCAGGGTCTGCAGAGTCTCACGCTCGGGATGAAGCGCCTCCCCTACTTTGCGCTTGAACCAACGCCTGCCGATCGGGCTGTCAATGACAAAGGTTTCATCCTGTTCGGCAATGGCGGGAAAAGAGAGAACCTCCCAGGGTTCCTGCTCCAGCACGTGGCCGACCAGGTCTTCCTGGTGCAGGCGCTGCATAATAAGGATGATGCAGCCCTTGGCCTTGTCGTTAAGGCGACTCAACAGGGTGTTGTCGTACCACTCATTCACGGCCTTTCGCCTCGATTCGGACAAAGCCTCGTCGGGTTTGAGCGCGTCGTCGATGAGTATGAGATCAGCGCCGCGGCCCGTCAGGACGCCGCCCACCGACGTCGACATCCGGGTACCTAGATCCGTTGTCATAAAGTCATGCACTGCGACCCGGTCGGCAAGTCGCGTGGGGAATAGTTGCTTGTACCAGGCGCTCATCATGATATTGCGGCAGTCACGCGCCAGCTTATCGGCCAGGTCCTGACCGTAGCTGGCGCAGATGACATGACCAGCGGGATGGTGCCCAAGATACCAGGCAACGAAGGCGATCGAGGCGCAATGGGATTTCAGGTGACGCGGGGGCAGGTTGATGATGAGTCTCTTAATTCTGCCTTGGCGGCATGCCTCCAGTTTCGTGGCTATCACTTCGATGTGCGGCCCCAGTAAGAGGCGCGTCTGAGGATTCAGTTCGTAGAATGAACGTTCAATAAAGCTGGTGAAGTCGCGGCGCAGGAGGAATTGATATTCCTCAACCGACAGCCCAGCGGACAGCATTAAAGTTCTCCTTCATTGGGCTCAATTGAGGTCGAGGATTCATCTTCGCTCGGCTCCTCTGAATGGGACTCGGGATCGAGATAGAACGGTTGTGATAACCGGATTCTTTGCAGGATGTTATCCATGACCATTTGGTCTTCGGCGCCGGTGACCGGAGTCTGGGTGATGGGCAGTTGGTTCTGGCTCTCCTGAAACCTGGCCTCGTTCAACAAGGTTGAGGTTGCTTTAGGATCGCCGACCGCTGCCCTGTTCACGGTCTGCTTGGCAATCGCCTCGCGCTTTGAAATCCGCTTGCGCTTGCCGTTCTCAGTGACTTCTATGCGCGCACGTAATTCTTTCTCAATGACGGTCGCGAAGTTCTTCGCGCCTTTGGGTCGGCCTTTGGCATTGCCGGACATTCCTGGCTTGAATTGAGTGTGGCGCGGGGGTTTTTTGTAGCCGACTGAATACTGGGGATCTTCTTTATCGGCCACGAGGAACCCCCACGTGGCCGTTGGCGCAATCGCCGAAGCGCTTTCCCGTTACCGCTTGGACGGCATAGTCACCTGTGTGACGCTGCCAGCGCCGGATAGCCACATCGACATAGACCGGGTCGATCTCGATGCCATGGCAGACGCGGCCAACCCGCTCGGCAGCGATCAAGGTTGATCCAGAACCTAGGAATGCATCGAGGACCAAGTCACCGCGAGCAGAGCAGTCGAGCAATGCATCGGCCACGAGGGCCACAGGTTTTACGGTCGGGTGTAAAGCGAGTAGATTGCCCTCCTCACTCTGTCGGCCGAAGTTGATCACGCCTGGGTAATTCCAGACATTGGATCGGTCACGGCCATACTGGCCAAGCTGAATGTTGTTCTGGTGCGAAGCCTTGCCATGTTTGAACACGAAGATCAGTTCGTGCTGGCTGCGATAGAACGATCCCATGCCGGCATTGCCCTTGACCCAGACACAGAGATTTTTCAGTTCGGAGTAGGCCTGGCTGCCCGCGGTCAATAGCTCCAACTGATGGCGCCAGTCCATGCATATGAAGTGGATCGAGCCGGAGCTGCTGTGGCGCACGAGCAAGTACAAGACCGTTGCCAGAAAATGAATGAACTGGCCAGACGTCATCTCGCCCGCCGCCATGGCGAATTCGCGGTGGTGGATGCTGCCGTTTCCAGAGGCGTGGCCGTCGATCCGCACGTTGTAAGGGGGGTCGGTAAAGATCACTTGTGCCTGTGTTCTTTCCATAAGCACCCGATAAGAACTCGCGTCCAGTGCGTCGGCGCAAAGGATTCTGTGCTTTCCCAAGAGCCAAAGATCGCCGAGTTCGGTGACCGGAGGTTGACCAAGCGTGGCTGCTAACCGATCATCAGGATCTTCGCTTTCAGCGGACGGTGACAATCCCTCGATCCGCAAATCAATCTCGCCGACGGAAAAGCCTGTGGCTTCGAGATTGAAATCCAGATCCAGCGTCGCCAAGTCACGGAAGATTTCTCCCAGCAGGCGATCATCCCACGTCGAATTTTCTGTGAGTCGATTGTCCGCAATGCTGAAGGCTCGGGCTTGTTCCGGCGTGAGGTGGGTCAAACGGATGACCGGCAGCAAGGGCCAGCCCAGCTTCCTGGCAGCGAGCACACGCCCATGGCCGGCCAAAATATTATTGCTGCTATCGATCACGATCGGAACGTTGAAGCCGAAGTTCTCGATGCTTCGGGCGATCTGTCCGATCTGCAGATCGCTATGGTGTCTGGGATTGCGCGGGTCGAGCTTTAGCTCATCGATGGGTAACTGCTCAATTCCTAGATCTCGGGCACGTTCCCTAGTCATGGAGCACTCCTAACGAGCGCGGTTGTGGAATGCGCTACAGGAGCGATTCTATTGACGAGATATCATTAGCCCGGTTAACGCGATTTTTCTCTTCTCTGCGCCGCGCCTTGGAGACGACGCATTGAAATCGCCGGAAAGTCATCTCCTTCCGTCCGTTCTTGAAGTCATACGCATAGGTCTGTTTTTCAGCATTCTCTGGATCCTCAATCTCCTTCGGATCAAGTTCTTTTTCCATCAGCAGATGCCAAAAGCGCGTCCATAACTCCTTCGCAGTGTCCCGTCGATATTGCGGATTCACAGCCAGTTTTTGAATTACCTGATCAATCGTTTCCCCATCGTCGGTGATCTTTCCCCGCGGCCTCTTGGCTCTCTTACTTTGCGCGTCCCGGGCCCTCTCACCGATCGCGAGAGTAGGGGCAGCCATCGTTTCAGCTACGAGCTGCCAGGCATCTTCTTTGTCTCGTGAATAGGAGGGATTCTCGAGGACGAGCCATTTCAATGCGCAATACGCTTTGACGAGTGGAATAACTTGGCTGGGTATCTTTCCCAGCCACGTATAGGACCATCGAGAAAATGGCCGGTCTTGGTTGGAGCTTCTGAATCGCATGCCCTGAAGCTGTTCGTCTGTGACGCCCAGGCGTGCGAGCTCACGAGTTAAGTAATGGGATTCGAGATATTGGCTAGGTGTCTCGGTTGCTGCCATTTTGGCACACTTTCCTTCGAATGAACTTTCGTTTTTGATTATTCATCTTCTTAATTCAGCATACAACTCCACAACGAGTGCGGTTAAACGTGGCGTCCGGCGCACAGATACTCTGATGAAAGATCTTTCCGCTTACACACTCTTTCCTAGGCAGTCTTGCATTCTCGAACATTCAACGGGCCACAAAGTCAAGTAGATTGTGAACCCGGCCCGCCCTGATTTGACTTGAACTTTCTCCGAAAGAAAGCGTGAATGTCACTGATCGCTTTAAGGAGAAACTATGCCCGATTCGTCGATTGCGGAACGCCTCGCCTCTTTGCCCCATTTGAGTAAGCCAGTCTTAGGTGACTTATGGCGGCAGCTCTTCAAGAGAGACCCGCCGGAAATCCGAAAAGACATGATGCTTCGCGTCATTGGTCATCGCCTGCAGGAGCAGGAGTTCGGTGGACTCAGCGACGCGGGCTGCCGCCGGCTTCGCCAACTCGCAACCACATTTGAGGCCGATCCCAACGCAGTGGTTTCAAACCGGCCGCCGATCAAGCCAGGCACCCGCCTGGTGCGCCAGTGGAAAGAGCAAGTCCATGTCGTCGAGGTGGAAACCGAAGGCTACGAATACCGAGGTGCTCGTTATGAGAACCTTTCTGAGATCGCACGCCTGATCACCGGCACCCGCTGGTCGGGACCAGCCTTCTTCGGTCTCAAAGCTAAACAATCCAGCGCGTCCCAGGAGGCCCAATGACCACGGAGTCGAGAGCCGTCATCCGCTGCGCGATCTACACCCGCAAGTCTTCCGAAGAAGGTCTGGAGCAATCCTTCAATTCTCTCGACGCTCAACGGGAAGCCTGCGCAGCCTTCATCGCCAGTCAACGGCACGAAGGCTGGCGGGCGCTCCCGGTCCTCTACGACGATGGAGGTTATTCCGGAGGGAATCTGGAGCGGCCAGCATTGAAGAGTCTGCTCGATGATATTCAAGCCAACAAGGTCGACACCATCGTGGTCTACAAGGTGGATCGTCTTACTCGCAGCCTGGCCGATTTTGCCAAGATCGTCGAAGCGCTGGATGCACGTGGAGTTTCCTTCGTGTCTGTCACCCAGCAGTTCAACACCACAACTTCGATGGGGCGACTAACACTTAATATCCTTCTCTCATTCGCGCAGTTCGAACGCGAGGTGACCGGCGAGAGGATCCGCGACAAGATCGCGGCCTCCAAACGCAAAGGTATGTGGATGGGTGGGACCGTGCCGCTCGGTTATGACGTCAAGGATCGAAAGCTGGTCGTGAATCCGGGCGACGCAAAGATGGTTGTGCGGCTCTTCAATCTTTACCTTGAACTGGGATGCGTCTCGAAGTTGAAGGCTCGCCTCGATCAGGACGGTATCAAGAGCAAGGAGAGGACGAGCGCGGCGGGGAAGCGATCGGGAGGAACTTCGTACTACCGTGGCGCGCTCTATCAGATCCTGAAGAACCGCGTCTATCTCGGAGAGATTCCTCACCGGGGACAGAACCATCCCGGAGAACACTCGGCTATCGTTCCACGGGAGTTATGGGATCGGGTGCAGGCTCAGCT
>JBAPOI010000401.1:0-17243 GCA_049279555.1 Candidatus Sulfotelmatobacter sp.
CCTGCACGCCTATCCCCTTTACAAAAAAGTGAAACGCTGACGATTCCGCGACCTAATCTTTGGCAGGGCGTTTCTTCTTGCGCGGGGCAGTGAGCTTTCGGCCCTTTTTTCGCGCCTCTCCAATAGCTTTCTTGGGAACTTTGAAGAGTGCTATCATGCCGCGTTCAAAGTTCTCCCGCGCCTTCGGCCCTTCGATGTATTCAGCTTTAGTCCGGCCCATCTACACCTTCCCACGGAGACCGAAAACGCAAAGTCTCCCCGTCCCCAACTTCTATGCGATGCTTTATGTCAAAGCCGTCGATGGCAAATACTTTCAACTTTTTCAAGTCTACAGGCGGAATCTGAGATTTGTGCTGAAAACCACGGACGCGGACACTCACCAAGAGATTCGGTAGATTGACCGCCTTACCATCAGGCAGAACAACTCCGAAAACTGCGTTTGTGTTTTGTGGGCTAACCAACACTGGGGTACCGAACCGTATCGGTGGTGTTAACTCGAAGCCATCCAATTCGATCTTCTGTAAGTTGGTTTCGCGTGGTTTGTGGTTGCATAAGGTAATATCGAAGGTTGCAGCGGAACTGATCTGCCATTCGTTGCCGATATTGACCGAGGTGTTTATTTGTCCACCGAATCTAACATTCGACAGAACACCTTGGATCAGCGGTAGTGGACTTTTGGCGGCCTCAATCTCTGCGTCCTTTGCGATCCCGCTCTTGTACTCCCTGTACCACGCGACAGCGCAGCCGTAGCACCATAAAACAACTGCGATAAACCACAACCACCAAGTATCGACATTCTTGTTCTTCGCGTGCTCCCATATCGACACGGCAAAAAGAATGATGGCGAGGATCACGCTGCCCCCCGCGTAATAGCCAGCATCTTTGAAGAACTTCGCCAAAATTCGCATATCAGGCCACAAACCCTCTTGCAGCAGGAAGAAAAATACGCCCTCGAAAACGAATCCAAGAATTGCAACCGCGAGGGACATATTGGAGGGATTTTCGCAGAATAGCTACATGTGACGCAAGTATATAATTGCCCTAAATTGGCTCGATAGCCGCGAGACCCACTGAGGACTTGGACAACGCTAACGCAGGAGGCAGCGGAGCTTCGTGTCCGCGCGCGGTAACTTTCTCTACGGATGCGATATGACCGTCTCGCACGAGGAGCGCGGAATCAAAGTTGTTCACCGTGGGGCAGATGTGGCGCGGTAGGAGATAGAGCGCTTCGCCTACTTTCGGACCTGCGGTTTCGCGGGTCACTTCCATCGGAAGGTGCTCTTCACTGGGCGAGAGGGGCGTCAGTTCTGGATGTCCGGCGACCACGCACGTGGGCACGCCAGCATCGGCCGAGACAGCTTTGTGGCCCGCATCACAGGTGATGATTCCGTCGTGGGGCCGGCTCACCACACGGCTTAATACCAGCGCCGCTGGCGCGTAACCGCATTCTGTGGGCAATTGCGCCAGACTCGTGGCATCGCAATAGACAATTGTTCCAGGCGAGACGCGGTGGATGAACCCTGCGCCGTGAAAACCTTTATACGTGAGTGAGCAGGGGAACGTCGGCGTTCCTGCGGTGATGACTTCCGGCACACTCATTCCACTGTCCTGGATCGCAATCACAAGTTTCAGCAAACGATCGTAGCCGGCATGTGCCGCTGCGGTTCGTTCGGGCTCGTCGAGCCCGCCGTACTGGCCGTCATAGTAGTGTAGGCCGCCGAATTGCAGCTCCGCTTCTTCAACAGCACGCGCAAGCCGAAGCACTCCGTCGCTCTCGTCCTGTTCGACGCCTGTTCGATTCATGCCCGGATTTATGTCGACAAACAGGTTGACCGAGCTGCCTCGCCACTGCCGCACCTGTTCTTCGTTCTCGACCAGGACGGAAATCCGGACGCGCGGGAACTGATTTGCTATTTCGAGCACGCGGCGGGCATTTGCGCCCACGACCGGGTAGGCAAGAAGGATGTCGGCTACTCCGCAGTTGCAAGCTACCAGCAATTCGAGTGTGGTTGCGCACTTGAAACTCCGAACACTCCGCTCGACAAACATGCGAAGCGTATAGGCCAGCTTGGCGGTCTTGATGTGTGGCCGCCAGCGATCCGGATCGCCTCCTAGCAGATGCAAAGTCCGCGCAATATTTGACGCCACGATTTCTGGATAGACCACCAGCGCAGGAGTGAGGATGTCTTCAATGCCAGCCACGCGGTGACGTTCGTCCCAAGGAAACTTGCTCAGCATGAATTTGTGCGCTGCCATCGCGTCTTCGATCATATCGCGCAAACCGGAATCGGTGCTATGGCTCCCGCATCCCAAGCCGCAACGAAACAAACAGAACTGGTCCGGGCGCAATGGGGGGACCGCAGCCTATCTAGTCGGGCGTTGACCATCTTAATTGCTCCTAGTAGGCTCTGACTTCCGCGATGTTGCCTAGCAATCCATCTGACAATTCCGAGCGAAGAGATTTGCTTCGCGGCCTGGGTCTCGGGTCGGCGATCGCCATCGTCATTGGCGATATCATCGGGACGGGAGTTTTTCTTGTCGCCAGCGATATGGCGCGCGCCGTAGGCTCCGCCACGCTGGTCATGATCGCATGGATCCTGGGCTTGTTCATCGTGCTCTTGGGCGCGTTCTGCTATGCCGAACTCGGTGCGGCTTTTCCGAAGGCCGGCGGCCCCTATGTCTACCTTGGCCGGGGACTCGGCCCTCTCTGGGGATTTCTCTTTGGCTGGATGAGTTCGTTTCTTGAGCGGCCAGTTGCTATGGCCACTCTGGCCGCCGGTTTCGTGCGGTTCATGGGATTTCTGTTTCCCGTTGTGGCTACGCCTCTGTTCAGCAATCACATCGGGCATTACGAATTCACGTTCACGGCGGCCCAGCCGGTTGCGGCGTTGATCGTGGTGATCGTAACTGCGGTCAATTTTTTCAGTGTGCGGATGGGTGGTGCTATCCAGGTGCTGCTGACGTCGCTCAAGATGGGCACAATCCTCGTCATTGTTGTCGGAGGCGTAATGTTCGGAACAAAACACGCCGGCTCAACCGCGCCAGCGGTAACATCGTTCAGCCTGGGAACGATTGGCGCCTTGCTGACAGCGCTCGTTCCTGCGATGTGGGCGTACAACGGCTTTAATGATCTGGGGGATCTTGGGGAAGAGATCGTTCAGCCGCAGAAAAATATTCCGAGAGCCATTATCTTTGGGTTGCTCACTGTAGGTGGGCTGTATCTGATGGCGAATGTTGTGTACTTTCATGTCCTGCCATTCGCTCAGGTGGCGGCGTCCCAGCATGTTGCGTCGGATGTTGTGCAGTCGTTGAGTGGTTCGCGCGGCGCAGCTTGGCTCACAATAGCCATGGCCGTGTCGGCTCTTGGGGCGCTGCATGTCGTGGTCTTGACCGGTGCTCGCATTCCATACGCCATGGCGCGCGACGGTTTGTTCTTCCGTTTCGCGGAGAGCCTCCATCCTTCCCTTCGTACGCCCACAGGCGCGTTGTTTTTCCTGGGCTCGATCGCTGCGCTGCTGGCGCTCACGGGGACGTTCGAGGAACTCTATTCACTGTTTGTCTTTGCGGTGTGGATCTTTTTCGGGTTAGTGGCGATTGCCCTGATACGTTTACGCCAAAAAGAGCCGAACCTGATTCGGCCCTACCGCGCCTGGGGATATCCCTGGACGCCGCTCATCTTTTTGGCTGCCGCGATGGCTTTGACGTTCAACTTGTGGATGCTCCGGCCCGTACGTTCCTCCCTGGGATTGGGAGTGATTGTTCTCGGTATTCCGTTCTTCTACCACTGGCGCAAACGTCCACGTGCCACAGACTTCCGGACGGACTAGCGGATTCCAATGCACCGGCGGCCTGTTTCGGTAGGTTCCAGTTAGTCGGCTGCTCGCTCAAACCCTACCGACAGTAATTTTTGTCTTGACATAATACTATTGTCGGTTCCTAATAGGCGTCATGACGTCGGCCGTCCAAGTCATTCAGAACATCGATGCGGCCGCGGCACTGTTTAGCACCCCGCGCCTCAAGATATTGGCCGAACTCGCAGAGCCGGATACCGCTGCGGCCATTGCCCGCCGCGTGGGGTTGCCTCGCCAGCAAGTGAGCTATCACGTCCGCGAACTGGAGCATGCGGGACTCATAACCTTCGTGGAGGAGCGGCGAAAGGGAAACTGCGTGGAGCGAGTAGTGCAGGCCGCGGCGCGCAGTTATGTGGTGAGTCCCGCGGCGTTGGGGTCGCTCGGATCCACGCCCGCCGAGCAGCGGGACACTTTTTCCATTGGATACTTGGTAGGACTCGCCGCCCGAGCCATCCGCGATCTCGCATGGCTGAGCGTGCGCGCGGCAGCGGCGAAGAAGCGCGTGTCCACCATGGCGATGGACGTGGATATCCGCTTTGCTACCGCGGAATCGCGCGCGGCCTTTGCGCAAGAGTTGTCGGCTTTCATTGCCAAACTGGTGGCGAAATATCACAGCGCGGAAGGACGCTCCTTCCGCCTGATCGCCGGTGTGTATCCGACCATTACATCCACATCGACAGAAGAACCAGGAGACCAAGCATGCGTAAACATGAACTGAAGATCGAAGTAGCGGCGACTCCCGCCGAGTTGTGGAAAGCGCTAACCACGGCGCAAGGCATACAGAGCTGGTTCGCGCCTATCGCGAAGGTGGAACCGGGCGTTGGCGGCGGTATCACCATAGGCTGGGCACCGGGGATGGAATTCACCCAGCCGATCGAAGTGTGGGAGCCGGAGAAGCACCTCCGTGCGGGCCACACCGATTACTACATTGAAGGCAACGGCGACACGACGATACTGCGCCTGGTCCAATCCGGATTTGGAGACGATGCCAAATTCGACGCCGAGTTCGAATCGACCGGGACCGCGTGGCCCGTCTTCATGATCATGCTGAAGCGAAGCGCCGAAGCCGGCATCGATTCCTGCATGACTGCGGCGACCTTCCGCTTCCTGGACATTCCTCCAGCAGAAGCGTGGCATCGCCTCATCGCCGGCAAGCAGTTCTGCGACGCTTTGGTCGGCGGCACGATCCGTCACTTCCATCCGCGCGGATGCTACTGCATCGATTTCGCGGACAAGATGTTATCCGTCTTCGCGGAGAATTGCGCCGGAAAAACAGCGCTCACCGTCACGTGGCTGCTCTATGGACACACAGACGCCAAGACGGACGCCAACTCCTGGCGTGATCGCTGGGGACAGTTGATCGACAAGGCCGTCGGACCGGAAAATACTTAGCCACTAGTCTCCGAAGGAGGATAGGATGCGTTTTCACAGACGCCAACTGCTACGAACCCTCTCATTTGCTTTTGGGTCGAGTTTCATCTTGAACCGCCTAGGCATCGCGGCGCAGACGGGCACACAGCCAAAGACCTCTCCTCCAGCTGCGGGGGCAGTTGTTGGGAATGGGATCGCTCCAGGAGCGGAAATGGAAAAAGTGACGGGAATCGGAGGGCTATTCTTCCGAGCGCACGATCCGAAAGCGTTGGCGAGTTGGTATCAGCAGCACCTGGGAGTCTCGCTCACACCATCGAGTGAGGGCGAACACGTTTGGGAGCAAGAGGCGAGCCCCACGGCTTTCACTCCTTTTCCTGAGACGAGCAAATATTTCGGGGATGCCAACAAGGTCTGGATGGTGAACTTTCGAGTCCGGGATCTCGACAAAATGGCAGCCCAGCTAGGAACCGCAGGAATCGAGATTAAGATTGATCCACAATCCTATCCTAACATCGGGCGGTTTGCCCGCCTGCATGACCCCGAGGGAAATCCGATCGAATTGTGGCAACCTGCAGGACCAAACGCTCCACGCTAGGTTACTAAGCTCAGGACTGTTTCTGGATGGCGCCAACTCCCGAATAGTCGGGCTAGCCTTAACCGAATTACGTCAGCGTTGCCCGCCAGCGCGCTTGTGGGATTCCAGGCCATAAGGCGTTGCAGGCCGTTGCTAGGTTAGTGAATGCTCAGCGCTTTCCTCCCCAGCAGTGCGCGGCCGGGAAAGACACCTGGCACGATCTTGCCTTCGTCAACAACAATGCTTCCGCCTACCACCAAATAGCGCACGCCCATGCTCGGCTCCATCGGCTTCTCGAAAGTGGATCGGTCGCTGATAGTCGCAGCGTCGAATACAACAATGTCGGCATCAGCGCCCTCCTGCAGTCTGCCTTTTTGCCGTGCAGCGGGAGTGGAACGCTCCAGCATCTCCGCCGGCATGAGACTCATCTTTCGCAGCGCATCCATCAGCGTGATCGTTTTCTTTTCGCGCACATATTGGGCCAGCACACGCGAGTAGGTTCCGGCGTTGCGGGGATGGCCCTGCATCCCATCGCTGGCGATCATCACCAGCGGATGTGGGATCACTTTGTCCACCATTTCCTGTGTATTGGAGAAGACCAATACCAACTGCGGCACGCCGGAGTTATGCAGTTCGTCAAAGCGCTCTTTGGTTAGGTGCTCGCCAGTGTTTGGAAGCACGAGGTCGCTATAGTCAATGCCAAACTTCTCCCGCCAGCCGGTGTTGAAGAGCGCTGAGTTGATGAAAGTCATGCCCGCGGTGTAGGGATAGGCCTCGGTGGTGATATCGAGGCCACGGGCACGGGCTCCTTCGACCAGGGCAAGACACTCCATGGCATCGCGCGCGCAGGTGCTGTTAATGTGCACAATGTGCAGCGAAGCCCCCGTGGTGGCGGCTGCTCCGATCACTTCGCTGGTCGCCTCAATGGCGGAGCCGGGCTCGATGCGGCCCGCGCTGCGCATATGCGTGTATACGGGGAGTCTACGTTCTGCCGCGAGACGGAACATGTCAATCACTTCCAGCCGAGTTGCTCCCGGCGTGTACTGGATTCCCATCCCTACAGCCAAGCCGCCGGCGTCCAACTCTGCGCGCAAGCGTTTCCGCATAGCCTCGATCTGCTCGGGCGTGGCTGGCTGATCGGTCGCGGGGCCGCTCTTCGGCAGGATTTCTCCGGGCGGCAGCGTCGCTCCGAATACCAGAGCCCGTGCCGCCACGTGGCTGGCCGACGTTCCGTAGTGAATGAGCGACTGACCCTCTTTCGCTTTCAGGAACCGAGCGACGTCGGGCGCTCCGATTTCCAGTTCCAGCGCCGTGGTTACACCGTCGAGCGCTTTCACGCGCTGGCTCTCCATCTCCTGACCGTGCTGGTGAAGGTCGATGAATCCGGGAGCGACCACCAGCCCTCCGGCATGGATGACTCGGAGTCCGCTCAGCGCCTCAGACGAGATGCGAACAATCTTTCCGTCGCGGATGCCAACGTTGCGCACAGCGTCCAGGCCGGTCTCGGGATCCATGGCATGTCCACCTTCGAGCACCAGGTCGTACTGCTGCGCGAACACGATGGTGGTTGACGAGGCCAGAAAAAATAGAAAGAAAATCAGCTTGCGCATTTTTGCTCCGTTGGACGGACGATCATAGCAGGAGGAACTCCTTTCGCAACTCGCCTCCCCAGGCGGATGACGGGCAATCCGGAAGTTATCCGGGGCCAGAAGTCGGTTTCTGCCGATTCGTGATCAAGAGTGTTACGATTTTACTAACGTTGAACCGGGGGGCCTATGTCTAGATCGATGAAAGCCCGCTTGACCCAGCCGCTGGTGCGCGAGAACGGTTCGCATCGTCTCGCTACTTGGGATGAAGCAATGGACCGCGTCGTTGCGGCATTCCGCAAGGCGATCGCGAAGAAAGATCCGCAGGACTTTGGCATGTTCAGTTGCTCCAAGACCACCAACGAACTGAACTACGCAGCACAAAAATTCGTGCGCAGCGTCATGGGCACGAACAACATCGACAGCTGCAACCGGACATGACACGCTCCCAGCGTCGCCGGTCTGGCGGCGGTATTCGGAGCGGGAGGCGGGACTAGCTCGTATCGCGAGATTGAAGATACCAGCGTGATTCTGCTATGGGGATCGAACGCCCGGGAAACGCACCCGATTTTTTTTCATCATTTGCTAAAGGGTGTGCACAACGGCGCTGAACTTTATGTCGTTGACCCGCGGCGCACCAGTTCCGCGCGCTGGGCTAACCTCTGGCTCGGCTTGGATGTGGGTTCCGACATTGCGCTGGCCAACGCGGTGGGGCGGGAAATTATCGCAGCCGGACTGGCCAACGAGGAGTTCATTCGCCGCGCTACCAGCGGATTTGAGGCTTACAAAGCGCAGGTTGAGAAATACACGCTCGATCGGGCTGAGC
This sequence comes from Candidatus Sulfotelmatobacter sp., assembly GCA_049279555.1. GTDB lineage: Bacteria > Acidobacteriota > Terriglobia > Terriglobales > Acidobacteriaceae > Sulfotelmatobacter. The sequence continues at coordinate 8,209 of JBAPOI010000401.1, forward strand.
GGGAAACCGGCGTGCCCACGGAAGCGATCCGCAAGATGGCCCATGCGTATGCGAAGGCTCCGCGCGCCCAACTTTGCTGGACGCTGGGAATTACGGAGCATCACAACGCGGTGGACAATGTCGTCGCCCTCATTAATCTGGCTCTGCTTACCGGACATGTTGGCCGGTACGGCAGTGGTGTGAATCCGCTGCGCGGACAGAACAACGTTCAGGGCGGCGGCGATATGGGCGCCATTCCGGATCGGCTTCCCGGGTTCCAGCATGTCGAGAACGATCAGCTACGCGGCAAGTTCGAGAAAGCGTGGGGCGTTAAAATCCAGCCAAAACGCGGCTGGCATCTGAGCGACATGTTTGAGGCGATGGAGCACGGGCATCTTAGGACACTCTACGTACTCGGTGAGAATCCAGCGGACTCTGAAGCCGACCGGCACCGCGCGTTGAAGCGGCTGGGCGGGCTGGAATTTCTTCTGGTCCAGGACCTTTTCTATACCAAGACGGCTGAACTGGCGGACGTTGTGTTGCCGGCTGCGGCGGGCGCTTTTGAAAGCGAAGGCACAGTGACTTCCAGCGAGCGCCGCGTGCAGCGCGTTCGCCGCACGGTGCCGCCACCGGCGGGCGTGCGCGACGATCTTGAAATCATTTTCGATCTGGCGCGCCGCCTTGGGCATGAGTGGGGCACACCTGATCCCGAAAGTCTCTGGAATGAGTTACGCCTGCTGAGCCCGATGCACGGCGGCATGAGTTACCGCCGCCTCGAAGAGCTGAGCGGAATTCAATGGCCTTGTTATGACGAGTCGCATCCCGGCGAAATGTTTCTCCACGGACGGCTGTGGAGCGACCCGCTGATTGGCCCGCGCGCGCCGTTTAGCATGGTCGAGTTTGAACCGCCGGTGGACCAACTTGACGAACACTATCCGATCCGCTTGACCACTGGTCGTCGGCTCGATGATTACAACACCGGGGTACAAACCATTCAATATCCGTCGCCCCTTCGGCGCGATGAAGCGATCGATGTTTCTCCGGAAGATGGCGTGCAGTACAAGTTGCACGAAGGCGAAAAGGTTCGGGTCACATCGCGGCGTGGATCGTTGCTCGTTCCCGTGCGCTTTGACCCGGCGTTGCGGTCCGGTCTCGCGTTTTTGTCGGTCCACGCTCACGATCAAGCAGCGACCAACGAGCTGACGATTGACGCGGTGGACCCCAAGTCAGGAACCTCGGAGTTCAAAGCAACGGCCATCCGTATCGATAAAGTGTAAGAGGACTGGATTGGACCTTCATCTCACCGACGCGACGCCGACCCCAGAAGAACGCGCTGCGGTGGACTCTGAATTGGGCGCGCCCGAATCAAGCTGGCAAGGTGGTGAGCGGCAAAATGCGGACACGCGCGCCGCATTCGACGGCGACAACCACGGGCGGCGGCATCGTCTGCTGCCGGTGCTGCATGCGGTGCAAAACCGCATCGGCTGGATCAGCGAAGGCGCTCTCAACTATGTCGCTCTCCGGCTGGACGTTGCGCCCGCCGAAATTCATGGGGTGGCGTCGTTTTACGGAATGTTCTCGCTCAAGCCGCGTCCTCCGGTCGTCGCGCACGTGTGCGATGACATTGCGTGTCTCACTCGGGGCGCGGATAAAGTCTGTGCGGAACTGGAACGCAATCTTGGCCCGGCCGATTCGTGTAGCGCCAGGGGACACGCCACCTGGCTTCGCAGCCAATGTCTGGGCCTGTGCGAGCGCGCTCCAGCGGCGCTGATCAGTTCGGCTGGCCAGCAATGCCATCACCGAGTGCTTGCGCCGGCATCGGCAGAAGCAGTTCAGTCCTTGGTGAGCGATGCTGTCGCGGGACGAATATTCGGCGAGCCGGATTCTTTCAGCATCAAGACCAGCGTTCCACAGGCTGCTGCGCAAGAAAACGGATCCGGGCAGCTGCGGCTGCTGCATCGCATGAGCCGCGGCGGTTCGGCCAAGCTGGAGGACTATCTTCGACTTGACGGCTATGAGGGTCTGCGCAAAGCTCTGGGGCGTGGTGCTGAAGGCACGCTGCGCGAGCTTTCGGCTTCGAAGTTGCTGGGCCGTGGCGGCGCAGCTTTCCCCACAGCCAAGAAATGGGAAGCGCTCTACTCACAGCGTCACCTGCTGCAACCGGGCTCGGGGCGCGCGCACTACATCGTGTGCAATGCCGACGAATCCGAGCCCGGGACTTTCAAAGATCGTATCCTCATGGAAGGCGATCCTTTCGCCGTGCTCGAGGGCATCACGATTGGCGGTTTCGTTACCGGCGCACGCCAAGGCTACGTTTACTTGCGCGGCGAATATCCGCTGGCTGCCGAGCGTATGCAACAGGCAATCCAGTCGGCGACAGAGAACGGCTTCCTCGGCGACAACATTCTAGGCAGTGGCCTGCAATTCAACATTGAAATTCGCCGGGGCGCCGGCGCGTACATCTGCGGGGAGGAAACTGCACTCTTCAACTCGATTGAAGGCTATCGCGGCGAACCGCGCAACAAGCCGCCGTTCCCCACGCAGTCCGGCCTCTTCCGCCAGCCCACCGCCGTCAACAACGTGGAAACGCTAGTCAACGTTCCCGGCATTATCGTCGATGGCGGCGCCGCTTATGCCAAACTCGGCACCGAAAACTCCGCTGGCACCAGGCTCTTTTGCCTGTGCGGCCACGTCGAGCGCCCCGGTGTCTACGAAATCGTAATGGGCGCCACACTACGTCAACTCATCGATCTTGCTGGAGGCATTGCTGGCGGCGGCAAACTGCAAGCTGTTCTTCTCGGCGGCGCGGCCGGAACCTTTGTTTCTCCGACGGAACTGGATACGCCGCTCACCTTTGAAGGCGCGCGCGCCATCGGAGCCACTCTGGGTTCCGGAGTTGTTATGCTCTTTGATGAAACGATCGATCTTCGTCAAATCCTGTTGCGCATCGCCAGTTTTTTCCGTCACGAAACTTGCGGTCAGTGCGTTCCTTGTCGTGTCGGCGTAGTGCGCCAGCAGGAAGCTGTGCAACGCCTGGTGGGCGCCAAACCACTAGGCTCCGCAGCGCAGGAAATCGCAATGTTGCGCGAGATGGCCCAGGCCATGCGCGATGCCTCAATCTGCGGTCTAGGCCAGACTGCCAGCAGTGCCCTGGAATCCGCCATGAAGCGATGGAGTCTGTTCGCATGAGTCAATCGGCCCCAGACATTTCGCAACCGCTCGACGCGCCCCAGCCGACCATTCCCCTACCGCGCGGCCCCGTGCCGCAAGCGCCTCCGGAGCCCGAACGCCGCTCCATTGAAATCAAAATCGACGGCAAACCTGTTTCCGTCGTCGAGGGTTCCACCATTCTCGATGCCGCAAAAAAGCTCGGCATTGACACGCCTACGCTCTGCTTTTTGGAGAGCCTCACGCCCGTCAACGTCTGCCGTGTCTGCATGGTAGAGATGGAAGGCTCGCGTACGCTGGTTCCTGCCTGCTCGCGTAAGGCGGAACCGAATATGTCGATCAAGACGGATTCCGAACGCGTCCGCCTGAGCCGCCGGCTGGTGCTGGAATTTCTTGCTTCGTCGGTGGACCTTTCTACGGCACCCGCCATGCAGGAATATATGGACCGATACGATGCGCATCCAGAGCGTTTCGGCGCAACTCCCGCCACCGTCGCCCAGCCCGTTAAGATCGACAACGATCTGTACGTGCGCGACTACTCCAAATGCGTGCTCTGCTACAAGTGCGTGGAAGCCTGTGGCGTGGACGCGCAGAATACTTTTGCCATTGCCGTGGCCGGGCGCGGTTTCTCTGCCCACATTGCCACCGAGTTTGACGTACCCCTGCCCGACTCGGCGTGCGTCTATTGCGGTAACTGCATCGGGGTCTGTCCCACCGGCGCGCTGATGTTCAAGAGTGAATATGACATGCGCCAAGCCGGCACATGGGACGAGAGCCGCCAGACTCGGACGGACACCATCTGTCCGTACTGTGGCGTAGGCTGCGATCTCACCGTGCATCAGCAGGAAGGGCAGATCGTTCGCGTGACTTCGCCGCTTGATCACAGCGTCACTCACGGCAATCTTTGCATTAAAGGGCGTTTCGGCTGGCAGTTTGTGCAGATTCAGCCTTCCGGCAAAGCAAAATAATTCCGCTGCCGATGCACCGCACAAACGATTTGGCCATAGCTCCTGCCAATGAATTGGCTGACCCGTGTGCCGAAGGAGTGGAGGTTGGCCCAGTAACGGGGCTGACACCTCGGTGATTATTTCCGAATCACCGGCAACCAGACGTTATACCGCACGACAGACGGTCGACGACTTCTTAATTGAATATTCTGTTAATTTTGCACAAAGCTGCGTTGCAATGGTTGACCGATAGTCTTTTGCGGCCATAAATTTGGAAGTGCGCGGATCGCCGCGGTCCCTTCACGTCATGGAAGAACTACTCTCCTTCTCCGATGCCTCTCTCCGGGCGCAGCTCGGACCCCTCGAACAAAAAGTGCTCGATGTTGTTTGGTCATTGGGAACGGCAACAGTGCGTGAAGTAGTGCGCGACGGAAAGGTGTGGCAAACCTACCCCACGATCATGACGACCATGGACCGTCTCTTCAAGAAAGGACTCCTGACTCGCGTCGCAGACCGGCGAGCATTTCGGTATTCCCCACGATATAGCTCAGAAGAACTGGAGCGCGCAGAGGCGATTGGCGGAATTCGACGTCTCCTGGGTTCACAGAATCCATCGCTACATCTTTCCTACCTGGTGCAAGCAGTCAGCGCCCAGGATGGCCGATTGCTGGACGAGTTGCATTCTATGGTAGAGCGGCAACGAGCTGCTCTCAAAAAGGAGAAGCCATGATTTTTGTTCTACGCGCAATCGTGGTTTCCCTTGCATTTTTTGTGCTGCTGTATAGCTTCCTGTCGATGGTGGTCGTGCTGGCGTGGCGTGGCTTGCGTTTGTGCCACTTTCAAAGCCACTTTGGCGCGCGCGGTCTCTTCGCTCTGCGTGTAATTCCATTCGCGATATCGGCGGCCGTCTCACTCTTACTAACCTTGCCATCCTTCTTTCTTCTCGAAAAGCATTCGCTCGATGAGGATATGGGCACCTTCGTGCTCGGTGCATGTGCAGTGCTGATCCTCGGCACGGGCATCTATCGCGTGTTGGCCGCTGAGGCGCGGACTCGTCGGGTTGTTTCCGCGTATATGGAGAATGCGATCGGTGTAGAAGCCAATACGGTCACTCCACCAATCATTTTGGCGCAGAGCATCACCCCGCTAATGCTGGTTGGCGTGCGGGCGCCGCGAATCCTGATTTCCGCGTCAGCCTGCAAAGTCCTGAACGATGGAGAATTACAGGCGGCCGTGCGTCACGAGACGGCGCATTCCCGGTCGCGCGACAATCTGAAAAAGGCAATTCTCAATTGTCTTCCTTTCCCGGGAATGGCAAGGCTGGACGAAGCATGGCGAGAAGCATCTGAATTGGCGGCCGACGATGGTGCCGTCTCGAGCCGCGATGAGGCTCTGGACCTCGCCGCGGCGTTGATCAAACTCGCCCGTCATTTTCCCTGCCAGGCCGTGCCCGACTTGGCTACGGGACTAATGAGTGCCGTTGGCTCGGTCACGAGTCGAGTCGAGCGGCTTATGGCGTGGAAGGAAGCGTCTGCTGCGAGTCCACACCGCTGGCACTACATCATCGTCGTGGCATTCATTGCATTCTTCGGCTTAGCAGTGAACCTTGGGCCCGCACTCGTCTTGGTCCACTCCCTTACTGAACGACTTGTGCCCTGAGCCGGGTGCATCACTCGTTACGTTTAGTCTCATGTCCCAGTCTCCAAATCCGACCGCGCCGCAGCAGATGGCGCCTCTGCTTGCATTGGCCACTCAGTTACTGAGGTCCGGGCGGCCAGCCGATGCGATCGCGCCGTTGCGCGATGCAGCGCTGCTTGAGCCGTTCAATTCCACGATCCAGCACGATCTCGGCCTCGCCTGCCTCGAGGTCGGTCGCGTACCGGATGCCATCGCGGCATTGCAGCGGTCCGTCGCAAGCAACCCCCGCTACGCCGATGCCTATTTCCGCCTGGGAATCGCCTTTGAGAAGCTGGGCAACATCCGCGAGGCAATTGCTGCGTATGACCGTGCCACTCAGCTGCTTCCTTCCTTGACCGAGGCGTGGTTCCGCGCCGGAGCCATGGTCTACATACTCGGCCATCTTGACGAGGCGATCGGCTGTTTCCGCCGCGCGGACGCAGCTGGAGGCAGGACCAACTTTGGCCGCCTGGGCAAGGCACGCGCGCTGCTGATCGAGGATCGCAATCAGGAAGCGGAACAGGTACTGCGTGAGACGCTGGTGGCTGATCCGAGGAATGCGCTGGCGTATGAATTGCTCGGCAATCTGCTTTCTGAGTTCGGCCGATTCGATGAGGCCCGCGCATGTTTCGAACGCGCGATCGCGATCTCCCCGCTGCTGGCGGGAGATTATTACGACCTGGTCCGCTGCCGCCCGATCACGCGCGGTGACAATGGTCTGCTTCAAGAAATGCAATCCGCGGTGGCTACGCCGGGACTGGAAGTGGGACAACGCCAGCGTGTTCACCTCGCGATCGGCAAGGCGGCGGAGGATCTTGGCGACCACGGCCTGGCCATGCAGCATTTTGACGCTGCAGATGCCGTGCGCCGTGGCGCTTCGCAGTTCGACTCGGTCGCGTTCTCCATCTTGATCGACCGACTGATTGCCCTCGGTACACCGGAATTCATCGCGCGTGCGTTCGAACTCGGCAGCTCGGATGCGACGCCGGTGTTGATCCTCGGCATGCCGCGCTCGGGCACAACTCTTGTCGAGCAGATCGTTTCAATGCACCCCGAAGTCGGAGCCGGCGGCGAGTTGAATTTCTGGAACCAGCGCGGGGCGGAGTGGCACCGCTCCCTCGCGGTGGGGAACGAGAAGCCGGTCGTCGCCACGGAATTCCTGGCCAAGGCGGGGGCAGACTATCTCGGCGTGCTGCGTAAGATTGCGCCGAAGGCGGCGCGAGTCACCGACAAGATGCCGTTTAACTTCCTCTGGGCTGGGTTGATCCACGTGGCATTCCCGCGCGCGACCATCATCCATTGCCGCCGCGCCGCAATCGACACGGCGCTGTCGATCCATCAAACTCACTTCCATCCGATCCTGGCGTTTCCGACCGGCGGGGCCGAACTGGTTGCGTATTTCCGCAACTACCAGCGGCTCGTGGACCATTGGCGGAACGTGCTGCCGGCCGATCGCTTTATCGAGGTCGATTACGAAGAACTCACCAGCGCTCCCGAACCAATGATCCGACGGATCATCGCCGCCTGCGGCCTGGCGTGGAACGACGCGTGTCTGCGCCCAGAATCGAATCCGCAGGCAGTGAAGACTCCCAGCAAGTGGCAGACCCGGCAGCCGATCTATCGCACTTCCGTCGAGCGCTGGCGAAGGTACGAACCTTGGCTTGGACCGCTTCGCGCTCTCGTTGATGCTGAATAAAACGGCGACTAATGGGAACTGGACGCAGTATCGGGCGATCATGATTGATCGTTAGCGACCGATGTAGCACCTAGGACTTACGGCCCCCTTTCTTCATAATCTTTAGAATCATTGACTTAGCGGAAAATCCCCGGCAAAGTACCTGATCTGAAGAACTTAAATACTAGAATCTTTTTAAATGAACGAGTTAAGGACGCCATGTCGGCGGGGTCGCCCGATGATCACGGCCTCGACCAGGAATACGCAACTTTTTGGGGGCGCAAGGTCAGATGTAACAGGGTAGGTGTGGAAAACGGCGTGGGTGCTTATCGAAAAACAGGGTCACTCCCGTCTGTCCCCAGTTTTGAAGATCATCAGGCGGAAGCCCATGCTCATGTCAAGGTTCGTGTGGAAAATGTTGCTATTCGTCGTCCTCGCGCCGAGCACGAGAGAGCGTTAATCGACAGGAATGATTTCAGACACATCGTAGAGTCTGCCTAGCAACGCCAGCGCCCAGCCCAGAGTGTACATCGCGTAACTTGCCCACGAACAGAGCCGATAATTGTGTTCGCGATTGGCTTCTACGCACCTCGCTTCGTTCAGCACGTCTGTGGAAAAGACACTAATTCGAGAATAGAGTACCGCGTTGTCGCTTTCGAGGGCGTCGGGATGAGAGTCCCTACCATTGTCAACTTCCGGGTGAAAAAGTATCGATTGTAATTTGGAACGCAATGACTCAATTTCACTTCTGAAACCCATTTACCCAAGCCTTGTGCGTTCCGTTGTTCGGCAGTTTATCAACGAGGTCACTTACTGCCTGCAAGAATGCGGCAGTGCCTGCCACCTCTGACATTGCCGAATCCGCCCTCCTATAATTCCACTTGGGCATTCTTCCCTCTACCGACCGGTCTCGAATATCGCCTGTGTCGGCGAGCTTGTTTTCCACAAACCCAATATGTCTTACCGCCAAGTCAATTTCATGCCGCACAGAGAAAAGCGTCTCCGCCTTATCAACCGTATCGACGAGATCTTTTAGGTAGTCGCGAAACCCTTCCTTTAAGACAAAAGTCGTAAACACTACCAGTGCCCCAGCAAATGCAACCAAGCGACTATGTTTCTTGAGCCAAGACACTGGCTTCTTAGGCGTTTCGTCAGCCATTACAACCTCCGCTCCACGGTTGACTAACTGGCCCGGAATTGTATGCTGAAGTAAACCCCACTACAAGCAATGCCCGCGCGGGACGCACCCTCAAATTCAAAACCCCGGAAGAAGTTCTAACGAAAGCGAGGGCATACTTCGAGGAATGTCTCAAGGGGGCGGGTCGCCGGCATCACCAACACAGTGGGGCTCGTCCTTCGCGTCTTGGCGAAGGGGCGGGTACCGCGAACGCATACGCAACGGCGTTTGTGCAGAACGGACAAAAGTTGCGTCGGCAGCATCGCTACCCGCCCTTGCAAAAAACGCAAGGATTGATTGGATAAGAGTGAAGGCTCGATTCGAACCCATGTAGTCTTTGTTTGAGGACGAAGACGCTGGGAAGAAAGGAGCCTTCGATGATGATTATAGGATGTGATTTCCATCCCAGCTG
>JBAPOI010000402.1:0-2089 GCA_049279555.1 Candidatus Sulfotelmatobacter sp.
GACCGCCGACAACGGCGACGATGTGTTGATCGGCGGCTCCGGCAACGACAAGCTCTTCGCCGCGGGCGGCCGCGCGTTGCTCTTTGGCGGATCTGGCGCCGATACGCTCACCGGCGGCTCCGGCGAAAGCATCCTGCTCAGCGGCACCACTAAGTTCGACAGCAACCTTGCGATGATCGACAACTTGCTCGCTTACTGGTCCCGCACCGATCTCGATTACGCCACCCGCGTCAGCAACTTGAGAGCCGGCGTTTCGGGTATCTCTCCGCTGAATTCCACGAATGTGCTTAACGATAGTTCCGCCGACACACTCACCGCCGGCAGCGGATTGGATTGGTACTTCGCCAAGCTTTCGGGCAGCTCGAAAGATACCATCAACAGCCAGAGCAACGATGAACAGGTAAATTAGTAAATTAAGCGTGGTTCGCAATCGACCGCCCAGACCTCGCAGTCTCGTGCGCGCCCGCAGCTAAGCCGTTTTGCTCACGGGCTTAACGCATGCTTCGGGCTTGCCCAGCGAGCAACCTCCAGACAGCTCTACTGGCCAATCTCTGGCTATGCACAGCTCACTCCGGCCTCACTCGCCGAACGGCCCCATTTGGTAATCTAGAAAAGATATGCCGATTTCGTTGACTTCGCACAATTCGCCGCTTATTCTGGCGGCTGATTGTTTTTGGGCCTATTCCGCCGCGTAACTGCGCTCGGGGGAGGTCGCTGTCTGACGTCGACAAGATTTAGCTTCAAGAGGATGCACCGATGCGACGCAATTGGTTTCGTAATCGTTTGGGGCGCAAGAACACCAATGTCCAGCGCACCAGGACTCTCAAGAGACCGCGCGTAAGTTCGCGATTTTTCGCAGGCTCGATGGAGACCCTGGAAGATCGCCGCTTGCTAGTCGTCTGGAACATTATCGGCGACCTGGCATCCAACAAAAACGATACGCTTATTCTCCAGCAAGATGGTTCCGGAAATTATACCGCGAATCTCAACGGCATCACGATTCTTACGGCGGCGGCCGCGAGCGTTACGCAAATCAATTTCAATGGATTCACTGGCAACGACTCGCTCATCGTCGATAGTTCCAACGGATTAGTCGCGCCCACAGGCGGAATCAACTACGACGGCGGCACGGGCTTCAACACCCTTACGTTGCGGCAAACCGCCGGACCAACACAAACCAGCGATACCTATTCCGTGGGTCCCAATGTTGGCAGCGGCAGCGATGTCATTGTCGGCAGCGCAACGCAGACGGTTTTCTTCCAAAACCTTGCCCCCGTGCAGGACAACGTGACAGCGACGACAAGCATCGTCAACGCCACGCCCTCTAGTAACGCCATCAATTACACCCAAGGTCCTGGCGGCGGAATTTTCGGCGCTAATAAGACGGGACTAGTCACCATCGACAACCAAGAGTCATTCGAGTTCAACAACAAGACCAATCTGGTCATCAACTCCCTGGCCGGCGACGACACGATCAATCTCAATAATCCCACCACGCCTGCAGGACTCACTGGTAACATTACTGTCAACGGCGGTGATCCAACGGCTAGCGACACGCTGATCGTCAACGGCATCCCCGGCACGAGCGATCGTTTCCAGGTGCAGCCGACAGCCGTCGGTGCAGGCAACGTCTTTGATTACAGCTCGGGCGCAGCTACCCTGGCACCCCAGGTGGCCTACACCGGCATTGAGGCGCTCACCATCGTCGGCCAGACGGCCGACGGTGATTCCCTGTCTGATCTCGGCACCATGGGCGATGATACCTTCGAAGTCGGTTTCGGCGCCGATCCGAGTTCAGGAACACTCACGGGCTTCGCCCAAGGGGCTTCCGGTTTTGCCTTCACCCCAATAACCTTTGCCGGCATCAGCGGGTTCCTTGGCCCCGCGTCCGCTGTGGTTGACGCGACCGGCGGCGGCACGGCGATCAACTTTACCGGTGGCAACGACACCGTCATCATTGACGGGACGGCGGCCGACGACACCTTCACCTTGGATAATTCGTTGGTTGTCACAGGCGTTCGTGTGGATACGGGCTCCGACAGTCATACGATCGTCCTAACAGCCGCCAGTGGTACCAACAACGGCGACC
>JBAPOI010000403.1:0-1684 GCA_049279555.1 Candidatus Sulfotelmatobacter sp.
AATGCAGGCATTATTCGCATATTTCAGCGCAGAGCGAGCGGAAATCCTCTGCAGTTCAGACTGCGTGGCGGAGCACGCAGTCTGGCGCTAACCTTTCTCCGCGAGAATTCCCTGCTAACAGGGAAAAATACAGGGAATTTGCGATATTTTGCCCTCTAAAACCACAGTTCTTTCTCGCTAAGTCACACATTTGGCAGGAGAAGTAGCCGCTGCAGGCGTAAATCGGAACAGGGAATTATCAGGGACGTAACAGGGAGGTATCAGGGAATTTATTTGCCTGATCAGGGAATTTGTTGCAGTGAGATTTTCCTGAGATCATAGAGAGATGGATTGCGGCCCGCCGAGCCGCTGGAGGGCATCGTGCGAAAAAGAAAACCCGCCTGCAAGTGGTCGTGGAGACTCGCGCCACCACAACATCACGCCCGACCGCTTTCGTTCTGCACGAAACGTTTGAGGAGTTTCAAGTCGCCGGTTCTCCAATCGGCCAGACGGGCTTCTTGGATCACGATCGCTGAGTCGATGCTCCAGGAGATTGCCGTCTTGTCCACGAATTGAATGTCTATGAAGAGGATGCCTTCTTCGAATTTGTGTTCCACCCAGTCGACGACTTTGCCGTGCGCACCAAGATATTGTTTGCCGTGCGCGAGCGGCTTGGGTTTCTGCGTTCTTCTTTTCTCTACTCGACGTTTGGTCATTCTCTGGTCCTCAACTTTCGGCATTATGATCAACGCGGAACTCGCGCATGAGGCTAGTGGCATGGTGTCATTGCCGTGAGTGCGGCGGCTGAAATCCGAGTTGCCTTCGTTGCTCGATCCAACTGAGTGGCAAGCCGTGGGTCAGTTTCTTGAAGGTCAAATCAGCGGGCTGGCGTCCATCGAGGATCGCTTCCACGATGTCGGGAGCGAGAAAGGCGCATTCCAGAACCCTGCCTACATATCGTTCGTCGAGTCGCAGTTTTTGGGCAATTGATCTCCGTCCCGAGACTTCTTCGGCCACGATCCATTCGTACCATTGGCGTCCGCGTGCCAGCGCCTTCAACAGTGATGAAGCGGGTGCCTGCGTCGGCCCAGAGTGATCGGGAGGAAATACCAATCGCATCTCCCCGCCGCAACGTTTGACCCGAGCCTCGATATCGAGGCGGATCACATTACTAGGACCTTGCTCCTGTTGCTCGGTTGCGGGTCGAGATGAGGCGTGTGGTTCCCCCGTGAGTGCGTCACGCAGTTCTCGCTTCGCGACTTCGACTTCGATCCTGTCAGGATGAACCACCACACGCTGCACTACCTTTCTCACAAAGTTTTTCACGACCGCTGGAGCGCCAGCACTTAACTGGTCGAATTGCTTCGCCGCTCCGGCCATGATCTGCTGCGTCCGTGCCGCAGGATCTTCTGGCAGGCAGAGCTCGGCCATGACTTCCCTGCCAGACTGTAAGAAGGATTGCAACCTGAGAACAACCTGTCGTTCAACATCGTGGGCCGGCACTCTAGACGGTTTGTTCGCTACTTTTTCGGCTTCCCTTCCGTCACTCGCAGCGGGGCAAACGTAGTAGCGATAGCGTCTTCCGTTCTTCGACGTGTGGCACGGAGTGAACCGATTGCCATCTGCGTCCTGCAGCAGACCCACGAGCAAGCTGGGAGAGTCCGCCTTGAGACCATTCCTGCGCCCCTGGTGATCGCTCTTAAGC
>JBAPOI010000404.1:0-3710 GCA_049279555.1 Candidatus Sulfotelmatobacter sp.
CGGCCAATCCCCACTGCGTACTGGCGCGTTTGCCGTCGAGTAATCCGGCGGCCGCAACCAGACCTACCCCTGAGCACACACTGGCGACTGCGACGCCATTCGTGCTGCGGCGCTGCAACCACGGAACAATCGGCGCGTTGCGCTCGACCACGTCGTCAACGCTGAGTCCGGTGGTGGGCACGAAGATGAGATCGGTTTTGCCTACATCTTTGAGAGCCAGGTTCGGGCGAATTTGAATTTCTCCATCGCACTGGACAGGGCGGCCGTCGGCGGATGCGGTGACCACGTGAAAGCTGGGAGCAAGGCGAGTTCCGGTGAGTACATTCCACAGCGAACCGGCGTGGCGGAAGACCTCCATGGGGCCGATCGCGGTTGAAGAAAACATCTGGTCGAGGAGAAGGACTGTGATCTGTTTCATGGCAGTGCCTCGGAAGCGTCGCGTTTTCGTGATGTCCTAAACGCCTATCTACAATGGCATATCTGCCATCTTGTTGCAAGTACATTTTGCGGCTACTTTGATTTATCGAATGAGAGCGATTCGCAGATATCAGAGAAAAAGGAGGAAGGAAATGGCGACAGTTCAAACAGCTGCAAAAACTATCAATGGGGTCAATGTTGACGATCTGTTTGCGACCATCGACACCATCAAGGCCACACCGGCCATGGCGAAGTTCAAATTTCGACTGAAGAACCAGTGGGAGGGAGGAAGCCAAAATCGATCAATTGTTGGCGGATTTTATGGCGCCGGGCAGGAGTTGTCGCGGACGAAGTCGTTCTTCCTGAGGGCGGATGAGCCCAGCATTCTTTTGGGCGACGATGCGGCGGCGAATCCCGTGGAGCATTTGCTTCATGCACTGGCCGCTTGCTTGACCACATCGATGGTTTATCACGCGGCGGCGCGCGGGATTGCCATCGAAGAAGTTGAGTCGTCGTTCGAAGGCGATATCGACCTGCACGGATTTCTGGATCTCGACGAGAAGGTGCGTAAGGGATACCAGGGGATTTGGGTCAATTTCAGGATCAAGGCCGACGTTCCGGACGAGCAGTTGCAGGAGATTGTTGCGTTGACGGGACATTCTCCGGTGTTCGATTCACTGACCAAGGGAGTGCCGGTGTCGGTAAAGGCGGAACGGCTGTAATCACCGAAAGGCCGCAGTTGCACCAGAAGTACCAACCAACCACTAACACTAATAAAGGAGACTTACAATGAAACGCATTTCTGCAATTACGTTCTTTGCTATGGCGGGCTTAATCATGCTGGGCAGCGCGCTGGCGCGCGCCCAGGAAGTCCGGGCAAAGGTTCCGTTCGACTTCATCGTGCGGGACCAGGTGTTGCCAGCGGGCACATACCGAATATTCCTCGAGCGAAGCCCCAATAGCAATAGCTTCCTCCGTATAGAAAACGACGATAGGCACACCATGGCAGTCAGCATGGCGTCTGCAGACGGAAGCGGATCGCCAAGTGACAGCAAACTTGTATTTACGAACCACGGCGACCAGTACTTCCTGCATGAAGTTCTTTGCCCATCTGCGTCGATAACCGTAGAGCTCCCGACCTCGAAACTAGAGGGGTGGGCCGAGACTCGAGAGGTCCAGCTTCAGAACAGCGGGCGAGTCGTCGACGTTCTGAAGTGAGTCAACGAACGGAGTGGCAACTCAAGCGGTTTGTTGAGTTCAGCGGTTCGGTGCTACTGAAGGGCAAATTTGCCTCCGCTCGTTCTCACTCTTTTGCTTGGATCTCAACAAGGCTTCGCTTTCTGGTCACATTTTGCCTAGCCGCCATAAACGCCTCACTCAAGCAAGAGCGGGCGTGAACGGCCAACTCTAGCTTTAAAAAACAATAAGGAGACACACAATGTCACGAATCACAGAGTTAGTTCAAACCTCCACCAGAACCATGCTGTCCTTGCTGTTACTCGGTGGCCTAGTTGCCGCCATGCCAGTGTTCGCACAAGACGCGGTGCACGCGAATCATGCGCCAGCCAAGCTGGTTCAAGATGTCCGCGCGGCAACACAGCAGTTCCTTAACGTGAACAATGCCGGACCGGCTGGTTATGGACCGGCGTTTGGATGCGTGAGCGGTCCTGACCACGGAGCGATGGGCATCCATTACGTCAACGGCGTTCTGGTGGGCGATGGACTGATTGATGTGAACCACCCGGAGGCGCTGATCTACGAGCCAGAGGGGAGCAAACTCAGACTCGTGGGCGTGGAGTACATTGTGGACGCTGCGACCTGGCTGGCGAATAACAACAACGTGCCGCCGTCACTCGACGGCCAGGACTTTCAGTTCGTCGCGGCGCCAAACCGTTTCAACCTGGCCAATTTCTTCGAGCTGCACGTCTGGGCGTGGCGCGATAATCCGCAGGGTGCGTTCGTGGACTGGAACAATCGCGTAACGTGCGAAGGGCAATAAGGCAGTCACTCGATGCTCATTTACGCGGTAGGGGGAAACCAAGACTGGGATTCGTGGGCGAATCCCAGTCTTGCCGTTACGCTATGATTCGATGTCTGCGTGACAGCGCAAAAAAGTTGCGCAAGGTTGTCCGTAAAACCTGCCCTCGGTCCCCTGCTGAAACGCTTTTCCTATTTCCACATAAGCGATTCCACTCCACCGCTTTCCCCTCGAATCCAAAGACCTAGTTTTTTGGTTTTCGATTTGTCTTCAGGGTCAGCGAGAGGCAGCGACGGCGAGGGGCTTGATAGCCCTGATCTCTCTCGAATATTTCTTCTTGACCCGATGAACAGCGAAGGCGTCTTGAAGGTTCAACCAGAATTGCTCGGAGGTGCCGAAGTACTTGGCTAGGCGGGCAGCCATCTCTGGAGTGATTCCCCGCTTCTCGCGAACAATGTCATTCACAGTGGGAGCTGAGACGCGCAGGTCCACGGCCAACCTGTAAGCGGAGATGCCCATGGGACGAAGAAACTCTTCGCGAAGAATCTCTCCGGGATGCACTGCCCAACCGGCTGAACCTTCATTTTTAATGCTCACGATTTCTACCTCTCTACTGATTCTTTTTCTACATCTTCTACATCCAACACCCTGTTCAATCACGATCAGTGGTAATCGGCGATCTCAACGTCGTAAGCATCCCCGTCGCGCCACACAAAGCACAGACGGAATTGATCGTTGATCCTCATGCTGTGCTGGCCCTTTCTGTTGCCATGCAGCTCTTCCAGATGGTTTCCCGGAGGAACTCGTAAATCCTGCAGGCTGGCTGCCGCATGAAGTGTCGCAAGTTTTCGCTTGGCCACGCTCCGCAGATTCGCTGGAGGCATTCCCTGACTCTTTCCCGAATCCCAGAACGCTTTCGTGCTCTTGTCCGCAAAAGACTTAATCACTGCCGTTAGTTTAACGGGTATCGTTAATAACGTCAAGCATTAGGCATGCCAAACATAAACATCGACCGTATGGAGCATTCAAAATCCATGAAACGTTTTGGGGCCGACGGCCACTATTCTGGGGACGGGGAAATTCAGGTCTGGGGGCTGAAACATGGGATTCAACTTGGGCAAACTAAAAGATCTAAAGGATCCGCTGCAGGGGGCTACGGAAGCGCTTGCTGCTGTCGCAGCGGAAAAGAGCCGGGAGTTTTTGGCCCAGGCCAATTTGCTGCTGCAACTTCTGCAATCTGCCGGCTACGGCATCGGGAGCCTGGAGATCGAGCTGAGCGTTCCTCCGAAAATTACGATTAAGTTGAAGACTGGCC
>JBAPOI010000405.1:0-18941 GCA_049279555.1 Candidatus Sulfotelmatobacter sp.
GTGCTAGACGTTCATCGTTTTCCGCCTTCAAATATGTCTGGTAGGCGCCGGAAACATCATTGCTTTGAACGCGCAGCAAGAGTTGGCCCTTCTTCACCGGGTCGCCGAGCCTCGCCTTGATCTCAACGACACGTCCCGATGCGAGGGAGACAACCGGAACAGCACGCACGATGTCTGGCTGAACTACTCCAGTCACGTTGAGCGCGGGAGGTGCCTTGTGCTCGACGGCGATTGTTAGGGGGAATCGTTCAGGATGGTCGACCTTGAAGTTGTTAGCATCGAGGTCGGGCTCTACAACAGCCTTGGGCGGCGCTTCAGCACGCGGTTCGGCCTTGCTGCTACTGCAAGCGACGGTCAGGAGGCTCGCAAAGAGGCACAGGCCCGCAGGGAGGACCCTCCATAAAGAAAGAGTGTTCGGAGTGTTCATTGAATGACCTCGCGACCGACCGATAGGTTCATCTGTGCAGCCGCAGTCAGAAACGAACCAACAAGGTTCACGTAACTCAGTTGCACCGTTCGGTATTCACTTTCTGCGTTCAGGAAGTCCAACAGCGATGCGGCGCCATGCTGGTAGGAGAAGAAAATCGTGTCGCGCACGCCCACAGCCTGTTCCATGTATTGGCGTTTGTAGGGTTTCAGCAGATTGATGTCACTCATGAGAAGGGCGTAGGCCGAATCCACATCGCTGTAGACTTGCGTCTCAACGCCTCGCCGCATCTTCTCGCTTCGCTTGATGTCAATTTTCGTGCGTAGCTTCTCTCCCTGGTTTTGGTCGAAGATGCGGAGAGGAATGCTGACGCTTGCCCCAAGGGTGTTCAGGGCGTCAGGATTGTTGAACGAGCCGTTGTGCGTAAACCAAAGGCTGACTGTGGGGTCAGTTGAGCCGTCGGCCTCGGCTAACTTGTAGTTTGTCTCCGCCTGCTGTATCGAGAGGACTGCCAGTCGAAGGTCTGGACGGGCATCAAGAGCATCTTTTCTGTATTCGTCGAGGGGCAGAAGGTCTTCCTGAAAATCGAACGGGCCTTCCACGTCGAAGGAATCTAGTGGACTGCGATCGTCAAGCAGTGCCAGCAAGGCAATTTTCGTCGTGTGCGAATTTACCAGGGCGGTTTGTAGATCCGATTCGTATTGCAACCGCTGCAGTTGAAGCCGGTGGAAATCGATCTTGGCGATATCTCCCGCCTGAAATCGGTCTTGGCTGATTTTCAGAATCTTGTCGTAGTAGTCGAGGTTGTCCTGTGCCAGGCGCAACACCGCTTTCGCCTGGAGGATGCCTACAAAGGCGCTGCGCAGATTGAAGAGCAGATTGCGTTCGGAATCGGATCGCTGGGCGACGCCGATCGCAGTGCTTTCCTCGGCAAATTCGAAGCGCAGCCCGCGCTTATTGCGTCGTTCGAAAAGATAACTGACTCCGGGTGAAACGAACGTTCCGGCGAAAGGCTGCCAGACGTTCTTGTTGGGAGCGATCTGGGTACCATCCGCTGAGAGAGAGAAGTCGGGATTGGGGCGGAGGTGGGCAGTGATCTCTTGGGCTCTGAGTTCGTCGACGTTTAGCCTCGCGGCCAGGAGCGTTGGGTTCGTGGCTTCGAACTTGTCTCGAATCTCCTGCCACGCATAACTGTGCTGCTGTCCCTGCGCTCCCACTGCGAGAAACCCCGAAATGAGTAACCAGCAGAAGAGACGAGAGGTCCATCGCCCAGGGGATGTTGGATCAGAAAGGCACATTCTTCCAGTTTCGCAATCCTTACGGTTCGAGATCAGGTCGATTTCTTTGCACTTCGCAATCGCCTGGCAACTGTTTTGAAGCGCTTGCGCTGACCTTTGGTCTTTGGCATTCGAGAAATCAGCTCCGAAAACCCTGCGACTACCATTGCAAGGTATAGGAGGACAGCAAACAAACCGATGATGACCAACACATAGCGATTCAACGCGTCTAGGTTCACCACCGGCTCCCAACAGTTGATGGCGTACCATCGCTACTTGTTTTCACGGTAGACACACGTCCCCGAAGTTCTTTGGCACGAGCTCATCTTCTTCGTGTATCGCGACGGCATTCTTTGTGGAAGACACTCAAACAGCGTCGAGTGGCGATATTTCGACTTGCGGAGCGATCCGACAGCCAATCGTTCGATTTGAAACGGGATGGAAGGAAAGAAGTGTATCCGTATGCCAATCAATCGACTCCAGTAATCTAATCTTGAGGACAAATCGTTTGATTGGATTCATCGGTTGCGCCGACCGTGGGATAATCGAACGTTCACACCAAATTCATGCCTCACTTGGATTGGATCTGGGAACGGCAGAACAGAATTCCCGTTCTGCTTGCCAGTAGTGTCATCGTCCTTGCAATCGCCGTAGTTGATTGGTGGACGAAGCCATATTTCTCTCTGGGCTTCCTTTATTTATTTCCCATCATGCTCGCGGCGGGCTTTCTGCCCCGCTGGGCGATCGTCCTATTGGGTTTAGCATGCGCATTGCTGAGCGAGCGTTTTAGTAATCTGGATCCATCCGACGCCCACATTCGTTTGGGATTTGAAGCGCTGGCGCTGTGTGGCTGTGGGCTGTTGACCTCCGAGGTTCTCCGCAACAAGCGCCTCAGTTTTGAGGCCCAGGAACGGATACGTGTCTTGGTTGAAACCAGCCCGGCAGCCATTGTTACGGTCGACGAGCGAGGCTTCATCGAATTGGCCAACCAGGCAGCTAACGAGCTCATGGCGCCGCACGATGGCAATCTGATCGGCCAGCCTATCGCTGCGTTCCTGCCGGAACTGCATCACGCGTTGCGACCGGAGGAAGGACCGCAGTTCCGAACGTCGATGCAGTGCCGCGGACGCCGGGGCAATGGAGAGTCTTTTCTAGCCGAGGTATGGTTTTCCACCTACAAGGAAGGCACAACGCCCAAATTGGCCGCCATTATTGCTGACGTCAGTGAGGAGCAGACCGTCGCTGTCGGCTCGTCATTCGACCAGAAGGAAAGGCCCTCGCTTGGTACCCGAGAGTTGGACGTACTCCGGCTCGTTGTGCAGGGTCTAGCAAACAATAGAGATAGCATCACGAATGGACATTTCAGAAAGCGGAGTCAAAAACACTCTCCAGCAGCTTTTCGGCAAGACCGAAGTGCGGACTCGGAGCCAACTAGTCCGGGTTGCGTTAGAACGCTACAGAGACCTACTCTAGCGCTTGTGTCCACGAATAGAGTCGTTCCCGGTTGGTCGGCAACAGAAAACTATCCAGTTTTCGTCGCAAGATCAACCTTAACACTGCACTCCCGTCGTTTGGTTCATCGATGCCGGGCGACCCACACAGCGGGAGTAAGGTCTGGAAGGCACCTGATCGGGAGATCGGCAAGTCCGGGGAGAATCGTGGAAGTAATCGCGCACCGGGACTTGCAGCCGACGGCAGCTTTTCACGACTGAGAGAATCGCCACGACCCTCGGTCCCGCTAGTGGGCTGCCGATGTGTAACCAATTCTTCCGACCAAGAGCTACCGGACGCATGGAGTTCTCCGCCAGGTTAGTACTTAGCTCTAATTCGGGATGCTCCAAGAAGCGCATGAGTTTCTTCCACAGTGCGAGCGAGTACTGGCAGGCCTTGCTGAGTACACCGGCGGGCAATGCAACGCTCTGTTCTGCCGCGATCTTGCTACGAATATCATCGAGAAGAGGTCGCGCTGTTTCCTGACGCAGGACATGGCGCGCCGAAGTAGTCAGCGCTTGGCGGCGAGCGTCAGCGTCGACAGAAAACGGGCCTGCAACCGGATCTCGGGGATTTAGCTGCACTGCTTCGAAAAACTGTCTCCTTGCATGAGACCAACAAGCGGCATTTACCATTCTCGGCCCACCGATTTGGTCATAGGCTGCATATCCGTCGGTTTGGAGAATGCCTTCGAACTGTCCTAGAAACCGCTTCGGCCCATCGCGTCCACGGCCTAGACCGAAGTCGAACACCACGGTTCCTCCGGAGCGATTGTATTGCCAGAAGTACGCTTGGTGGTTCTTACCTCGGCCCTCCCGTGTCTGCAACATCGACTGGGTTTCATCCGCCTGAATGTAATTTCCGCTGATCAATTCTTGCCTCACGACCGCGACCATCGGATCAGCAACTCGCCGACTTTGAGGACCAAGCCGTCCAGCTGATTTCCAAGCCGAGGTCCCTTTCCAGAATCATGCTCTGCCGAGGAAGGGGCGTGTGATTGCAATATTTGCCGACGACCGTCTCGAGACGATCCCAGTCACTCGCCAGGCACTTCTTTATGATCCGTAGCCGCAGGGGCGCCGAGACGACGCCGAGATCCTCACACGACCGGCAAGCCCGCTTCTCTCGTTTCGTGACCAGTACGAAGTACTTCGCCGATTCCATGTCCAGTTGGGAACTCTCCTCGTAGCCGATCACCACTGTTTCTTTGCCGCAGCGTTTGCATACGCGCTGATCTAATGCGCAGGGCAGGATAGTCACTTCTAGCAAAACATGCCTTAGTGCTCATAATTAAGGTAAAGGTAGATGTTAGCTTTACGGATCGGGCAATATTTCAAAGTAGTCGTCAACCGCATCGTCCGGGATGAATCGGTGTATTCGTGCAGGAAGTTGACGGCGCATAGTATATTCGACGAGAATTAGTGATCGGATGGCCCAAGCCTAGTCTGGAGGTCTTATGGATAGCTTTTTTCAGGACGTTCGTTACGGATTGAAGTTGCTGCGCAAGAGTCCGGGATTTACGACGGTCGCCATTCTGACGCTGGCGTTGGGGATAGGTGCTAACACTGCGATTTTCAGCATCGTTAACTCTGTGTTATTGCGCGCTCTTCCGTTCCGTGATCCTGATCGTCTGGTTAAAGTCAGTTTTGAAAATCCTGGCCTAGGGTTGCATGACGTCACATTTTCCGTTCCTGAACTGGAGGACCTTTCTAGGTCCGGAGTTTTCGATGATGTAAGTTCCGTTTTTCCTACCAGTACGAATGTGACAGGAGCGAAGCGGCCTGAGCGCCTCGAAGCGATCGGCGTGAGCCCCAATTATTTTTCCATGCTTGGAGTAACTCCCCAGGTAGGGCGGCTATTTGGTCCCCAGGATTTCGCGCTAGGTTTTGCCGAAGCGGCTGTCATTAGTGATGGCGAATGGCGCCGCTCCTTTGGAGCGGACCCCGGAATTGTTGGACGAAGTATCCGTCTCGATAACGACCTGTACACGATTGTCGGGGTTGTTCCCCCTGGGTTTCGACATCCTGGGAAAACGATTGCCACGGACGTCGAGATATGGGTGACATGCGGATTCAGTGCAGACCCTTGGCCCAAGCCTGCGCGCAGCACACGAATTTTGCTAGGAGCAATCGCGCGGCTTAAACCTGATGTGACTGTGCAGCAAGCTCAAGCGAAGCTTACTGCCATGGCAAGTCAGCTGAGGAATGACTTTCCCACGGACTATCCCGCGCAATCTCAATGGTCGATTCGGATTCAGCCGCTACAGGACTCACTTGTGGGCGACATCCGGCCCATGCTGTTGGTTCTGATGGGAACTGTGATCCTGATTATCCTCATTGCTTCCGTCAACATCGCCAACCTTCTTCTCGCGCGGGCTTCCGGAAGGCAACGCGAAATGGCTGTGAGGCTCGCTGTAGGAGCGAGCCGGGTTCGGATGATTCGTCAGATGCTGACCGAGTCGCTGGTCCTTTCTTTGATTGCCGGCATTGCTGGAGTCTTCGCAGCGGCAAGCGCTTTAGGTTTTATTGTTCGCTTTGTGCCCTCTAAGATTCCACGACTAAGTGAAGTTAATGTCGATTGGAGGGTCCTGTTGTTTGGGCTTCTTATTTCTCTCGTCACCGGCTTAGTATTTGGATTGGCACCTGCGATTCAATCAGCCAAGGCAGATCTGGTTTCGGCAATTCGTGAAGGTGCATGGGGTTCGGGTTACGGCAGCAAGACAAGCCGATTGCGTGGAGCGCTAATTATTTCGGAGTTGGCTCTTGCCGTAGTTTTGTTGATCGGGGCGGGTTTGCTGCTGCGCACTTTTTGGTTCCTGCTCCGGGAGGATCCCGGGTTTAACCCTAATAAGGTGGTTGCTGCAAGCATATGGCTGCCGAATCCCAATGATCCAAAAACTAATCCATACCCCGACATCGGAGTCCAAGAGGTTTTCGCCAGGGAACTTCAACGCCGGATGGGTGCGATCCCCGGCATCGAAACGGCCGCTTTGACGTCGGATCTCCCGGGCAGCCCTCCGCGGAACAGTAGAGGTTTGATCATTGAAGATATGCCGACCGAATCTTCTCAACAGGTGATGGCTGAGATAATTCGGATCAGTCCCAATTATTTTAAGGTGATTCAATCCCCTTTGGTTCGTGGCCGCGTTTTTAACGAAGGCGACGAAGCGGGTAAAGAGTTGGTGGTGATCGTTGACGAAACTACTGCTCACCGTTATTGGCCTGATCGTGACGCTATCGGCAGACGCCTCAAATTAGGCCAGAACCCTAGCTTGCCGTGGGTGACTGTGGTTGGAATCATGAAAGATATCAAGCACGATGGGCTCGATAAGGATGCGATTCCGCACATTTACACGTCTGTCTATCAGCAGACAGGTAGGATTCTAAGTGTGGTGCTTCGCACGGATCTTCCTCCTGCGCAGCTCGAATCTCAAATTCGAGATCAGATTCATGCGGTCGATCCAGAGCTGCCTGTGTTTAGTGTGAAGTCCATGAATGAAGTTTTGGACGCGTCCTTAGCCCCTCGCCGCTTCTCGGCGGAATTGGTGGCGCTATTCGCGGCGCTGGCATTGCTGTTGGCATCGATTGGAATCTATGGATTGCTTGCCTACATGGTAGGACAGAGGTCGCACGAGATCGGAATTCGTATGGCCCTTGGAGCACGACGGGATCACATTTTAAAGTTGATTTTGAGGCAGGGGATATTTCTAGCTGGCGCCGGCGTGTCGGCGGGGTTAGTCGTAGCTGTGGCGACTGCACCACTGATTGCGACTTTGCTCTATGGAGTTCATCCCATCGATCCGGTCGTGTTTCTTTCCGTCGCGCTGATTTTGCTTATGGTGTCCTTCCTGGCCAGCTTTATTCCTGCTTACCGAGCCACTAAGGTAGATCCAATCGTGGCTTTGCGAGAAGGATGAGCCGATCGCTGGGGGGGCGCAGTGGAAGTCTCCTTTTATCGTCCCTACAAGATGTCAGGTGGTTGACTGATGCACACTGAAGCTTGAGTCTCAGACCGCTTGCGCGGGATACCGCAAGATACTGACTGCATCTCGTCGAAAAACATCGACGAAGCCAGCCTCGGGACTCAGCAGAAAAAAATGATCCCCAGGGAACATTGTCAGTTTGCAATCGGCAGAGGTCTGTTCCTCCCACGCGCGCAGACTTTCCAGAGAAATATCCCGGTCCTGTAGTCCACCATAAACGGTGATAGGACACGAAAGACGCTCTTCGGAATAGTACTCATAAGTATCATCAATCTCGAAGTCAGCTCGAAGCACAGGTAGAAAAAGTCTTCTGGTTTCTGGATGTTCGAGCACTTCCTTGGGGGTACCGTTGAGCCTCTTCACTTCGGCAATGAAAGCGTCATCGGCAAGATTGAAGACGGGATCTTTCTCGCTGGATGTGGTGGGAGCCCGGCGACCGGAGAGAAAGAGCCGCCGGGGCAGAGTGAAGCGTCTCCGACGCAACTCCCGCGCCAGTTCAAAACTGATGAGTGCCCCCACGCTATGCCCGAACAGAATATATGGAAACTGGGGCTCACGCATGATGAGATCTGCAATAGTTTGAACCAGCGGTTCAAGGCGAGTAAACGGCTGCCCACCACTGCGTTTGCCTCTACCTGGAAGATGAACGAGGCATAAATCGATATCCGGCGGAAAATGCCGTTGCCAGTCGCGAAATATATTGGCATTTCCCCCAGCGTACGGAAAACAGAACACTCGAAGCGCCTTTTCCCGTGACGAAGACAGAGACTCAAACCACAGACGGCTTTGGCCATCCACGGCTGTAGGAGATGACGTCGATCCAGAGATCATCATTTTCTCGGCAACTTCCGTTTATTAAAGAAGCTCTCATGCACTCTGACAAAAGCTCAGAAGTACTATCCCGCTTTTTGCTCCTGCATCTTCTTTCGCAAGCTTAGCGGACGCATGTCCGTCCATATTTCCTTGATGTAAGCGAGGCACTCCTCTTTGGTCCCGCTTTTACCTGCCTCTTTCCAGCCCAAGGCATTTTCGCGATAGGCAGGCCAAATGGAATACTGCTCCTCGTGATTTACCACGACGTTGTAAATGGTCTTATCCTCTTGATCGTTAGCCACGGCAGCTCCTCCTTAAACTCGCTCTAATCGATTGCAACCGCACAGCTTCACTATCATCCGCATTTAGGTAAAACCAGAGTACCCGTCCCGTTGGGAGTTAGATCTCTACGGCCGGTAGCATTCAACTTCGCCAACACGTTGGACACATGAAACTTAACAGTACTCTCGCAAATCCCCAATAGCATAGCGATCTCTTTGTTGGAATATCGCTTCTTCAGCAAATCACGAATCTGGCTTTCCCGCTTGGTAAGGACTTCAGTTCCGGAGTCGGACAAAAGAGACCTATGGGAGGTCATTCTCATGTATTTCCGCATTACATCAGGGGTTACCCATGTCTCCCCCTTGGCCACCGAAGCAATCGCTGGGCCCAACAAGTCAGGGACTTGATCGTAGCTCAAAAAGCCGCTAAATCCCGAAAGTAACAAATCCGCTATCTCCCCTACTTCCCGCGACTGGTCCAATCCGATGAAAGCAGAGCTTTGCGACGCTAGGTTGAATGCATCCAGGTAGGTGCTAACTGGCCACGGAAGATCGTGAAGATCAAAAAGGATCACCTGTTGACTATGGGTAGGAAGCATACTGGTAGCTGTAATCGGATCTTGCAAAAGCACCGGTGTAAGATTCATGTCTAACCCGAGAAGAAGGTCGCACAGATAGTTGGCGACAAGCGAATGAGAGACAATCAGACCAACCTGCAACTGGACAGCTGGCAAAAGCGTTCGGCGCAACATGACAATAACCCCGGGTAGGATAATTCTGGAAGGATTACACGCAGAGATTCGACCTAGCACACACGGGCCGGATTTTTTACGAAAACCGAACAGCAGAGAATTGAAGCACCCATCGCATGTTGTGCTTTGCCTCTAGTCTCAAGTGATAAGCACAAAAGGCTAGAGTATCAGGCAAAGTAAAGCGTAAGTTTAGCTTTAATGGGAGCGTTTTAGACGTTCACATGTCAGAGGTTATGACTAATATTGTGTCCTATCGGTATAAAATTGGCCGCGTATTGGGTGTTACAAGAGCGTTGGCTACTACGGATGCTAGATCGACGCTTCACAGCCAGCGACTACTTAAAGAGTAAACGAGCCGCTTCAGCGATAAAAAAATGTTTGTCGAGACCTCGACTATTCGGCTAGGCCATTTCTCTGCGAAAAGCAGGTTGTGCGGATCGGAACACATGACTAAGCTGCTTACGAGCCTCAAGGTTGTTACAAATAGGGACAATTAGCCGCTGAGTTGAAGAGTAAAACCACACAATGAAGTGCGTAGCGGTGGCCCAAAGCCGTCAGGGTACATCCGCTGCATCTGTCGGTAAAGGTGAGATCTGATGAAGAATGGGGTTTCTGACGACCACGCGGTCGATTTATGTATTCACGAGCAATTTGAGCAGCACGTCGCCGCTACGCCGAATGCAGTTGCGTTGGTGTCGGGTAGCACAAAACACACATATTCGGAGCTCAACGGCAAGGCCAATCAACTCGCTAACTATTTGATAAAGCGCGGAGTGAAAGCGAACTCCCGCGTCGGCATCTGTATGGACCGGTCATGCGAGATGGTAATCGCAGTTCTGGCAATCCTGAAAGCCGGCGGAGCCTACGTGCCCTTCGATTCCAGCTATCCGAAAGCGCGCCTTGCCGGGATGCTACAAGAGATAAAGCTGAAACATTTGCTTACGACGAATGCTCTACTGGAGATACTCCCGGAAGATGACGGTTCGGTCATTACCCTCGACGGCGACAAGGAGCAAATCGAGCGCGAGAGCTCCGATAATCCGCAACAGGACGTTGCTCCCAGCGACTTGGCGTACATAATCTTTACATCAGGCTCGACTGGTAAATCTAAGGCGGCCGCTGTGCACCACCGCGGTTGGAGAAACCTGTTGAACTGGTTTACCAGACAGTTCGAAATAACATCGCGGGATAAGGTGCTCTTGGTGAGTTCGTTCAGCTTCGATCTCACCCAACGGGCCTTGGTAATGCCCTTGATTTCCGGCGGAGAGCTTCATTTGCTTGCAGCGAATCATTTCAATCCTGAACTCGCTCTAATTACTATCGATGCGCAGAAGATAACGTTAATGAACTGCGCACCGAGTCCATTCTATACCTTAGTGGAGAACCAATCCGCAGATGTGCGACGGAAGCTGAACTCTCTACGAATTGTGTTTTTAGGAGGCGAGGCTATTTCTGGAGCCAGATTGAAGGATTGGGTTGATTCCGGAACTTGTAAGACTGAGTTGGTGAATGTCTATGGCATTGCCGAATGCTCAGACGTGTCGACCTATTACAGACTGCATGATTTTAGTCGATACGTCTCAGGTTCGGTGCCGATTGGCATTCCAATCGATAATACCAGGGTCTATGTAATGGATTCTGAGTTGCACCGCATGGCCGTCGGCGAGGTAGGCGAGCTCTGCATTGCAGGGGAAGGCGTGGGTAAGGGCTACGTCAACGACCCCGAACTGACGAAGAAGAAGTTTGTCAAAGTTAAACTGGGCCGTAAGTCAGAGCTTTTGTATCGCACAGGAGACCTAGGTCGGCTCGGGAAAGGCGGCAACTTCGAGTATGTGGGTCGAGTGGACTACCAGGTCAAGGTTCATGGCGTCCGGGTCGAGCTGGAAGAGATCGAAACCGTCCTTCGGCAGCACTCCAAGACGCAGGAAGCCATCGTGTTGGTTAAGGAAGTCGAGTTAGGTGATCAGCGTATCGTCGCCTATGTAGTTCCAAAAGAATCGGTCTCAGACGCGGAATGGCGCAGTGTTGAAGAGGACTTGAGGCGATACGTCCGGCTAAAGCTGCCAAAAAATATGGTTCCGAACACATTTGTAAAAATCAGGGAGGTGCCTTTGAATCCAAATGGGAAAGTTGATCGTACCGCGCTTCAAAATGAAAACGGGCACAACGGCGCAAAGCCCCAGAGCCGTCAGCGGTCGACCGCAGAGATCGTGATAGGAGCATTCGTTGCTGAAGCCCTTCACGTCCCTCAGGTTGGCCTTGAGGATGATTTCTTCGATATGGGGGGTCATTCTTTGATGGCCATCCAGGTTGTAACTCAGATCAACGAGACCTTCGGAACCCGCTTCGATCTGTCGCTTTTCTCAGAGGATAAGACCACGGTGTCAAAACTGGCGTTCTTGGTGACTGAGGAGCAGCAAAAGCTGAAGCAAGATACTGTGGCTGAGTCCACTACAGCGGCATAAGGAACGATTATTCGGTAGCCAGAAGAGGCTAACACTTAAAGGAAAAAAATATGACTACTACTGCTGTCACTGCCACGAATGTAGAGCCCTTTGCCCTCACTGATGCCGAACAGGCGTTTTTCGAGACGAACGGCTATGTTGGACCTTTCACCTTATACCAGCCGGAGGAAATGGAACAGATCTGGAACAAGGCCCGACGCCAGGTCTTTGATCGGTCCCACGCTGTCTATGATATCGACATGCACTCTGGGCCGAATAACATCGCCAATTATGACCGGCACTTGGACGTTCCATTTCTTGCCCAGCATGTTGCCCGGCCTGAAATTGTGAACAAGCTCAAGAGCGCGTTGGGTCCAGATATCCTGTGCTGGCGCACGGAGTTCTTTCCCAAGTACGGTGGCGACGAGGGAACTGACTGGCATCAGGCAGACACCTTCGCTATGGCCTCGGGAAAGCCCCAGATCATCTGGCCCGAGACCGGTTTCGGAGGAACTGTCACGGTGTGGACGGCTTTTACGGAAGCTTCCGAGAAAACCGCGTGCCTCAAGTTCCAGCCGGGAACCCACAAGAAAATGCTTTACGACGAAATGAAGAAGATGACCTACGATCTTAATCGGGTCAACCGAACCATAAAGGACGGTGTTCGCAGCGGCTTCTTCGGCTACGCCTACGAGGAACTTCTCATTGATCCCAATGTAAAGCCTGAGGAGTCCAAGAAGGTGACCATTCCGATGAAGGCCGGTCAGTTCGTTATGTTCTGGTCGACGCTCTGTCACGCTTCGAATCCGAATGACGCGGACGAGAACGTGCTCAGACTCGGTTTTGCTTCCCGCTATGTACCACCCTTCGTCAAGATCTATCCTGACACCACCATGATTGAAGAGTACGGTGCCGCGCTGTCCCTGGATAAATATGGCGCCGTTCTCGTAGCAGGCAAGGATAACTATGGAATCAACCGGCTGCTGAAGAGCACAACTCGCGGTACGCCATTCGGCGCCGCGGCTGCAGCGTAAAGTGATCTGACACCGAAATTGGGAGGAGTGGCTGGCCTCGAAGTTTTTCTGCGCTTTGGGACGGTTACTTAAACTAAAGGAGAAATACTGGAGTAAGTCTGGGACATGAAGTCATTTATCGCGCATCTCGACTATTTTGTTCCAAAAGCTAAGATCACCATTTCGGATATTTTGTCCGATGGGGGATTGAGCGAACGGGACTTGACGAAGATATCCCAAAAGCTGCGTGGGGGCATCTTCCCCAAGCAGAAACTCATCGAAGACTGGGAGTCGATGTCGGGCATGTTTGCGGGTGATAGAAGAACCGAGGCCGACATTTTTGTGGAAATGGTGACAAAGATGTTTGCCTCGGGAGTGGCCCGGCCTGCCGAGATCAGCTACATAATCTATGCCCACGGAAACTCGGTTTCTATAGGAGATCCGTGGTCCTTACATTCAGACGAGGAGTGCGTCAACGTCCCTTATTACCTGCAGCAAAAAATGGACATGACGAACGCAATCGTTTTCAATGTGGAACAGGAGTGCACTGGATCGTTCACTGCGGTTAATCTCGCCAAGCTGTTGGTCGGGTACGGCGGGGCCGACAAGGTCCTGATCCTGTCTTCGAATTACTTCGAACGAAACCAGAAGCGGTTGATGGGGGGGTCCGTATTCATCGGAGATGGTCAAGGCCTGATGTTGATTTCCGGCGGCCCCGGTCCTCTGGAAATAATTGACGGTATCGGCAAGACCGACGGCAGAATTGATAGCGTCAACAGTTTCATGGACACGAAAAACCAGCAGAAGGTTGTGGACGTCGGATCTTCTCTTATTCACAAACTCTTGCGCAAGCACGGTCTGAGCTTCGACGATATCTCGGTTCTTGTTCCTCTCAACACCACGCCGTTCGTCTGGCAATACTACGCAAAACAACTCGGGATCTCTTTGAAGAAAGTCTTTTTTGAAAATATGGGGAAGGGCGGGCATTTGGGAGATGTGGATCTTATCCGGAATTTGAGGGATCTCAGCTCGAAGCAGGCATTCCCCAATAGTTACCTGGTCGTGTACGGAGTAGCGACTGGAACTTCGTGGAACGCCCTGTTGCTGAAGATGTGTCCTGTTGCCGTGGAACCCGTCGGCCGCCATCGCGAAGCAACCGCCACTGTAGTTTGACGTTAAGATCACCTACCCCACATCCGGAAGTAGGTCATGAACGAAATAGAAAAACGACAATTTGAAGCTGACCTCGCGAAGCAAGGTCTGGAGTTGGGTGAGCACGTCCGCTTGACCCGAGTTATTCAGGCACCTGTTGCCGACATCTGGAAGGTAATTTCCAAGCGGGGTCATCTCACCAAGTACCATGCCTACGTCCGGGAACACGCACCCATCTACAAATGGCCCGGCGTGGGCTCCAGGGACGGCCTCACCTACTACAGCGGCCTTTATGTGGAACGCGACTTCATGTACTGGAGGGAGGGGGAAGGCTACGATATGCAAACTGGTCCTCCCCCGAGAAAGGCGTCGTGGACCTGTTGGGACATACGCTGCCTCGGGGAAGCTCAAAGTGAGCTGTCGATCATGATCACTCCCATCCTGGAGTCCCACCTGCTCGAAACGACCAAGAAGAGCTATGTGCAAATGTACTTTGGCAAGAGTATCGAGGTCTATATCGACCGCTTGCTGCGTGGAGTGGAGCAATTTGTGATGACGGGAAAAGAAGTAAGGCCAGCGCAGTACGGAACCGATCCAGTGTACGCACCCAAGGATGTTTGTGTTTCAAGCGAGTTAAGATAGGAACTGAGTCATTCAACTACAGATGACACCAGATCGTGATGTTTCTAGACTTTGTCCATCATTGCCTTCTTCAATCGTCGAATCGCCGGCTCGTCACGTTGATAGAAGACCCAGCCCTTGATCCTCTTAGCCCGCAGAAATCCCGCTTGCGACAGGATCTTTAGATGCTCGCCAGCTGTGGGTTGTGCCACTCTCAGCTTTTCTGTAATAAACACACTACAAACCCCATCCTTGACCAGATCACCATCCACCTGAGGACGAAAATGCTTACGCGGATCCTTCAACCAGCGTAAAATTAGCAACCGTTTATTATTGCTAAGGGCCCGGAACAACAATTCTGCATCCATATAGTAATTTAGCTAAGCAACTTCTTAGCCTAGCATGTTAACCTAGCACGAATGCCAAAAAATGGGAAAACTTGATCGCGTGGTCCCCATTAACAACGTCCCATCAAATATCACAACGGCGCTCGCTTATGCGAACCCGCTTAGGAGAAAGCCATGTCTGCATACGAAACATTGAAAGCACTTAACATTTCTCTTCCGGCAGTTACAGCTCCCGTAGCTGCATTTGTTCCATTCGTACAAAGCGGTAAGCTTCTGTTCGTGTCCGGTAACATCGCCAAGAAAGACGGCAAGCCATGGGTCGGGCAACTTGGTGACGGCATCAGTACTCAACAGGGCAAGGAAGCAGCACGCTCGATTGCCATCGACCTGCTGGCAACCTTGGATGCCGCAACCGGCGACCTGGACCGTATCAAGCGCATCGTCAAGTTGCTCGTGCTCGTCAATAGCTCGTCGGGATTTACTGAACAGCATCTCGTCGCCAACGGAGCTTCTGAGTTACTTGGCGAGGTCTTCGGCGAAAGGGGCAAGCACGCCCGTGCTGCCTTTGGCGTCGCACAAATTCCATTCGGCGCTTGTGTGGAAATCGACCTTATCGCGGAGTTGGAGTAAGTGAGGAGAAATCATGATGAGCAAGGCGTGTTCCTACCGCTACCACGTGGTCGACGTCTTCACGGACCGACCCTTGGAAGGAAATTCCCTCGCTGTTTTTTCCGATGCTACTGGGCTTGATGACATCACGATGGCAAAAATTGCCCGGGAACTGAATCTTTCGGAGACGACCTTCGTCTTTTCTTCCGTGCGAAAGGATTGCGCGGCGCGTGTGCAAATTTTCACCCCCAGACGCGAACTGGATTTCGCGGGACATCCTACGATTGGCACCGGCTTTGTATTGCTGCACGAAGGAAAGATCGCGGCTGGGATCGAGCATGTTTGCCTGGAAGAGAACGTCGGGCCGGTCCCTATCCGGATTCAGACGGGCGAGAGAACCATGATTTGGCTGCGAACGCCTCCTATTGAGTTTGGAAGATGCTACGACCCAATGTTATGTGCAAACGTGCTAGGTCTCACGCAAACGGACATGCTGGAAATCGTCCCGCAACTGGTGAGCGCCGGCAATCCTACTGTGCTGATCGCAGTCAGAAACAAAGAAGCTGTCGATCGGGCGTGGCTCGACATGGGCGGAATCAAAGTCTTAAAGGGCCAGGATCGAGAACCGGTAATTGTTTTCGTATTCGCACCCACGCCAGAGGGAGCTTACTCGCGAATGTTCGCTCCTGAATACGGCATGCCAGAAGATCCAGCGACCGGAAGTTCCACCGGCCCGTTGGCGGCATTCATGATGCGACACGGCCTGATCTCTAAGACTGCTGGCACACACTTTGTCAGCGAGCAAGGGACAAAGATGGGCCGCCGTAGTCTGTTGCACGTAGAGATTCACGGAGAAGCTGGGAAGGATGGCATTGATGTGGGCGGCCACGTCACGCTGATTGCCGAAGCTACCATGAGCCTGAAACAAAACTGAGGTGCCACTCAGTCATGGCAGAAATTGTAAAAAGCGGATAAGAAGTGACGGATAAACGATTAGACTTATTTATCTAATTGCCTACAGCGAATACTTTCTGCAAACAAAAGTTACATCGCTTCCATCACCTGCCATAAAGTCTGCCATAAAGTCAGAAGGCCGCGGTCGCGCTTCCATTGGCAAACCCGTTGATTCGTCCATAAGCCAAAACGAAACACCGGAACGCGCTCGTATGGTTAGATCGAGTTCGATGCCTTGAGCGCCTATTCCGTATAGCCTAATAGCAGTTGGACCGGAATCCGGTCGAAAAGTAGCTTCCCGAGCCCCAACTCTCACTGAGAGTGGTTGGCTGTCCGTGCCAAACTTCAAGTAAATAGCTGAGGCGTCTCTTTGAGATCGAACTTTCATCTTGATCCTGTAAACATCACCACTCTTCTCATTTGTCTCGATTTCGGCTAGGGGAGGCGGAAGTCT
Organism: Candidatus Sulfotelmatobacter sp.; assembly: GCA_049279555.1. Lineage (GTDB taxonomy): Bacteria > Acidobacteriota > Terriglobia > Terriglobales > Acidobacteriaceae > Sulfotelmatobacter. Next base: position 16,618 of record JBAPOI010000405.1, read on the forward strand.
CTGCGCAGTCGCCGAAGCCGAGAGTACCTTCTTTAAAGAGCCCCCTAGGTAATTCGGCTCCGGCTTCGACTCGGGTGGCTGCTGGGGAAAAAACTGTGCGGTCCAATCATCGACTGAGTGGTCGAAGCTGATCCAAACGGCACTGTGATCGTCTGCGTTCAGACTGTAAAGAACAGTGTCATGGCGCGGATGTTCTTGGCTGTAGTGCGACAAGTGGATTCCTGCGCCAGCACAAATCAGTGCAGCAGCCAACAAAGACAGCACTACCGGTCGCCACCCGACTCGAGGCACGGCTAAATTTATAATGGGCATGCAGATGAGTAACAAAAGCCCTAAGAGCAACCCGACAGCAACAAGCGTTACCAGGTCGAGAGTGAGGAATAAATACAACAACTTTGCCAAGGGAGCAAACAACAAGATAGCAATAACTAACCCGGCAAGGCTTGCCATGCCCGAAAATCGTGATTCCAGTGTTTTCCCGGCGAGCGCAAGAGACAGCACTCCAGCGGTCATAAACAGTAGCGGCCACAACAGTAGGTAGCTGCCGCCCGGTAATGCAAGTGCGATGACCCAACTGAGAATGCATGTACAAATTAATCCTGCCAGTGAGAGCTCCAAGATGCTGAAGCGCTTACGAAAGATCACCAATAACAAACTTCCAGTACAAGCTCCGATAAGAATAAAGCCGATCAGCAGATAAGCATTCGGTAAAGAATCACTTATGATTCGATGAGTCGCGATCGATGAGATAAGGCTCCAGCCACAAAGCCCGAGCACCATCGGAATAGCAAGTAGAATTGCCACACAGGGGAGCAACGCGAGCAGAACTTTTGCTACTGATAGTTTCGATTTGCGAGTATGAAGAAGGATCGTCAAAACCAAAAGAAGAGTAACGGAAATCTCGCCGGGCAAAATCCATCGTTCTCCGTAGGTGATGAACTCACTGCCGATTAGGTCAAAAAACACATTGTCGCCACGACGCTGCTTAAAGTGACTCAATTCACTCTGCCCAAAATGCCGGGCGAGATCAAGCGTATAGGAGCCTTGGTGCTGTAAAGACGCAAGGCTTAAATTCTCCGCAGTATCCAGGCGCGAGTGATATGCTTCAAGACCCTCTCCAAATGCGAAGTTTAATCCAGGCGTTCCCAATGAGCGAAAAACCGTGAAGTCCGTATCGTTGGGCAACAATTTGTACAGAGCATAAAAAAATGACGAGCCGATCGGATGGGATGCGGATTCGGCGACAGCCCGGATTAGAGAACTATTGTTGGTGCTGGTTTCGAAAAGAAGGGAAGGCCCCTGATTGCCGCGCGCCTCAAAATTCATGATCAGCCCAACGTCTTTCATCCAGGGATGGGAGAAAGCAAAAGCATCCGCACCCAGCAAACCGACCTCCTCGCCGTCGGTAAAAAGAACAATTACATCATTTTTTAATTCGGGGCCTGCCCGCAACGCACGAACTGCCTCGAGGATAGCGGCCACGCCGGCGCCGTCGTCGGCCGCCCCAGGACCCCGATATGTCGAATCATAATGAGCCACCAACATGATGGCCTGAGGGCCCGCCGTTCCAGGCAGCCGGCCGACGATGTCTTGTGTGTTGCCGATAGCCGCAGTTCTGTTCCTGACGTGAACTCCGATAGAGGAAAACACCTGCGGATTCAAGCCGAGCGCTGTAAGCTGAGCCAGCAGGTATTCCCTTACGGCAGAATTAGCGTCAGTTCCAATTGGATGGGCTGTTTGTGCGATGACCCCCACATGTATCAAAGCTCGGTCGGCTGAGAAGTCTGTTAATGCCGCCGTTGCTGCAACCGGTGTCGGAGGCGCCAGCGTTGTGACTGACACTACTATCAGCAGGATGATGAATGTCCAAGTCAACAGAGGCACTAATAACTCATACAGAGGCGAGCGCACATAGTTATCAGCCGATGGCGTGCTCATGGTCATGTCAGTATACTCTGCGGGTAAGAATGCTACCTAAGTCGGTGCCTAACGGTTAGGTCGAGCAGAGATAATCTATTGTAGGTATTACGGGCTAAGGTAGCTAGATGGCCTTTTGTAGCAAGTTCATGGTTAGCTGATTGAGACGCACGGGATCAGCAACTTCCGACCCCTCGGACAGTAAAGCCAGGTCGAACAAAATCTCCATTGAGTCAGCGATTGTCGAATCCTCGGCGTTGGTTTTGAATCGTTCATACAGACGGCAAATAAGAGGATGCTCCGGGTTCAGTTCCATGATACGGCGCTGTTTAGGCCCGGCACCCTTTCCCTTCTGAAGCAGGCGCTCTAAATGTGGACTATATTCGTGCTCTTCCGTTACTAGACAC
>JBAPOI010000406.1:0-1914 GCA_049279555.1 Candidatus Sulfotelmatobacter sp.
ACCCGCTGCGGAGTTCTTCGTCGAACCGGACGTCGTCGATTCCGATTCTGATGTACCACAGCGTCTCCGTTGGCAGCGAAGATAATTGCAGCGAGAATAAAAAAGAAGCGAACGCGCATCCCTACTACCGCACATCCACCTCACCGCAACGCTTTGCTGAACAAATCAAGTTTCTTCAGGGCAACGGTTACCGGACGGTTTCACTCGCGGAGGGGGTCGGCGGACTGCGGGGAGAATCGCCTGCTGCGCACAAACAAGTCGTCATCACGTTTGATGACGGCTATCAGGACTTTTATCGGCATGCTTTTCCTGTGCTGAGCCAGTACGGCTTCAGCGCGACGGTGTTTCTGCCGACGGCATACATCGGAGAGAGTCCGATATCTTTCAAAGGAAGAGATTGCTTAACTTGGGTGGAAGTTCGCGAGCTGAACCGTCACGGAATCCGCTTCGGATCCCATACCGTTACTCATCCACAGCTTCGGGATTTAAGCTGCGCAGCAGTGAAGGAGGAGATTTCCAGCTCAAAGAAAACCATCGCGGAAAAGCTCGGCTGCGAAGTCGACTCATTTGCCTATCCCTACGCATTCCCTCAAACAGACATTGACTTTAGAAACATGCTGCGTGATTTGCTGGTTGAGGCCGGTTACCGGAATGGTGTCTGTACAATCGTCGGCCTAGCTCGCCCAAAGAGCGACCCTTTTTTTATGGAGCGATTGCCGGTCAACACTTGCGACGACGGTGCGCTGTTCCAGGCAAAACTCGCCGGCGCGTATGACTGGGTTGCAAAATTCCAGTATGCTTCGAAGGTGATCAAGGCCTGTTTGCGGGGGTGGTCGATGGGGTCTAAATACCGCGTGTCGAAAGACTTTCCCGCAGTTCATGGGGAGGCTGGGAACGGGCCATGTCCTCCTGAGACCTGTTCGCGTTAGCCACCACTGGTTATAAAGGAGACTCGATCATCCAGTAGATCGTGAGCAACTCCCCTACTGGGAACGACAAGTCCGACCAGGCGGGTTCGCTTGAAACAGCGCACCCAGCACACGATTAGTGGAGGAACGCGTGAACGGCCCCCGGAAATTCCTTCTGATTGTCGCATCCATACTTACATTTACCCCGCTGATGTTCTCTTCGGCGACGAACGTATATATAACTCCCAACGGCGGCCCACAGGGCTCCTGCACGAGTAACACGCAAAACCCGGCCTGGTTCAACAACGCCTCCAACTGGGGCAGCGGCAATACTCAGATCGGGCCTGGGACCACGGTAACAATTTGTGGGACGTTCACTGGAGCCCCTGGATCTACGGAGTTCATCTTTCAGGGGAACGGAAGCAATGGCAGCCCGGTTACTCTCTTGTTCGATACCGATGCACAGCTGAACGCTTCCTATTGGGCGCCCTCGAGCGGGGGCAAAGGCTGCGGCGGGGCGATCTGTATGTATAACCGGAGCTACGTGACGGTCGACGGCGGATCGAACGGGACTATTCAGAACACAGCCAATGGTGACGCACTCGGCAACCGGAGCAATAGCGAGGGGATAGAAGCTACTTCCTGCAATAACTGTACCATCCAGAATCTTACAATTCAGAATATCTATATTCACCCAGCAAACGGAACTAGTTCGATCGATCAGACCCAAATGCGTTGCATTTCCTTCTCGGGATCGAACTGGAACATCAATAACAATACGATGCACGATGCGGGATGGTGTTTGTTCCAGGCTTATTCGAACGGCGACAGCAACACCACTATTTCCGGTAACAACATTTACAACTTCGACCATGGCTGGATGTTGGCTACGAGCTCGGCCAACAATTTCACCAACGCCTATTTTCACGATAACCAGGTGCATGATGCGGCAAACTGGGATGCAGGTGGGTGTCCCTATCATCATGACGGCATTCATACCTTCGGA
>JBAPOI010000407.1:0-1812 GCA_049279555.1 Candidatus Sulfotelmatobacter sp.
GCAGTGGACCGGCTCTTAGCCGGCGAGAGCCCGACAGGGGTGGTGCGAGAGTTAGGGATCCGGCGCAAGTTTCTCTATCAATGCTGGAATCAAGGGTGGGGAACCCTGGCGCAGGCCGTAACGGAGGAGAGGGCGGCAGAATCTGGCTCAACCGGAGAAACGGCGCCCGATGGGGAGGTCAGCGGCGGCCGGCCGCAGCGACGCCTCACGGCCTGCGGCGTTAAGGTTTCCAAGGCATGAGGAAATCTATCCTGATGCCCCACGGCCCGATGCGCCGAGCTAGACTGAAACGGGAGAACAGATAGGACCGTCCTCCCGCGACTCATCAGGATGAGTTCCCGGCAAAGTATTCCTTGGCGGGTTGCTCTCCAGCAGAGCCGGCCGGCGCTTCCTCTGCCATGCTCATCCTCAACCTTCCCGAAGTTCCCCGAAGTTCCTGTCAAATATGCAAGCCTTCTGGCTGCCGGAACCGGAGTTGAGCACAAGAATCTTCATACGAGCGGGGGTTCCGATGCTTACTGGTCGTGGACCGAAGGCGCTGGCTCGGGTAGAGTTGACTGTTTAATGGCATCTGCCACATTACGCGCCAGGTTGTGCGTTGCTCGCAGGTTCCCTCCGAAAAAGATGACATTACCATCCACCACGCGTTCAAGAACAATTTGGCCTTCCCGTGTGCAGAGCTGACTTCTAACCTTCAGTTTCGTAGCTCCGGTCACGGTGGTGACAGCCCGTTTCGTCTCGCTGCCCGGAGTATATGATTCGACAGTTGTCCTCAGGATTAGGAGTGCCGGAACGTCGTTGGCGGCGCGATCCCCGCTGCGGAGCACTGTGGAGAACTGCTTGGTTTTGACCAGTTCGTCCAAGAGATTCTCGTAGATCGCGGCCTCGAATTCGGGCGCGATACTCGAGCGACCCGGGTCAACCTGGTTGACTACCACGCTCCATTGCGCGGCGCCAGTGCGATTGACTCCGGCGAATGAAGGCACTGTCAATGCTGATAGGCCGATCGCAATAGCTGCCGTAACTGCCTCCAATGAGGCTCTTCTACTTAATTTCATTTTTTGTCTCCAATCTCGCGGTATCGTCTTTCAGCCCGCTAACATGTACGCCCTTGGTCTCCAGCTCGCTTCCAAAAGCTTGCCCTTGACCTTTACTCAATTGGCAGATCGCTCCGTGAAGACCTCCGTTGGAATCGAGGTAGTCCACTGTCAAAAAGTCGTACTTCTTGTGAGCGAATAACCCAATCACTCGTCCCCCGCCGTATGGTGCAGCAGCCCGGCCCAAGGCCATCGGCGTCCCGCCCACCTGTTTGTCTTCCTGACTGAGAAAGACGCCCTGAATGGAACCAATCGGTATCCGAGCGATGGGACCCCCGGCTGGCTTAAAAACCAAGGCATCGCCCCGAATTGAGAGTTCTCCGGTCGCGTTGTTCGAAATACCTTCGAGGCCTAAGATGGCCGTCGCTTGCACTCCGGAGGTGGAAACCGGACCTTTGGCTTGGTTGCCATCCTGAGACATAAGGCTTGCGGTAAAGCAAACCATCGGCATGAGACACCGAAGTGTCCGGCTTGTCATTTTCGATAAAACAGTTTGGTAGCGCATATTTTTTGCCGGATTACTCCGGACCTTCTGTCAGGATATAAGCAGTTTTGGTTCCATTGGCTTGGGAGCGAAACCATTTGAAAAGACGCGTCTAGACCGCCCGATACGACTCGACTCCGACATGGGCTTTTGCCGAAACTCGGCATTCAGCCCGGCATGTGACCAGTGTCGGCAGTCACCTGCGGACGCTTAATACGCGAAGTGCGATCA
>JBAPOI010000408.1:0-10955 GCA_049279555.1 Candidatus Sulfotelmatobacter sp.
TGACGAAATCGGATTCCACTTCATACCATTTGCCGCCGGTAAGCAGGTATGAGTGATCTTGGTGTTCGAGTTCGGCGTAGGTGCATTTGAAAGCGGTCCATTGGCGCTTTTCCCGCCCCTCGTGATCGATCCAGATGATTCGGCGTTGTTTGATCGCCGCGGCGTTCTCCTCTTTCGTATATCCTGGCGCCTTCAGAAAATGGTCTAGATGGATGTCTTCGTATTCGGGACTATGCTTGCGCGTTGGGAAACGAAAGCCCCGGACGTCAGTCCACGAGATGACTTGGGGTACGGCCATCCAGACGCGACCAAGAGTCCCCGTACGAGGCTGCTGGTCAAGAGGTTGTCTAGCTGGGCTTCGAGATCGGGATCTCTCACCTCGGCTATCTGATCGATCCACGGAAATTTCGTTTGATAGCTTGTATCGATGAATTTTTCATGCAGGCGGTCCAATAATTCCGGGAGTTCCAGTAGGTGAAGAGGCAGAGCGATATGCAGCGAGTCCGCACCTGACATGCGCTGCCCAAAGGACGGATCAATGGGTTTGCCTGTGACGGCTCTGAGGAGATCCTGTTCAATATCGAAGCCGAACTCTCGCGGTGTCGCGTCGCGGCTCGATTGCTCGTGTGTGTGACGCAGGAGGGCGTCGAGAGAATGCTTTTCAATACTTCGCACCGTGTTTTCGCCGATACAGTTGAGGGTGACTTTCAGACCAAACCTGTCTTCAAAATTGTCGGAGTTGATGAGGAAGCGACCGGTGCCAAAAGTAAGAGCGAAATACCCGGCCGTTCTCTTCACAAGCAGCACAGCCCCTGTCGACCGGTTCTTGCCGAAAACTGAGGGATCGACATAGCCGGCAAACAATTTAGTCCAATCCGGGGTTTTGTCATGGGATCGCTGAACGTATAACTTGGCCTGGGTTTCTTCGTGAATGACTAAGGGATACTCAGTCATGGAGGAAGAGAGGGGTATGAGGTCTTCTTGGGGGAGTTCAGGGCGAGCGAAAAAGATTGTCAGGGCATTCGGTGCGGCAACAGCGGACATAACTTCTTCCTCGAATCGAAAGAATGCAAAATCCGGCAATCATCGGCCATGGCAGGCAAATTTCAGATCTCTTGAGGGGAAGAACAACTGCATCGCTACGATATCGTTTGTTCCGTGCTGAAGAAAACGTTACTTTTGTTTGTGCCATGCGCGGGTTCTGGTTTTACCGCCGGGGCGGATTTTGAAAGGTTTTTATAACTTTCGCGTTCTTCAGGTACGCGAAAGTTATAATTATGCCCTCAAACCTGAAGGATGGTGCCAGCCCTTCTGAAAAACACTCTGCCCGCGCAAGCTCGGAGTAGCTTCGGCTCGCTCCCCATGAACAACGCCGGACCACCGCCAACGGATTTGGGATAACATCCGTTGAGCGGGTCTGCCGATTTGGTAAGTGACTGATATATAGATATGAAAAAACTCTTGCCCCCGGAACAACGTCCTGGCTTTTGTCGTTACTTATTGTCGCTGCGACCACGTCGCTGAGGTTTTCAATGAATTGCATCGAACTGACGGCGGAAGAGCAAGGATTGCTCGGCCGGATCGACTTCCAACCTATATCGCCCAACGAACATGAGCCGGGATACTGGAACGCGGTCGGCGACGCATCGCTCGGATTGATGAAATCGCTGGTCGCGCGTAAAGCGATTCCCGAGGTCAGGACAAAGTACTTTACCGATCCCGACTTCAACATTGGGGGAAGGGGCAGCTCGCGCGCCGATATTTTCGAGACGCACGGCACGCACGGCGAGGCGATCTTCCGTCATGCCACTTTCTGAAATACCTACACTATTTCTTATACGGTCCGGACTTGCCGCCGCAGGTCACCGAATCGTTCCAACAGAAAATTAGCGAGATCGGGTTCGTAACATCCTCGGACATCATCCCGCTAGGCGCTTTCGCCCGAAGACTCACGCGAGAGAACAGGCTCAGTGCCGGCGATCCCGCAGAAGAATTCTTCAAGCTGGCGCTAGATTGCGGGCTCGAACTGCACGAGGCGCGATCAATCCGTGATTCGGTAAGAGCGGCCCGCTAGGAATTAACTTCCAACGGTTGAGGCGGTCATTCGCCATATTGTCGTCGTTTATAAGATATGAACGAGCAAACACTTTTGTCAGCAAAACATCAGCGGCCTTCAGGCACAGTCACCCCGTCCGCTGCGCTTCCGACAAAACTGGCGTTCCGTCTATGTCTGAAGGCGGCCGCAAGCCTAACTATGAATAATGCGGGTCCTTCTGATAAAGGCCCCACCCGGTTCAGATAAGGGTGATCCGTTTTTCTTCAGATTGTGTCTTGTACTGTCTTCGCTTTGTCGCGCCGTCATGACCAGGGTGCACGATTCGCTTAAACAGGAATCGGTAGCGCTTTCTTGTGGCCTGACAGTCCCCATTACAATATGAATACAAGTCCGGTACCTTTTGGCGTCATTTTCTGCAGGGATAGTCGTGAACGAGTTGGGTCTTGAAATCAACGAGGTGACGCCGTGGTTCGCGATCGGACCCCAGCATGGATACACGCGTGTGACAGTTTCAGCCGAGCACGCCGGCACCTGGGAGGGGCTTCTCTCCGACGCCGTACGGCGTTGTTACATTTCAGACGCACGGTTAGCGGCCGCCGCGGCAAACGCGAACACTTCCCAAGGCGCGATTGTGGCGGCATTGCTTCCGGACGCCGGCTCCGTAATGTCCGGCGATTTCGGAGAAATCGTTGGCTACCTTTATCTCGCCTCGCGGCAGGCAGGAATGATCGGTCCAAAAAAATGGCGCCTGAAGCAGGATAGAACGAAGGCTGCGCCACATTCCGATATCGTCCAATTCTTCCTCCCGCAGTGGCCAGTGGCAAGTCCGCAAGATCGCCTAGTGTGCGGTGAAGCCAAAGCAAAAGCGACTGCGGGAAACTACGCGCCCATCCCAGCAGCCATCGATGGCAGCCAGACCGACAGGACGAGCCGACTAAGCCGCACGCTTGTCTGGCTGAGGGAGCGCTCTCTTTTGCAGGATATCGGCGCCGTAACGGTCGACCAGCTGAATAGGTTCATCAATGCGACCGAATTCCCGCCATGCGTTCGAGAGTTCCACGCGATCGCCGTGATCTGCTCGGATTTGGTCGAAACTGAGTTGGCCAACCTGGTCCCTGGCACTATTCCGAACGGCTGCGCTCTGGCGGTGATTTCAGTTCCAAACTTGAGGGCTACGTACACAACCGTCTTCGAAGCTGTTCACGGCTCCGTAATTGCGGAACCTGAGGCACTACCATGACAGAAACATTGAATCGATGGATCGCAACCGCAGATGCCGTCCGTCACATGGACCATTTTCGTATCGCACAAGTGCCGCTGGCAATGGGATTTGTCCGCAGTCGTGTTGACGACTACTACATCTCGCTCGTCGGCGATCTCTTCGACAGAATGAGAGTGAATCAAGCGGAGTCGGCAGAGTGGGCCCGTCTTGGAAATGCCTTCGCGCGATTTGCGGAAGACGAAGCCGGCATCTTGACGGGTTCAGCGATCAATCGCTCCGAAGCGGCTCTATATGGTGCTGCTGCGTTTTACTCGGGCGGTTTTCCCGCCTCCGCATACCTCAGTATCAGGCGGATGCATGTGGTCCCGGAGGTTGGGCCGACGCGGGCCTGCTTCGACCTTCTTGCGAGGCCCGCCGCGCCCATATCCGAAGATGTCATTGGATTGCTGGCGGCGCTGCGGGAGGACGACCGGCAATTCGTCGTGGATGTGGCTGCGAGGGTACAGGCGCAAGCTAGTGTCGCCTTCGCCGCTGGGCCGGACGAATGGGTCCCCGCAAGGTTATACGAGCAATTGATGCGACGATTCACAACCGTGAATCTGCGCGCTGTGCTACCGGCTCGTCCGCCCGGCTTTTGGAACGAACTTGTCGAATCTTTGATCGCCCGCACGCCTAGCACATGGGAGTTTTTCCCTTCACAGATTCAGGCGATCCAGGGCAATCTTCTGGCGGACGGCGTCAGCTTTGCGCTGCAAATGCCCACCGGAGCCGGCAAGACCACGCTCTGCGAAACCCTTTTGTTCGATCATCTACAGCGGCATCCGACCGAAGCCGCGGTCTTGCTCGTACCTTACCGTTCGCTCGCGTCTGAGCTAAGGAACAGTCTGGTCCGCCGATTGAACGGTATGGGAATTTCTTCACGATGCGCTTACGGCGGAACAGTGCCAAGCGGAGATGAAGTGCAAGAGCTGAACGCTACGCGACTCTTGGTCGCGACGCCGGAAGCGCTGTCCGGCCTCCTCAGCGCGGATCAGGAGTTTTTGCGACGCGTCTCTTTGGTGATTTGTGATGAGGGACATCTGCTCGGAGCGCCTTCGCGAGGAATTGGGCTTGAGCTGTTGCTCGCCAGACTTAAGGGGCGCGAAACCGGGGCGCCCCGATTTGTGTTCATTTCTGCGATTGTGCCGAACGTTGAGGAGATTAACGCCTGGCTCGGCGGGACCGCAGACTCTATCATTCGCAGCGAGTATCGCCCGGCATTGGCTGAATTCGGTGTGTTGCGCGAACGAACCGGAGACAACTCGACAGTGAATTTGGAAGTTCATCCCCATCTGCAGGTGACCGAGAGATTCACGGTTGAAGGCTTTTTGAGCCGATCTGACTTTCAGTATCTGAATCCCTCATCAAACCGCACACGAACGCTCCCGTATACGTCCATCAAGAGACGTGCGGTCGCCGCCGCGCGGAAAGCGCTTCCAATGGGCACTGCGGTTGTGTTCGCTGCGAACAAAAGGGGAGATCAGGGAGCAATCGGCATTGCGGAAGAGCTGTTGAGCCAGCTTACGTATTCGCTGACCTTGCCACAACCCTTAACCTTTTCCAACGCCGCGAGGCTTAACATCGCAGTCGACTATCTACGCCGCGAGTTCGGTGGGCAATGGATCGGAACACAGGCGCTCTCTGTAGGCGCCGTTCTTCATCATGGAGACATCCCGCAGGAAACCCGCGAGGTTCTCGAGGAACTATTGCGCCGCGTTCATGTGTCGTTCGCCATATGCACATCCACGTTGGCGGAAGGGGTCAATCTCCCCATCCGCACACTGATCTTGTATTCCGTCCAAAGAAGAATGAGCAATGGCCGGCCGGATATGCTGCTTTCTCGGGACATCAAGAATCTGGTCGGGCGGGCTGGCCGTGCGGGTGCCACCACAAAAGGTCTGGTAATTTGCGCAAATCCCGGACAATGGGCGGCGGTCGAACGTGTAGCGCTAGAACTGCCTGGTGAGAATTTGGTCAGCTCGCTGCGTCTGCTGCTGGACCAAGTGCAAAGGGTGTTAGCAGCACAGAATATCGTCCTGACGAACGAAGAATTGGAAGACTCGCCGGATCTCTACACACTCATAGACGGCATAGATTCAGCCCTTATTGATTTGGCATCGGAAGAGATTACAGAGGAGCGACTGGTTCAGCTTGCTGTTGAGTTGGCTGATCAGACCTTCGCCGCTCAGACCGCCGGACCTCCTTCACGCGAGGTGTTGCGAACGGTGTTCCGCTTGCGCGCCTCGCGCGTCGCAGGAATTCGAACGGCCGGCCGCCTTGGATGGATCCGGGAAACCGGCGCCCGGATGCGAATGATAGAAACGGTAGAAACATTTCTTCTTAACACCTATGCCGAGTGGGAAACCCTTCAGAACCCCCTGGACGAGCAGTTCGTGACTGCAGTTCTGCAGTGGGCGTGGACTCACGGAAAACTCGATGACGATATCCGAAAAGTATTTCGGCTTGAAGCAGCGGACGACCTCAAAGGTGTTCGAAATTCGTTTTTTGTTATCGTTCGCCGTTGGCTGCTTGGCGACACATACGCGGAGATTGCGGCTGCTTCAGGGAGCGACGTTGACGACGCACTCGGCATTTATACCGGTGCAATTTCTTACGGATTACAGACGGTCGTGGAACAGGGAATTTCGCTAATGTCGAAGCTCCTGGAGGCACAAGGGCGGGTATTGTCCGAAGCGGTACGCGCGTTTCCCGATCAGCTCAGATTTGGAGTGCCAACGTCGGGAGCTGTCATGCTCAGCAAAGCCGGCATTCGGCACCGCCGCGCGGCGATCTTGTTGGGCGTCACCGCCGAAATCAGCGGAGCGATCGGTGCGGGCCGTGCTATCGTTCTTGGCATCGTGCGGCTGTTGCTCCAAACAAATGAAGCGGCGTGGCGTGATGCGCTGGGAGAGCTTATGTACGAAAACACGATGACAGATGTCATGTAACGGCTGATTGCGCCGCAGGTCAGGGCTTCGTCGATTCTGCCGATATCACTTATGGAAAAAGCCCTTCGGAGAGCGCTGATTTCCGTAATTATGATTATCACTCTGAACGTACGTGAAATGGTCTGACAGTTACTCTTAACTGCTCACCTCCATGTTTTTAGTCGCCCCTGTACGCTAGGTAAGTAAGTACCGGCACGGGCGTGCCATTGCACGCCTGCTGGCCGGACGTGATAGCATTTGACGGTTCCACGGGCCGAGTCCTGGTCGCTCAATCTCAGAACAACAAATGAAGTGAGATTCTTTCTCCTTCGCGCTTTCTTAGCGGAGTGGAATGACCTCATGCGGACAATGAAAGGCTTTTTGCGAGAAAGACCTCGCAGAGAGTGAAACCGATTCGCCTCGGGCGTTGACTGGCGTGGGCCGATTCTTTGTTACCCACAGAATATCCGCGCTGGCAGATATTGCACTTGGTTGTTGGGCCGAATCCGGGAAGAATTTGCGATCCAAGGAGCCGAGCCATGTTACAGCCATCGCGATCGTTCACATCCTCACGCACATTTCTCATTTCAATGGTGACCTTCCTGTTTTGGGCGGTATTGCTCACTCCCCTCGCCCAATCTCAAGCTCCGACAAAAGGCCGCCCGATCATCTTCGTGTACGGCTTTTGTGACAATGTTGCGAGCTGGGACCCACTTCGGGCAAATGTGATTTCCAGTTTGCACAGCGACCAAACGCTCGGCCCGCTCTACGCTGACGATCTTAACTACAATGCCTACTTCTGGGGGGGGAGTGTATTTCACGACCGGCGATCCGGCAACTACGCAGGGTCTGGTTCCGAGCGCTGTCACACCCGATGCCCGTTTTTTTTCAGTGGCCTTTTACGATCCAGTGGGCGGCAACTTTGATCCCGAGGGAGTTGCCCTAGTCTCAAATCTAAACAAAGCAAATGAATTGGCCAACATCATCCAAGCCATCACAGAGATAACCCATATAAAAGATGTGATTGTCGTGGCTCATAGCATGGGAGGACTGGTCACCAGAGCCTATCTGGAGAACCTAGCCTCTCCTGGAGCATGTTACAACTATCAGCAACTATTCGATCTACCGCCTGTCGGCTCGCCCGCGTATGACAATGGGATTTGTAAGCCTAGCGCGACGCGCTATGCTTCTAATGTTGCGGATCTGATCACGCTAGATACCCCTCACGGCGGGTCAGACCTGGCATTGGGTCCTCCTTTCAATCCGTTCTCTTGTGACCTTTCAAATTCCACGACAAAAACAGAGCTGGAACCAGGAAGCACATTCGTTCAAGCGCTTAACTACAACTCCGTTGAGATTGGCGGGATAACGGCCTCTGACATTGACCCAGCTGTCGGAATACAAGCGATACAAAGCTATCTCATCGACACCCTATATGTGAGTACGGATATGGTGCTGGGCGAGCAGACTCAGTCCATCTCAAATATAAACCCGGCGAAACAGAGGCCGAATTTCACAAATGTGTTGAACGGTGTGTCTTACACGACACCTCCCTTAAGCAACACCTCGGCATGTTTTAAGTACCCTCTTATCCAGTTTTTTGCGCCGCTTCTCCATATTATCCCGTGTGTGGGGACGCTTCCCTCCACGCTTAGCGATCTCACTTTTCAGATTGATTCCGCCCCTTACGGCGAAGTGACCGACATAAGTGTAAACGCAACCTTGGACGGCAATGCTTGGCCAGGTGTCGTCAGTTATCTACTTGATGCACCGGACACAATCGCGGGGGATTACCAACAAATGGGACAAACCCCGCCCGCACCAATTTATGACGTTCCGACTGGCACATACACTTTGAGCTATTTGGGCGGGGGACCAAACTCTAATCCGCCGACAATCAGCCCGAGCCGCCAATTCTTAGGTACGAACCTCCTGACCGGTATCAACCAATGGGCACTGAATTTCGTCATAGCATTTAGTTCAATTCCCCCTGTTCTACCCGCCGTCGCCACAGCCGGTTCGAACGGGATTCAAGGAGATGGAGCGACGTTGTATGGTACAGCGATCCCGAACGGTTCCTCGACGATGGCATGGTTTGACTACGGCACGAGCAACACGCTGGCGAGCTTCGAATCGACTTCGTCGCAATCGGTCGGCGCGGGAACGACTGCGCAAGCGTTTAATTATGCTTTGACTGGGCTCAGTTCCAACACCACTTACTACTACCGTGCTGCCACGTCGAACGCGGCGGGGACTGTCCGCAGCAATACTATTCTGAACTTCACAACCCTTTCGACACTTCCGCAACCGACAGTGCTTTCGCCTTCGAGCGGAGCCACCGGCGTCTCGACAACTCCGACGCTGACGTGGAATGCCGTTCCGAATGCCGAATCGTACAGGCTGATGGGTGCCACGAACGCGGCTGCGTTACCAACAGACCCTACGTCAGCAACCTGCGGGACGGGATGCGTACTAAACGTAACGCCGACGGGGACTTCGTACACTCCCGACGCGGGTACACTTGCACCGAATACTCTCTATTATTGGCAAGTTCATGCCCGGAGTTCGCTCCAATATGGCGCGTGGTCGGTCGTTTCAAATTTCACAACCTCGCCAGCGACGGTCAACGATTTCGCGCTGCAGGTCACCCCTTCTTCACAGTCTCTGCCCCAGTCAGGTTCGGTAGGCTACAACGTCACGTCCGCTACAACTAGTGGTTCTGCGCAGTCGATAGCGTTCAGTGTCGGAAATCTGCCCTCAGGGGTAACAGCCTTTTTCACTCCCACGAGCGTGGAATCGGGTGGGTCATCAAATCTGACCATCAGTGCCAGTTCGTCGGCGACCCTGGGCACCTACACGATCGTAATTATAGGAACGGGTACCAGCGCGTCTCACTCCGTTCAGACATCGTTAACGGTTGCGCCGTCCCTCGGAGGCCCGGTTGTGACCGTGACTCCCACTACGCTGATTTTTCCTGACCAGACCGCAGGAACAATTGGCAATCCCCAGACCGTTCTGTTCATGAATACGGGCGGAGGTCAATTAACTGTTAATTCGATCGCACTCGCGGCAGGAAGCGACTACGTGATCACGCAGCAGCCGACGCTACCCCTTATTCTCAATCCGTTAGTCCCGGCAACATTACAGATTGCATTCGCGCCATCAACGACCGGTTCTAGGCCGGGGCAGATTCTCATTTCTGATAGTGTGCCCTCCAGTCCCCAAGTTGTGGCGCTTTCAGGAAACGGACTCGCTGCGCCTCCCACCAATGGCACGGTACAGGTTAACGGAACATTGAATGGAATTGCGTTGCCTCCGGGCTACGGTTTCAGTTTTACGTTGGCAGGACCGGCTAGCTACAGTGCGGAAGCGGCATACACATTTACAGTGACACCAGGGACATACGTGCTCTCGTTCGTCGGTCAACCGAGTTACCTGACCTTAGCGTCGATCACTCCTTCAGCGAGTCAGACCGTTGTTGCTGGCGGAGTAATAACCTACACGATGAACTTTACGGCGCCGAACGATTTTTATGGACCCTATTTCAGCCAGCCTGTTGGCGGTGGATGGTCCCCCCAGTTTGTGCCCGCAGGAAGCGTCGGTACTTACTACATTGGTGACCCCTACCCTCCGAACGGAAATGCATCTACGCCGCTGACGCTTCAGGCCTCTGGAAATCCAAGTAACGAAGCCGTGTCGTTTAATCCACAGCCCGTGTACTCAGGTTCCAGTTCCACCTTAACTATCACGACAAATCAAGGCGACCCGATCGGAGCATATACCCTTAGTCTGAATGCAATAAACTCGAGCGGCCTCGCTCATGCGGGCGCGAATACGTCCGCCCTCATCGTCACGGCACCGCCCATGCAACCCCTACAACTGGCCAGTGAAAACAGCAACGAGGTTCAAGGGAATGCCGGAAGTTTTATCGCGCCTGGCGCAGTTAGTGCAGACGGGCGTTACGTGGTCTTTGGGTCGTCGGCAACCAATTTAGGGATCAACACTCCTGGTGTGTTTTTGCGGGACACTCAAGGAGGAACCACTACTCTCGTGAGCGTTTCGAGTGGTGGTGTCCCCGCTGATAACGAGGCCGGATACGGAAGCATTAGCGCGAATGGCGATTATGTTGCGTTCGAGTCGTTCGCAGATAACCTAGGATACGGGTCAACGGCGGGAGTTTACGTTCGTAATTTGCAGCAGGGTACAACGGAAAGAGAAGATGTCGCTGCAGATGGAACACCCGGCAACGGAAATGGTTCCCAACCTGCAATTAGTTTGGACGGGCGGTTCGTCGCCTTCGCTTCGAGTTCGACGAACCTAGTAGCAGGCGCGCCCGGCAACGTTCAAATATATCTTCGCGATCGGAACACGGGTCAGACGAAGCTCGTAAGCATCGGCACGGATGGATCTCCAGCAAATCAGGGCGGGAGCTCACCGGCTTTAAGTGCGGATGGCCGTTACATTGCCTATTTTTCATCATCCACAAATCTCGTTCCCCAGAGTACGGGAGGTATGACCGAAGTCTATGTCTACGATACGCAAACTGCGCAAACGGTTCTCGCTAGCTCAGCAGCCGATGGGACCCCTGCGGGGCAGTCGGTGCTTTCGAACTACTCACCTCCTGCGATGAGCGCGAATGGCCGATTTGTTTCGTTCGTTTCGAACGCCACGAATTTGATCCCAGGAGTGATCGACTTCAATGGCGATGTCC
>JBAPOI010000409.1:0-27176 GCA_049279555.1 Candidatus Sulfotelmatobacter sp.
CCTCAGGATGACAATGCGTTTGTGTTGTCGGCTGACTGGCGTGAACGACCATCCAGTCGGAGAGCAGCAGAAACGCCGGCGCAAGGATCACGAGGTCGTAAACGGTGAGATGCGGGGCAAGCAGAACCGTTGCGAACAGCAAAGCCGAATAGCGAAGAGATAGCGAGAGGCTGCTTCGCCAGCAGGCGATGGTCAACACGGAAACAACAATCGCTGTAAGGACGTAGAGCGTGAGAGAGCCGAAAGGCCAGGGGATGAGCATGATCCAAAAAGTGCGCAGGGAGTGGGTTTGGTAAATCCTCGGCTCAAGGAGCGGAATCAGAGCGGGCAGGTTGAGCAGCGTGCGAACCCAGTCGCGAAGCGGGCCGACGCCATAGTAGAAGCCGGCAGCGCCTAACTGAACGACAGCTGTTACGAGCGCACCTGCGATGACTTTCCACTGAAAGGAGAAAAGGAAGACAACGCCGGCGGCGATCCCTAACTGGGGCTTGAAAATGAGACATCCCAGCGCGAGGCCAGCCGCGAATTCGCGTTTGGCTCGCAGGGTTAAGAATGCCAGGGTGAAACAGGCGAGGGCCAATGCGGAAGTTTGTCCCCATGCGATGAGATGCCAGAACGCAGGGATAGCAAGCGCCAGGACGAGCACGGTGACTTTGTAGTTGCGCAGGTTGGGGCAGACGCGCCATATGGCATAGCAGCACAATCCGTAAACGAGCGCGCAAACAGTGAGCCATAGAACGAGCGCCCAGGGGTAAGAAAACCGAGCCAGTGGCGCGAAGAACATCGAAACCTGCGGCGGATAAAGCGGCAGGTAGTGGATGCCCGCGGCGGCCGGAACGCGCTGAGCCGCCAGCGCCGATTGGATGTTCATGCTGTATAGCTGCGCTCCGCGGTGAGTGAGAGCGAGCGATCCCAGCGTGTAGAAATGAAGAAAATCAGTACCTTTGAGGTTGCCTCCGCGATCGAGCAGGCCGGGCGTAACGATGTTCCACAGGTAGACTGACCACAGGCACAGCGCGAGGACGACCCCGTGTGCGCGAATGCGGCGGGCACTGAGCCACGAGGCAGCGGTAGCTGGAATCATGAACCCGCCCATGATAGCCAATTGAGAGTCACGAGGGGCGCAAATCAGCGGTTTCGAGTTGCGATAGGGTTGCCCTGCGTCTGGTCATCAGCAAGAGCGGCAGGATAAGAGGAAAAAACAAAACAAAAAGTGATGGCAGCAAAGGCAACCGATTCGGAGAATCTAACCGAGGCGGGAAAAGCAGCAAGACCGAAGAAGTAATCCATGGCCAGCTGACCGCGACAATAAAGACAAGGCGGAAGAGCTGTGGCAAGGCCTTCCAGCCTTGTAAGAGAAGCATTGCAGGAAAAATCAGCATCACTTGGTTGAATGGCGTCAGCAGCGGAAACGCGAGTAACGTGCCCATGAGAAATGCCGCGAAGGTGGTTGTGAACTTTCGCGAACCTGCCGGCTCTTTTCGACTACGCCACGCAACAACCAGCAGTCCGAGCACGATGAGGCCGCCCAGGATTTCTCCGAGCATGTCACCGAGCGCCACCCGCAGCAGGGATGTTGTCGGAAAATATCCGCGATAGGCTGCTGCGCCCGCGAGGAAATAACCAATCCACCCTGGAAGAACGAATTCGCCAGCGCCAATAAGGGCTAGCAGCATTGCCATGAAACCCGCCACCAGTCGCCATCTCTTGCGCCAATTTCCGATGACCCAGGCTAGGAAAAAACACAGAGGAAAAAGAGCCATCTGGGGTTTGATGGTCGACCATGCCAGCAGAACGCCGGCCGTCGCGAGATAATTTTTGCGGACACACCATGCCCCTGCAAAGATGAGAAAACCTACCACCACGCTTAACTGCTGATGCAGCAGACCCTGGACAATCTGTGGGCTGCTGACGGTGAACAAGGTGATGGCCGCGATCACTTCCCACGATAGTTTCCACCCCAAAAGATTCAAACAAATCGGCACACTCAAAGCAGCCAATAAACCCAGAACCGTCGGAGCCCAGCGTTGCACCTCGGCAAAATCGACGTACATGGTTGGCGCCATCAGAAATACGACGTAGACGGGATAGGCGAAACGCTGCTCGTCGAGAATCTTGTGACCTGGCCCGCGATCGCCTGACGTGACGATGCGCCCGTAGAATGCCATTTGAATCTCACCGCTCACCTCGGGTCCGTATGGATTGCGCCCGTGCAGCAAGAGTTCGCGTGTCCCCACCCAACGTGGATAGAGGTCGCCCATCTGGGATTTCACGCCATCATGCAACTCGCCGATGTACCGGTCCCAAGGCACCAGAATCCTGGCTGCATAGATCCATGTAATGGCCGCTGCGATCACGCTCAATAGTAGCCAGATTCGGGTTTTCATCTGTCGGGAAGCCTCAAAAGTTCCAGCCGAGGCAGTGATGCGCCGCCGTTCACCGCCAGGACTATCCCGTGCGCTCGCACGAGGCGAGCAGCTCGAAAGAGGGCGGCAGGTACCAGCATAATGTCAGCCTATAATAGGCTGCGTTTTGGAGTTGATTACGAAGAATTTGTGGTAAATCGTCCAATGAGCAAAATGCAGTTCGATACCTTCCACAGTGGCAGGAGTCCTTGGCTTTGGGTGCGCCACCCGAGGTGGATTTTTCTGATTGCCCTCATCTTGCGCCTAGCAGTGGCGGGAGTGTTTCTCGCGCATAACCAATTGTCCTGGGGAGTGAATGAGCCGGCCGGAATCGCTCGGGCCATGGTGCAAGGACGTGGATTTTCGTCCGCGTTTCACGATGCGATCGGACCCACGGCATGGCTGGCACCGGCTTATCCGGCACTGCTAGCCTGCATCTTTCGCTTCTTCGGAACTGAATCTACGGCCTCCGCAGTCGCGGCAATTCTACTCAATGTGGTTTTTTCATCGTTGACGGCAGCGGTGTTGGTCAAGTTGGGAAGGGAGCAATTCAGCGAAACCGCGGGAATCATAGCGGGCTGGGCGTGGGCAATGGCACCTCCCTTGATATTCATACCTTGGCTGCTTTGGGAGACCTGTCTTTCAGGTCTGGTCCTGGCGTTCGGATTTATGACTATGCTCAGACTCGGTGAGGCTTCCAGACTGCGAGAGTGGGCTTGGAGCGGCGCGGTTTGGAGTTTTGCGGGGTTGCTGAATCCAGCCCTTCTCGCTCCGCTGGCGGCGCTGGCCCTCGATGCGGGAGTGCATAGCCGGCGCTGGAAAGGGCCGGCCGTGATGATTTTGGCGTGTGTCCTGGGCATTCTGCCATGGACTGCGCGAAACTACCGCGCTTTCGGACGGACCGTGCCGGTTCGCAGTAATTTTTGGCCGGAGGCCTATTTCGGAAACGTGGATTTCGCTCTGCATCCGACCGGCAGCACAATGCTGTACCAACGGGAAGGCGAAATTTCATTCGGCGACGACCTGAAGGCGCGCACGCTTCAGTTCGTGCGTTCAAACCCTGGAGCATTTGCGCGACTTACGGGAAAGCGAATGATGGCCTTCTGGATGCAGCCTTGGCAATGGCAACCGTACCCTCTGGCGCTGTTTCTGATGAGCGTGGGAGGAATTGTGCAAGTCCGGCGACGAAGAAAGCGCTGGGCCGCATTTACCTTGGTGCTGGTGCTGTATCCGATGGTTTACTACATCACATATACATTTGCGCGTTATCGCTATCCGATTGAGCCGCTGATGTATGCCCTGGCTGCCTACTTTGCCTACGATTTGCTTGCGGGCAATCGCAAATCGTGGCCAGCGACGGAGAAGGCATGACGGACGGCTCGTTCAGCGGGCATACGGCACCAGTCGGGGCACGGGGCTGTCGGCCTCCACGAACCAGATCTCTCGCTCAGAAAAATACTGCAGCAGTTCCTGGTTGCCGCTCTTGCCCATGTCGCGCGCCCAGACCACTTTGGCCGCGTCAATGCACGCGGCATTGTAGACCCACTCACGAGCCACAACGTGGCGGGGCCCGTAGCCCACAATGACCAACTGCGGTTCGGGGAGTTGCTGAAGCTGGTGCAACAGCGACGCCCTCCCCAAGTTACCGCGCGGCCATGCGGATTCGATCTGGACGTGGACGGCTGCCGCCGATATACGGAGAAGGATCATCGCGCAGGCCAGCACTGGAATTGCGCGAACCAAAGCTGGTCCAACGACAGCCGGTCCGACGGCGACCGATCCAATGACGACTGGTCCAATCCGGCGGCCGACTGGGCGCCAGTGCCAGAGTTGACGCATGCATTGAGCCAGGAGGATGTACAGCGCGCCGACTGCAGGAGAGAAATAGTGCGGAAGGGTCCAGCTCTGGATGGCAAAGCCGGCGATCATGGCAATGCAAATAGCAACCGGCAATCGCATCTTTGGCTGCCGCACCACCCAAGGGAGAGCTAGCAGGGGAATGGTGAGCAATGGCTCCAGATAAAACCGCCACATGGATTTGGCTTTGTCCGCGGAGCGTTCCAAAAAGCCTGCGAGCGTGGAGTTCTTCTCGAAGTCCGCTCGCTCCGAGAGATAAAGCTCGCGCATCACCTCGTGGTGGTAGCTTGGTTCAGGTGGCTCGGCTTGCCAAAGGAAATAGGGCGCGGCGGCGTAGGTAGCCCGGTTTACCTGATAAGTCATGCGAAACGCATTGCCAGTCACGCGAAAATAGTAGTAGCCGGTGGCCAGCGCGCCGCAGGCGAGAATCAAAAACACAGGTAATACAAGGCGAGACAATGAAAGCTTGAATTGCGGCCGTCCCTTACCGGCAAGCCACAACAACATTGCCGCTGCCACTGGAAGGCTAAAGACGAGACCTTCGTAGGGGCGGCTATCGGCCAAAATCACTAGCCCTAGACCCATCAACAAAGAATCACGCAGTCGAAGATGCCGACGCAGACGCGGCCAGGCTCCCAGCACCAACGCGCCGCCGAACGCCACAATCGATGCCGACCAATAGCTGTTCATCCAATAGCTGAGGAGGCCCAAGCGCATCACAGCGAGTGCGGCTCCTAACAAGGCCCATCGCGGGGGAAGCCACGCCTGCAACATCCAGCACAGGGCTGAGCACATCAGAGCGGTTATGAGAAGCTGGCCGATCCAGGGGTGACCAAGTAGTTGTCCCGCGGCAAGAACCAAACCCTGCGCCGGCGGATACATCGACATGTAAGTGGGTTTTTGAATGATGTGGAAGCTCTCAAAATGAATCCACATGGGATGGCTGGGATTGGTCAGCCTGCCGTGAGCGAAAGTGTCAGCGGCGAGCAGGTAGCTGAACTCGTCATGGTAGCCAGGCTGGGGAACACCGAGGATGGGGAGGAGCGCGACTCGAATTGCGATAACACTCAGTCCCACGAGAAATACGCACAGGCGCTTGTGCCGTGCTAGCCGCGTGCCAACCCGTTCCAAACGAAGGATAGTACCAGGCCGTTTGGGGCTAGCGAAGTTTGCGGAAGACCGCGCAATCAAAGCGCATGCAGTCAACAGCATGAGGGCTTCGATCAGCTCCATTAAGGAGGGAGCGAGCCACAGGAATAGATTCTGCATCGTGACCGGGCCGCGTTTGCGGCCGGAAAACTCTCTCAGACTGGTTGTTTATCGACAGCCTTCTCGAATAATCCGTCGACGATCCGGATCATTTCGTCGTCCACAACGCGATTGCGCGAGATAGCTTCTGCCAGCTGGATGGAGACGATTTTGTTGGCGCGCAGAGCTGCCATGCATCCGAATTCGCCTCGGTGCACCATATCGATTGCGCCCAGGCCATAACGCGTCGCCAGAACACGATCGAAGGCACTGGGAGAGCCACCGCGCTGGATGTGACCTAAAACCACGGCGCGGGTTTCGTAGCCGGTGCGCTTTTCGATTTCGCGGGCGAGGATATTGGCGATGCCTCCCAGCTTGACGTGGCCAAATTCGTCCTTGCCCATGTCTTGTAGAACGGGCGAACCCTGGCCGGGTTCGGAAGCAAACTTCGCTCCCTCCGCGACAACGATAATTGAAAAGTAGCGGCCGCGTTCGTGGCGCTGGCGAATGGAATTTGCCACCTTGTCTACGTCGAAGGCACGCTCGGGAATCAGGATCACATCGGCACCGCCGGCGATGCCGCTGTAAAGGGCAATCCAACCCGCATCGCGCCCCATGACTTCCACCACCATCACGCGGTTATGCGCTTCGGCGGTGGTGTGAACGCGGTCGAGAGCTTCGCAAACGATATTGCAGGCGGTATCGAATCCGAACGTGTAATCGGTACCTCCCAAATCGTTGTCGATGGTCTTGGGAACGCCGACAACTTTGACGCCTCGCTCGTGAAGTCTTTGGGCAACCGAGAGCGTATCGTCACCGCCGATGGCGATGAGCGCCTCGATTTTGTTTTTCTGCAGGGACGCGAGGCAGCGGTCGATGCCATCTGGCCGCTTGGATGGGTTGGTCCGCGAAGTGCGCAGGATTGTGCCACCGCGCGGCAGAATGCCGGCTACCGCTCCCAGGTCGAGAGGCATAATTTTCTCGTCGATGACGCCGCGCCAGCCTTCCATGAAGCCGACGAACTCGTCTTCATAGGTAAAAATACCCTTGCGCACCACCGCGCGAATCACGGCGTTCAGGCCCGGACAGTCGCCTCCGCCGGTTAACATGCCAATCCTCATCGTTTGCTCCACTGTAGAAATTCAGATGAAATCTCCTGGGATGCACCCCAAGCCTGGGCTGGATTCATCGACAGCCGAAGCGTAGGGTCAGCAGTCGCCGGGAAGAATAAGATTATCACCAAATCGCGAACCCATTCTTTGGATGGCGTACGATCCGTGTGGCGTGGGTGAAATCGGCGGCTTAAATCGCCCGTTTGGCATGCTTTCGCGCTACAATGTCGTGCCTAGGGACGTTAGCCCAGGCACCGTATGCTAGAGCGTCAGAAGTCTGTGACGAAAAGTCGTAACGAAAAAGAATAGGTTCTAGTTTCCTGGGATCGATGTGAGGGACTCCTCAGGCGTGCACCGCAGGCGCGGCTATCAGGGAGAGCCGAAGCATTCCAGCTTCCGCTCGGAAGGAAGATGATTATGAGGAATCAGTTGTTCATTCTGTTGTTGTGCGCCGTACTGGCGCTGCCCGTGTTGGCACAGCAATCCAATATTGCTTCGAACACGTCGGCCGGATCTGCAAACCAGAGCGCGTCGGCCACACAACCTCGCGAGGATTTTTGGGATGGCGAAGAGCCCAGCTTCGGAGCGCTCCTCTTGCATCCTTTCGCCACCAAGGAATATGTCCGGCGGCATGTTCAGCCGATTCGCGACCGGCTGAACGAACTCGAAGAAATGACTGCTGCGAACAACAAAATGACCCGCGATGTTGATAATCGCGCGCAGCAAGGAATTCAGCTAGCATCCGCCAAAGTGAACCTGGCCGATCAGCATGCGACAGAGGCCGCCAGCAAGGCCCGGACGGCGCATCAAGCGGCAGATGCCATCGCCACGCGTCTCACGACGGACGAGAAAATGGTCGGTAACATCGATCAATATAAAGCTGGAGCGCAGACCGATATTCGCTTCCGGCCCGGACAGACTGTCTTGAGCAAGGAGGCTAAAGACGCGCTCGACGAAATGGCCGCCCCGTTGAAAAATCAGCGTGGCTACATTATCGAGGTGCAAGGCTTCGCTTCAGGGCAGGGTCAAGCCGCGATTGCGAACTCGCGAAAGATTGCAGATGCGGTTGTGCGCTACCTGGTGTTGAACCACGAGATTCCGGCTTACCGTATCTACGTGCTTGGGATGGGCAATGCTTCCGCGAGCAAGGGTACGAGTGGTACGCATGTAGAGATCAATCTACTGAAGAACGATCTCGACCAGATAGCGAAGCAATAAGTCCGAGTTTTTTCTGCGTAGTCTGACAGGCAGTGAGGAAATCGGGCAGGGTTCCGCTAACCCTTCAGTCCGATAGCTCCGGCTTCCATTTGCTCCTGGACTTCCTGCGCGCGGCGGAGCGCAGCTTGCACGTTGTCGCAAATATTCTCCCCGCCGACTACCTCTTCGAACTCCGCCTGATGAATCAGGCTGGCGGGTTGCTCCCTTGCGCCGCAGAGGATCAGAGTTCGATTGCTAGCGTGTAGTTGGCGGGCGACTTCTTCAATCGCGAACAGCCCCGTCGCATCGAGGGCTGTCATATTGCGCAGGCGCAAAATCACGACCGGCGGCAGAGTATGGAGATCTTCCGTGACGACGGAAAGTTTGTCGGTGGCGCCAAACAGAAACGGCCCGTGGATGCGAAAGATGGTCGCGTAATACGGGATGTCTTTGTCCTGCAGAATGTGCACGCGGCCGTCTTCGACGTAGTCGTCAGTGACCTGACTTACTGTGGTTGTGGCCGCGACGCGGCTGATGAAAAGCAAAGCCGCGAGAATCATGCCGGCCTCCACAGCGACGGTGAGGTCGGCGAAGACAGTAAGAGAAACCGTGACCAGCCAGACGCTGATATCGGTCTTTGTGAGCTTCAGCAACTGCGGAATCTCACGCCACTCCCCCATGTTGTAAGCCACGACCATCAGAATTCCGGCCAGCACGGCCAGCGGCACGTGGCTCACCGGCGGCGCGGCAAAGAGCAGAATGCCGAGCAATGTCAGAGCATGAATCATGCCCGCGACCGGCGACTGAGCGCCGGCGCGAATGTTGGTGGCGGTGCGCGCGATCGCGCCGGTGGCAGGGAGGCCGCCAAACATTGGAGAAATGATGTTTGCCACGCCCTGTCCGATAAGTTCGACGTTGGGATTGTGGTGGTCATTGCTCATCCGGTCGGAGACTACGGCCGACATCAGCGATTCGATAGCTCCCAGCATAGCGACGGTGAGCGCCGGGCCGAGCAGTCCGTGGATAAGATCGGCGCGAAACCGGGGAATCACAAAATGCGGCAAGCCCGAAGGAATTCCGCCGAAGCGGGAGCCGATTGTTTCCACCGGCAGTCTGAACAGCACGACCGCGGCGGTTCCCAGCACGAATACGACGATTGCACCGGGAATCCGATTCGAGACGGTGCGGCAAAGAATCATTACGAGAACGGTGCCCGCGGCCAGCACGGTCGCGGTGTAAGAGAGTGTGTGGAGGCTCGTTGCGAGAGCCTCCAACCGCAGCCAGAACACGCCCGGAACTTTGGCAAGCTGCAGGCCGAAGAAATCTTTCACTTGGGTGCTGGCGATCAGGATGGCGATTCCGTTGGTGAAGCCGATGACGACCGGACGCGGAATAAACTTCACCGCTGTGCCCATGCCCGTGAGCCCCATAATCATCAGCAGGACCCCCGCCATGACGGTGCACATGAAAAGCCCATCGACGCCGTGGAGTGCGACGATGCCAGCGACGACAACAACGAATGCGCCAGTAGGTCCGCCGATTTGTGTTTTGGAACCACCCAACGCTGAAATCAGAAATCCGGTAACGATTGCGCAATAGATGCCCGCCTGCGGGGTGAGTCCAGACGCAATGGCAAAGGCCATGGCCAGCGGCAACGCGACCAGGCCAACCGTGATGCCGGCAATCAGGTCGTGAAGAAATTTGTTGGCGTTGTACCCCCGGAGACATAGCACAGACTTCGGGAGCCAACGATCATCGATGAAAACACCGGCCATTTTTCTATTATGGAGCACGGAATGACAAAACAAGAAAAGATTGCCGTGAGTGAATACACCAAGGAACATGGCCACGCGAAAGCGCAACCGGCGAGGCGGAATCAGACTCACGACCTCATCTGAGAATTCTTAACTTCGAAACAGGATTTCAGAGTGTTTGCGTCTGCGGGCTGACTTTGTGCACAATGCTGCTCTGGAACGAAACGCAATGCATAAACCTCTAGGGATTTTGGCGTGGGCAACGGTAGCTCTGCTTGGGGCCGTAGCGGTGGGCGCGGTTGCGCTGCACCGCGGCGAGCCGATCAATGCTCTTTGGCTGGTGACGGCGGCCACTTGCTGCTACGCGCTAGCGTATCGCTTTTACAGCAAATTTATCGCGGCGAAGATTTTGGCTCTCGACGGTTTGCGGGCCACTCCGGCCGAGCGATTGGAGAACGGACGCGATTTTCTGGTTACCAACAAATGGGTGGTGTTCGGCCATCACTTCGCGGCCATCGCCGGTCCGGGTCCGCTGGTCGGCCCAGTGCTGGCGGCGCAATTCGGTTATCTTCCCGGAACGTTGTGGGTGCTCGCTGGTGGTGTATTTGCCGGCTGTGTGCAGGATTTTGTGATTCTGTTGTTCTCCGTCCGGCGCGATGGAAAATCTCTGACAGAGATGGCGAAAGACGAGATCGGACCGATCGGCGGTTTCGTCGCCTATCTGGCTGTGATTGCCATTCTCACGATTCTTCTCGGCGTGGTGGCGTTGATCGTAGTGAATGCCTTGAAGTCGAGCCCCTGGGCCACGTTCACGATTGCGATGACCATGCCGGTCGCGCTACTGATGGGCGTTTACCTGCGGCGAATTCGTCCAGGCAAAGTCCTCGAGGTGTCAGCGCTGGGATTCATTCTCGTGTTAGCTGCGATTTGGGGTGGGCAGTATGTCTCGCAAAATCCGGCTCTCGCGCGCGCATTCACGTTTAACGCTCCGACGCTGGCAATTCTGATCATGATTTATGGTTTCTCCGCATCGGCGTTGCCGGTATGGTTGCTGCTTGCGCCGCGCGATTATCTCAGCACATTCGTAAAGTTGGGAACCATTGGGCTGCTGGCTGTAGGAATAGTGGCGCTACATCCCACGCTGCACATGCCGGCGCTGACTCGATTTGTCGACGGCACCGGTCCCGTGTTCGCGGGAAAAATATTTCCTTTCGCTTTCATCACGATTGCCTGCGGAGCGATCAGCGGATTTCACGCGCTGATTTCGAGCGGAACCACCCCGAAGCTGATTGCGCGCGAAACCGAAACCCGCTTGGTGGGCTATGGCGCGATGATGGCGGAGTCCGCGGTCGCTATAATGGCGATCATCGCGGCGTGCGTGATGGAGCCGGGAATCTACTTCGCAATCAATAGCCCTGCGGGAATCGTGGGGCAGGCGCCCGCGACCGCAGCGGCAACGATTTCTGCCTGGGGATTTCCTGTGACCGCGCCGCAGATGGCGGCACTGGCGCACGCGGTGGGCGAGCAGACGCTCTATAACCGGACCGGTGGCGCTCCCGCATTTGCCGTCGGCATGGCGCACATTTTCTCGCACAGCCTGGGTGGCGAAACATTAATGGCGTTGTGGTATCACTTCGCCATCATGTTCGAAGCGCTTTTCATACTGACGATTCTCGATGCCGGCACGCGCGTGGCGCGCTTCATGGTGCAGGATGCGCTGGGCCATGTGTACAAGCCCCTGGGACGCACGAGTTGGTATCCGTCGATCCTGATAACCAGCGCGCTGATCGTCGCAATGTGGGGATATTTCCTGTGGCAGGGAGTGAAAGATCCGCTGGGCGGGATTAATTCCTTGTGGCCGCTGTTCGGCATTTCGAATCAACTGCTGGCGACGGTGGCACTGTGCGTGGCCACGACCATCATCATCAAGTTGCACCGCGCGAAGTATGCGGCGGTAACTCTCGCGCCGCTGGCGTGGCTGGTAGCGGTGACGTTCACGGCGTCCTGGCAAAAGATATTCGATGCAAGTCCGCGAGTAGGATTTCTGGCACAGGCGCGCGCGCTGGAGGCGGCTCCGGCGACCGCTGCGACGACGCGGCTGATCTTCAACAATCGGCTGGATGCGGCGGTCACCGGAGTTCTCGTGGTGATGGTAACGTTGGTGCTGTTCGAGTCGGTGCGGGAGTGGCTGGGAATTCTGCTCGGCACGAAAGAAGCGCGGCTGAAGGAATCGCCGTTCGTAAGGACGCAGCTGGCGATGGAGGAGCAGGGATGAATCGGGTACGAGAGGCGATCCGCAACTCGACGGCGAATTGGTTTGGGACTGTGCTTGCGGCTCTGCACGAGATTTTTGATGAAGCTCCGTATGCGCGGTTTCTGAATAGGACCGGGATGGAATCGTCGAGCAAGGCCTATGCGGCCTTCCGCCGGGAGTTTGAAGAGGCCAAAGTACGACGGCCCAAGTGCTGCTGAACAAATAGTGGTCAGTGGCCAGTGTGATCCCGAACGCAGTCGAATTTTCTGCTCTTTGATCGCTGGCACACCCGCTGAACCACTGATCCGGTCCATACCAGCGTTGCCGGTCGAGATTCAAAAGTTAGGATCTGCGCTCCGTCCACGATAAACTGCAATCACATGCGAGTTCTCGGCATCGATTGCGGCGGACTGTACACCGGATACGGCGTGGTGGAGGCGAATTCTGGTGGGCAGTTGGTCTGCCTGACGTGCGGCGCGATCAAGCTCTCTCCACGCGAAGCATTGCCGCGCCGGCTTTCCCGAATCTACGACGAACTTGGGTCGCTCATTGGCCGGCATCATCCGGACGAAGTGGCGATCGAAGGGATCTTCTACGCGCTGAATGTGAAATCTGCGTTGAAGCTGGGGCAGGTAAGGGGAGTCGCAATGCTGGCTGCGGCAACTGCAGGCCTTGAGGTGGCGGAGTATTCGCCGCTTACGATCAAAGCATCGGTCGTGGGATACGGCCGGGCGGAGAAGCAGCAAGTGCAGCACATGGTGACGCGGCTCTTGAGCTTGGCTGAGCCTCCGATGCCGATGGACGCCTCGGATGCGCTGGCCATCGCCATCTGTCATCTGCACACGGCGGGCACGCTGGAGCGGCAAAGGGTTACGGTGCTGTGACGATGCGAGCTGCCAGCGTGCGAGGAGTCATTGCGGTAGCTTTTACCGTAGCGGGGTTTTGCGGGCTGATCATGGCTCAGGCGGCCACCGGCGGCAACGCGCCGTCGAACGCCGTGGTTACTTTCACACTGGACTTCCCTGGGTCAACTCCACCGCACTATTCAATCACTGTCGCTGCTGACGGAAATGCCAGCTATGAGTGCAACGTAAAAATTGAAGACGATGCCGACGAGCAGACGTATAAAACAGAATTCGAGATGTCTGCGACAAATCGCGAACGCATCTTTAATTGGGCAAAGCAGGCACAATATTTTGCGGGCAAAATTGACTCAGGCAAACGCAACCTGGCATTTACCGGCGCGAAAGTCTTGAGCTATCAGGATGGCCAGCGTTCTTTCCAGGCGCGATACAACTATTCGAGTCTGGAAGCGGTGCAGCAATTAACCGCTCTTTTCCAAAACATGGCTGGAACGCTCGACTATGGACGCCGGTTGGCTTACTACCATCGCTACCAGAAACTCGCGTTGGATGACGAATTGAAACGCATGGAAGCCGAGGCGAAGAATAATCAGTTGAGCGAAATCCAGGGCGTGGCCCCGATATTGCAGGAGATTGTAGAGGATACTTCGGTGCTGAACGTGGTGAGGGCCCGCGCGAAAGACTTACTTGAGATGAAGAAATAGCCGTGAGTGTCTTCAGGTAGTCCATGCAGAAATTTCGACCTTCATCTTAACGGACAATAAGGCCGGCATAGCCCACGACCATATCGCGGTCCCCGGATATATCGCCTGAGGTCGCGTACTTCACCAGTTCCGCGGAAGTCGCGCCAAGTTTTCGCGCAGCGGTAAGCATGGTTACCGCAGGGCCGAAGCCGCACATGCTGATCTGTTCCTGCATAACTACATCGTATAAAGCCCGCGCATCGAGGGCGAGTATGGGAGCAATCGCGCACTCATCTTTCACCCGCGTGACTGCGTCCGACTCGTAGTGATTCATATCGCTGGAGGCTACGACAAGAACCGGTGCATCGTGCACCGCGATCACGTCCGCGATGGCTTCTCCGAGTTGATGGAGAACTGCAAACTCCCGCGTACCAAGCGCAATCGGAACAAATTTAAGGTGGGGCTGACGCAGCTGCAGGAAGGGTAACTCGACTTCAATGGCGTGCTCGCTGCGGTGCGCGGAGGAGTCCTCTTGCAGAAGCGGATAACGCTGCATAAGCGCAGCGGCGCATGCGCCATCAATCGGAACCCGGCCCAGAGGTGTTTCCCAAGCGCCTGCGCTCATGATCGCTTGGGCTCGGCCCATGCCGGTATGGTTGGGGCATATCACGATGCACAGCTCAGGAACTTCCAGCTCGCTAAACACCGCGCCCGCGACATGGCCCGAATAGACGTATCCCGCGTGGGGGACGATTCAGCCCACGGCGCGAAGGGGTTTCTGTTTTGCTTGAGAGATGTACGACCGAACCTCCGCACGCAGCGCCGTCGGTTCGCTTGGATAGAAACGTCCCGCAACCGCGGGATGGCGAATAGAGGTCGAGGTCATAAACGAAACTTCTGCAAAAAGATCGCAAACGGCTTAGGAAGATGTCGCGAATGTATTTAAAAAATTCCACAGCTACTATGCTATGAGCCGTCGCGATTCTGACGCAAGGCATGAAACAACGCCGCATTTTCCTCGAGAGTCAAAGTCTCAGCGCGGGCGGCAGGCTTCACTTTTGCCGAGGCTAACGCCGCGCGCAGTTGACCCTCCGAATAATTCTCCTTGAGATTGTTCCATAAGGTCTTGCGTTTCTGTCCAAAGGAAAGCTTCAGAAAGTCGATGAAGCCGTCGCTGGCAACGCCGAGTTCCTCCTGCCGGGGCGCGATCGTGAGCCGCAGCACGGTGGAATGCACCTTCGGCGGCGGGGCGAACGCTGCCGGCGGCAAACTAAAAAGCTTCTCAACCTGGGCATAGAGTTGCGCCGTAGCCGAGAGCAGACCGTAATCGCGGCTGCCGGGCTTGGCGGCGATCCGGTCCGCGACCTCGCGCTGCACCAGGATGACGATGGTCTCGAAATATTTTGAATACTCGAACAGCCGCAGCAAAATGTCAGACGTAATGTAGTAGGGAAGATTGCCGATAACCTTGACTGGCTCCGGATGGAATTCGACGCCGGGGCGGCGCAGGCCAGGTTTCGGTCCGAAGAGCGAATCGAAGTCGATGGAGAGAATGTCGGCTTCGATAACCTCGACATTGGGAAACATGCCAAAACGCAGGCGAAGTTGCGCGGCGAGAACGCGATCTAATTCCACCGCGATAAGCCGGCGAACCCGCTTCGCAAGCAAGGAAGAAAGGACGCCGCGACCGGGGCCGATTTCAAGCACGGTATTCTGCGATACGTCGCCTAGGGCGTCGACGATTTTCAAGGCAAAACTATCGTCTGCAAGGAAGTGTTGTCCCAGCTTGGGCTTGAGTTGCGGACGGCGTGTGGAAACGACCTTCGGCACGTTGACCCTCTTTTCCTCGGACCTATAGACTTTACACATTGACCCGCTTGCCTTGCGCGGGAGACTGAAAGCCCACAAATCGTATTCCATCATAACGTGTGCCCGCGAAAAGCAGGTCATTCCTGGGAGGATTCATGCATATCGCATTCGTGGCATCGGAAGGCGTCCCGTTTTCGAAAACCGGAGGGTTGGCCGATGTAGTCGGTGCTTTGCCGCGCGCTCTGGCGGCTCTGGGGCATCAGGTGAGTGTATATCTGCCGCGTTACCGGCAGACCAAGTTGGCCGATCCGGTAACGGTGGTGGGCAGCATCACGATTCCTTTCGACGACAAGTATCGATTTGCATCGGTCGTAAAAGGCGGAAGCCAGCCGGGCGCGAGTTTTTACTTTATTGAGTATCCCCAGTATTTTGATCGCGACACGCTTTATGGCACGCCCGCGGGCGACTATCCGGATAACGCCGAGCGCTTCGCGCTATTCTCTCGTTCGGTGCTGGAAGCCTCAAAAATTATCGGGGTCCCGCACATTTTCCATTGTCACGACTGGCAATCGGCTCTGGTGCCGGTGCTGTTGCGCACGGTGTATGCGGAGGACCCGGCCTTCCACGATGTAGGCACGGTTTTCACCATTCACAATATGGGCTACCAGGGCCTGTTCCCGGCGGAAGTTCTGCCGCTGCTCATGCTGCCCTGGGATTTGTTCACCATGTCGAAAATGGAATTCTTTGGGCAGGTGAATTTCCTCAAAGGTGCGCTCACGTATTCCGACTTCGTGACCACGGTGAGCCGTAAATACAGTCAGGAAATTCAAACCGCCGAATACGGATTTGGACTGGAAGGCGTGCTGCGCGACCGCGCCGCCACTGTCACGGGAATTTTGAATGGTGTGGATTATGACGAGTGGAGTCCGCAGGTGGATAAGTTCACCGTCGCTAGGTACTCGCCACACGATCTTTCGGGCAAAGCCAAATGCAAGCAGGATCTGCTCGCGGCATTCGGGGTGAAGAATGCCGATCCCAAGGTGCCGCTGATTGGTATCGTCTCCCGCTTCGCAGCGCAAAAAGGATTCGATCTGATCGCGCAGATCATGGATCGCCTGGCCCGCGAAGAGATGATCATGGTCGTTCTCGGCTCCGGCGACAAAGTGTACGAAGAAATATTTGCCCGCCTCGCCAAACAGTTCCCCAACAAAATCGCCGTCAAAGTTGCCTACGATAACGCCGTCGCGCACAAAATCGAGGCCGGCGCCGACATGTTCCTGATGCCATCGAGATACGAACCCTGCGGCCTGAACCAGATCTACAGCCTGAAGTACGGCACAGTCCCCATCGTCCGGGCCACCGGCGGCCTCGACGACACGATCGAACCATGGGACGCGACTTCTGGAAAAGGTACAGGCTTCAAATTCACGGAGTACACCGGCGAGGCGCTGCTGCTGACCATCAAACACGCGCTGCAGGCATTCCGCGACCAGACTTCCTGGCAAGTGCTGATGCGCAACGGCATGAGCAAAGATTTTTCCTGGAACGCCTCGGCTCGGGAGTACGGGAAGGTCTACGAAAGGGTGCGACAAGCGCGAGGCGGCATATCCGCGCAGGATAAGGGTGCGGGTTTAGCCGCATCAAGTAAGTAGCTTAGGCGCAAAGCGGACTCGATCTATGGCATGATCTCAAACGCCAGGCCAGCGCACTTATACCCCACCCCGCATTGGTACGCTGTGCCGTAAAGATTACCGGCATTGTCGAGAATCAGGTTGCTATATGGGTTTTCCCCCGGCTTAGCTGTAAAGGCATGAAGAACACTGTACGCCCAGGTTCCTCCCGACTGAGGAGCCAATTTAAATACCGCGCCTCCGTCGGTGACTCCACCCGTCGCCGTGGAGTACAGATTCCCGGCGGAATCAAAGACAAGGGTGGCAAATGGCTGCAACGCCGGACTTCCAAGAAATGCGTGGAGCACGGTCTCTGTCCAAACTCCGCCAGAGCCAGACGTCAGTTCGTAAACTACGCCACAGCCTCCACCCCCACAATCGCTGAGATTTCCACCGAATACGGTGGTGCCGTACAGATTTCCAGAACCGTCGAAGACAACGCCTGCATAAGGCGTGGACCCGTCCGCGCCGGTAAAGGTATGCAACACCGTCTCTGTCCAACTCACACCCGAGCTTGACGCAAGCTTAAAGACCACGCCATTGTTTCCACTGCCTCCGCCGGAGGCCGTCCCGTACAAATTTCCATCCCGGTCAAAGACCAATCCGGAACTAGGGTAGCCTCCGTCTGCGGCGCCGGCAAACGTGTAAAGCAAAGTCTGGATCCAGCTTCCACTCGACCGCGGCGCTAGCTTGAAGACCACGCCACACGAACAACTTGCACCGCCTCCGTAAATGGTCGTGCCGTAAAGGTTCCCGGCACTGTCCAAGACAAGACCTGCTTCCGGCTGATCTCCATCACTCCCCGAGAATGTGTAGAGAACGCTTTCCGTCCAGCTTCCAACAAGTTGTGGCGTCAGCTTAAACACTACGCCGCAATTGCATGTGGCGTTTCCTCCGTACACGGCTGTTCCGTAAAGATTTCCCGCACCGTCGAAGATCAAGCCGCCGACGGGGTAGCCACCATCGGCTCCGCCGGAAAAGTTATATAGCACAGTCTCTGACCAGCCTCCTCCTAACTGCGGAGCTAGCTTAAAAACCACGCCATGGCCCAGCGGACCACCGGTAGTGGTTGTCCCGTAGAGGTTCCTCAGTGTGTCTTGGGCTAGGCCAGACTGCGGGCTCGCGCCACCGTGGGCGCCGGCAAAACTATAAACCGTTCGATAGCTGCTGGTTGCCCATGCGCTCGTGGAAAACATCAGAGTTAACGTCAGAGCCAGTTGAAGCGCGGGCGAGATTGCTAAACATGAACGGCTTTTCACAACTCCTCCTCCGAAATAAGCGACCACCGAAAACTAGACCTTCGTTTTTCGCCGAAAGTATACACCCGAAAACGCATCATGATTCGTGAGACCGTCTTGTTCTTGATTCATAAAAGGCAGGAAGGGAACAAATACAGTCAGAACCTTTTAGGAAATGCGAACGGAGATTGCTGATCAAAAGAACGACACGTCGCATGTCATGCATAGCAGGAGTTCGATGAGCGTGCTGCCTGCTACAATCCGCACATGGCCGTCACATCCCAGCTGCCGGCTTTCGCCCGCACCATCTTCCACGTCGATATGGACGCGTTCTTCGTCTCAGTGGAGGAGTTGTTCGATCCCTCACTCAAAGGCAAAACCCCGACGTTGGGCCTAGAATCTCTTTCGGAGAAATTCGAAAAGCACATAGCCGATGAGTGAGGCTGTCACGGCGATTGCAAAGTTGGCAGCAGTAAAAACATCTAGGAGTGCCCAAGCCATGCCTCTCTTCTGCCCTAAGCCTGTGCGCTCAAATTCCCCCATCAGGAGATTGGCGTAAAACAGGAAAATGATAAAACCTACCTCGATCAATGCTCTCCAGACACTTTTGTTCATGGGCAGACGCGCCGACTCCTGGGTTGAGCCGAGATTGTAGCCGATTCTTGACGAACTGTGGCGATTACACCCATTGAGAAATTGCCCGACCCGGTCAATGAGGAGTAATTGGGAATTGTCGTCAAAAGGAGCCTTGGTTCAGCACCAAAATTCACTCTTGCAACGCTGCACTGTGAGTGTTTTAATCGGAAAAGTATCGTCTCGCGATACATGATACATTGAAAGCCTAGCAATGCAGTCCACGTCTTATTTCTGGCCGTTGACTTTCCGCGCTCGGAAGCACTACCAAGCGACAATCTACTATGGACTGGCAGTACTCGCGGCGAGTGCGGCTCTGCTGTCCCGAGCAGTTTTGAGCCCGGAGTTTGGATCGCACTACCCATATCACACCGTGTGGTTGGCGATCATTTTCGTTGCGTGGTACTGCGGACTGGGTCCGTCGATCTTCGCTGTTGGGATTGAGGCACTCGGAATCTGGTACTGGTTCTTGCCGCCTTATCATTCCATTTCTGGGAAAAACCATATCGAGTACTTCGGTATGATCGGGTTTCTAACGTTCTCCGCCATCATTATTGCCTTAGGGGAATCGAACAGACGCCTGCTTGTTAAGCGTGAAAAAGCCGAAAGGGCATTGCACGAAGCCAACGAGGAACTCGAAGAGCGGGTAAGCCAGCGAACGGGTGAACTGGAACGCTCAAACGAATCTGCTAGACGGTTGAGTGCCAGAATCATGGTGGTGGAGGATAAAGAGCGCCGCCGGATTGGTAGAGCACTTCATGACAGTTTGGGCCAATATTTAGCATTGCTGAACATGAATCTCAGCCTTCTTCGAGGCCGAGTTGAGACCGAAACCGTTCTTTTCTCCGAGTGCGCGGGTCTTGTTGAACAGTGTCTCACTGAGACACGGACCATATCGCACTTGTTGCACCCGCCGCTGCTGGATGAGCTCGGCTTTGGCTCGGCTACGCGCTTATTTGTGGAAGGGTTCTCTCGCCGCAGCGGTTTAACAGTTACGCTTGATTTGCCCTCTGAGTCTGGCATGCGGCTGCCGATGAATCTCGAAGTTGCGCTGTTTCGCGCTGTTCAGGAAGGACTTACGAATATTCACAGATATGCAGAAGCAACACTCGCAAGCATAAGCTTGAAAAGAGATGTCTCAACAGCGCAACTGAGCATCAGGGACAATGGGAAAGGAATACCACTTGCGCTGTTAAAGCAACTTCGCGACGGCACCGCTGACTCTGGAGTGGGCATAGCTGGGATGCGAGAACGTTTGCGCGAGCTCAACGGGGTACTAGAAATCCATTCCGACCAGTCGGGAACGATTCTTAAAATTACAGCTCCTACAACTCTGGACCCTGCTGAACAAACCTCGGTTGCTATAGCGCAAGCGAATTCGCTGTCCGCCTAGCGACCAAGGTTATGCGATATTTGACGCAATCAGGCCATTTACACTTATTGGAAACTCATTAGCAGCTCTCCTCCGTGGCGGCGCGCGCTGCTTTCCAACTGGCTGGTACAATCCGCTCATGGCCGTCACATCCCAGCTGCCGGCTTTTGCCCGCACCATCTTCCATGTCGATATGGACGCATTCTTCGTCTCGGTCGAGGAGGTGTTCGATCCCTCACTCAAAGGCAAAGCTGTGGTTGTCGGCGGACAACGCGGTGAGCGCGGAGTTGTTTCGGCGGCGTCGTACGCGGCGCGGAAGTTTGGCGTGCATTCCGCCATGCCGTTGCGAACCGCGGCCAAACTCTGTCCGCAGGCTATTTTTGTCGATGGTCACCCGGATCGCTACCGCGAGTGCTCGGAAAAAGTCTATAAGGTTCTGACTGGCTTCTCGCCGCGGGTGGAGATGGCTTCCATCGACGAAGCCTACCTCGACATGACTGGGACGGCGCGGTTGCTGGGCCCGCCACTTAAGGCGGCGCACAAGCTGCACCAGCGGATGAAGGAAGAAACGAATCTGAATTGCTCGATCGGTATCGGGTCGTCGCGTCTGATTGCGAAAGTTTCATCGGCGCAGGCGAAGCCCAATGGTGTGCTCTGGATTGTCCCAGGAGAAGAAGCAAAGTTTCTGGCCCCGCTCGATGTGCGCGAGATCCCCGGCGTAGGCAAGGTGATGGAGAGCAATCTGCACGCGCTCGGCATCAAGAAAGTTGGGGACCTGGCGCGATTGGAAGACTCCGAACTCGAGCAGAGATTCGGCAAGTGGGGCCTGGCGCTCGCGGGCAAAGCGCGCGGAGAAGACGCAGGCGGATGGTTCGACACCGAAGTGGGCGCCGACGTTGCGGCAAAATCCATCAGCCACGAACATACCTACAACGAAGACACGGCGGACTTGAACCAGCTCGAAGCTACGCTGATGCGTCTTAGCGAGATGGTCGGGAGGCGGCTGCGGGAAGCGAACTTCTACGCGGGGACGATTCAACTGAAGCTGCGCTACAAAGATTTCACGACGATCACACGCGCGCATACCTTGGCATCGGCAACGCAGCTCGACGGTGAAATCTTTGAACAAATCCGCGCGCTGTTTCGAAAGAACTGGAAGCCGGGAAGGGAAGTGCGGCTACTTGGCGTGCAGGCGTCGTCTTTCGAAGATCGCACCGACCAGATCAACCTGCTCGAAGGCGGCCGCCAGCAGCGCTGGAAAGATGCACTGGCCGCAGCCGATCGGCTGCGAGACAAATACGGCGAATCAAGCGTCAAACTCGCAGCGGGCATGCGAGGCACCTTCCGCGAACGGACTCACGAGAATCCAGCGGGACTGCCGGGGAAAAAGTCGGGCAGTACCTAGTACCCAGTACCGAGCGGGACCGCATTTCTGAGTACTAGATACTGGGTACTGTTAACTGTCCTTCAAAAAACGCAGGCCGGGCATCCCGGAAGGTGATTCCGGATCCCGGCCGACGTCTTATTGCAACTTGTAGCTGAGTTCGTTAGTTGCTCGAGGGTGAGTTCGATGCGGTAGTGGGCGCTGCCGCTGGCGCAACCGCTGTGCCATAGCGGCTCAACCGCGGGAAGAAGGGCGTGACCTCAAACGGCATTTTGTCGCGCACCGAAGTGATAGCGACGGGAGCCGTTTTTACCATCTCAGCCTTGTCATCCCATGGGTTGATCTTGACGCGTCCGCCCAGCGGCAGGGCTGCAACCTGATCCAGCTTGGTGTTATCGAGCGCCGGACCTTGCGTAGACAAAGCCGTCAAGCGCGTAATGCTGCCGTTCTCGCCGAGCGAATTGCCAAGGTGAGTGGTTAAGAGAGCATTAAGCTGAGTGGAGCGAGCCTGCAGCGCTTTCAGGAACAAGCCGACGTTGTCGAGCTTCTGCGCGTAAGGCGAATTCTTCAGCAAATCCACAGCCTTCTTGTCGGCCGCAGTTTCTTCTTCTGGAATGTGTTTGAAGCCGAGGTTCGCGTAGGTTGAATCGTCAGAAAACAGCATGCGGTCGTTGAACGCATACTTGCTTCCCAGGTTATGGCCGAGCACGATGTGTGCGAGTTCGTGCGAGAGCACAGCGGCCAGGCTAGCCTCGTCGGGAAGCACGTCGATCAAACCCTTGCTGATGACGATCGTATTACCTACGCTGAAGGTTTCAAGCGGCGCAGTGAGCAGCACTCGCGTGCGCACCGGACGCGGCAGGTCGATGTTGTTGGTGACCTCGAGATTGTTGACGACCGTCATAAGAATTCGATCGACATCGCCTTCGGGGGCAAGCAAGCCCGCGCGTGTGAGCCGCTCGATGACGTTGTCTTCCGCCTGCTGCTGCCATTCGCGCTCGGCCTGCAGTGGCGAAGCATCCTGCGTGGTGGCGCTTTCGTCCTTCACGGCGTCCACGCGGATCTGAGTGAGTTCGTCGTCCTTGTCGCCCTTCTTGAGGTCGTAACCCCAGATGCGCGTCTGCGCCTTGAAAGCCAGCTTGTTCTTCACGCCGGCGCTGAAGTCGCCTTCCTCGCTGTAGATATAAGCCGGAACCCAGTAACCGGGGATCAGGTTGAGGCGCCAGCTATCCATGTGGAAGAAGTAGGAATTCCGCGGCGCGGGAGCGTAGGTGCCATTCAACCGAACGATGTTGTAATCCTGATCCTCGACCCAGACGCGGCCCAGGAAGCGTCCTCTGCCTGCGGTCTTTTTTGGCGTGACATCGAAGACCAGGCAGCGAATGTCGCCGAGAAATTCGCGGCGGATGTAATGGAATTCATAGTGCTCGCGATCAAAGTCGCTGCGGTCGGCATAAACCATCCAGGAGAAGCCCATGGGTTGATACTGCACTTTGAACAGTTTGTGGAAGCCGCCCATCAGGCGCGTCTCCATGCCCTTGTCCTGGTCCTTCAGATAGTCTTTGCGGTCGACCGTTTCGCCCATGTCCATGCGGCCCAGGAAGTAGTGGTCTTCGCTGGGAATCGGTCCAAGTTGCGGGTCGGCGCTCAGATTTTGAAGATACGTTTCCACCACAGGCGTGCGAGTCGCCAGCGCCTTCATCAGTCCATGCTCGCGGTCGATGAAGCGATCCACCACCTGATCCATGGTCGTGGGCTGAGGCAAGGCTGATGGAGTCGGCGCCGGGGCTGCGCTCGTGGCCGTAGTCGACGCAGGCTGCGCGGTTTGCGTGGGCGCAGTCGCGGCTGGCGCCACAGGTTGCGAATCCGACGATTGCTGAGCGGAGGCGCTCACCGAGACCAGCAGTGCGGCAGTGAACATCCATTTCCAAGTACGCATGACTCTGTTCTCCAATTTCTTTCGAACGATGTTGCTTGTTTCGGAAACCAAAACTTTTTCGAACCAAAATTCTTCAAGCTAATTCGCGAACAGCGAACGTTAGTACGCCAGCTGAAACAACACGTGGACCACTGCCGTCGAGTCCGTTGGCTGCCCCATGCGCAGCGCCGGTTTGAAACGCATCTTGTTGGCGGCAGCGATGGCAGCTTCATCCAGACCATGACCGAGCCCGCGGACTACACGATTCACGTGCAGCGTTCCGTTGGCGCTGAACATAACTTCCAGCAGAACTTCGCCTTCGAGCTTCAGACTGCGAGCCTCGTCGGTGTAAACCGGTTGCGGCTTAAAAGTAATCTCCACCGGAGTGGTTGCCGGACCGGCATCCGCCTGCGCGAGCTTTGGTCCGCCGTGAACCACTTGTTCCGCGCCGAATCCGCCGGTTGAGACTCCGGCTCCGGAGCTTCGCCCGTCACCTTTGCCGCCGTTCGCTGTGCCGTTGCCGAAGTCGGCGCTGGCTACGGTTCCTTTAATGCCCTTCGCGCCGCCCGATCCGTTTCCTTGTCCCGGACCCACGGGCATGTCAAAGCCTCCGGCCTGCGCGGCGTAGAGCTTGGCGTTTGGCTTGCCTTCGCCCTTCAATCCGTTGGGATCGCCGAAACCCCCAGTCTGCACCTTCTGCACGGCCACGTTCACAGTCGGAGCGACGGAGCTGCCGGAGAAATCTCCGGTATGCAAAAGCTGCGGACGCGCGCCGCCAGCCGTCATCTTGATCTGTGGAGCGGCGAACTGATTCATCACAACTTTTGGCGCTTCCACCGGCTCGGACTTGGGAGCGCGATGAACTTCATGAGGCACAACTAATTTCGGTTGTTCAAAAACCGGCGCTGGCGGCAAAAGCTTGACTTTCAGTTTCACCGGCTTCGGCTTGATTGGAGCCGGTTCCGGCTTCAATGACGGCAGGGGAATCAATTCGGTCACGCGGTACTGCTTGAGTTGCAGCCTGTCGGGAAATATAACTCCAAGATTAATAAGGAGAAGAAGCGCCAGCACCATGAAGGCGTAGCTGGTGGCCAGAGCACGCCTGTCAATCTTGCGTTCCGGCAGAATCCCGAGCTCAAAAGTGCGTTGAGGCATAGCCATGCATTGACTCCAAAGGGGACCCAGCCGAGGGAGTGGACCGGGATTGGAGTTTTCACATTAAGTGAGAAAGGACAGGGGGTAAACGTGCCCACGGCTCTTGACCGAAGGTAACCAATGAAGAGTGGTTACGGGAAGCGGTCCGAAACGAGCGCGGGGCGCGGGTTGAAGGCTGCTTCTGACTCTGCCGGTTGTGGAACGGAGACTCTTGTCCGTTGCCTTTGACGTTGATTTTGATTTTGACTTGGATTTTGACCTCCGCTTGTCATCCTGAGGAAGCGGAGTCGCACGCGAAGCGGGCGACTCCCGACGAAGGACCTGTGCAACTCGCCCGCAGCGCAATGGCATCGGGTCTGTGGCAGAAAGTGACGAAATGACTCTGCCCGCTGTGCTGAAAACGCGTTGGTCCCCATAGCATGAGGACAGCCTAGTTTATTCGTTGGCCCGAGTTCGTGACCTGTGAACATCCCCCTCAAGCAAAAACCGGGCTTGAGGGGGCCACCCGCCGAAGACGTCTCCCATCCTCACCCCGAAACTCGCGCGCACCCCTCTTGCGCTTTCAATCACTTGGCCGATCTCAAGTGCCGAAGTGCCGATATATCGGCACCTGTTCCGCTTTCGTAACAACTTCAAGGAAT
Organism: Candidatus Sulfotelmatobacter sp.; assembly: GCA_049279555.1. Lineage (GTDB taxonomy): Bacteria > Acidobacteriota > Terriglobia > Terriglobales > Acidobacteriaceae > Sulfotelmatobacter. Next base: position 25,194 of record JBAPOI010000409.1, read on the forward strand.
TTACGCTGGGATCGGAGCCTTGTGCTATAAGTTGCCGCCCCTACCCTAGTTCACCTTGAAAACGATCAGTGTTATGGAATTGAAGTCTTGCAGTCTCAGTTGCCTTGGTAGCTTATGTCAACCTCGGGTCGAGGCTCAGGCGGTCTTCACGGAAGCAGAACCGCAGCCAAAGAAATCTTTCCGGAGATATCCATCTATGAGTCGTGCTTCGACAAAGCTTGGGATGTTCGCTGTTTGTGCCCTCTCTGTGTTGCTTCTAGTTGTCGGTGTTTTCGGGCAAGAGACCACCGGCGGGTTACAGGGTGCCGTCAAAGATCCGTCCGGAGCCGTGGTGAGTCACGCTCACGTGGTAGTGAGAGGATGGTCTCTGGAGGGCGAAAAGTCTGTGGATACGGACTCGGCCGGCTACTACCATTTTGCCAATCTTCCCCCGGGCACCTATGCCATCACGGTCGCAGCCAAGGGTTTCAAGACCACTAAGCGGGAAGGTCTCGTCCTCGAGGTCGGGCACCTTCCGACCGTGGACATTGCGCTCGAGGTTGGGGCTACCGCTGAAACTGTGGAAGTGAGCGGGGCCGCTCCGGTGATCGACGTCACTACGAACACGAATCAAACCAACCTCTCCGCCGAAGCACTGAACGATACTCCTCACGGTTACAGCTTCCAGTCGGTCATTCAGTATGCACCCATGGCCCGTAATGAGCCTCTCGCCGGTGAGTCTGCCACCATGGGAGCCGGCGGCGGGGGCGGGGCCCTGCCGGGCAGCAGCGGCAACGGCCAGGCTGCCGGTTACTCTGTTGGAGGCGCTGCGGATTCGGAAAACACCTACCTGGTGGAAGGCCAGGACACGGAGAATATCTCCGGTGGCGCTTCCAGCGCCAACGTTCCTTTCCAATTCATTCAGGAAGTCCAGGTCAAGAGTTCGGGTATCGAGGCGGAACACGGCGGCGCCCTGGGCGGCGTGGTCAACGTCATCATGAAGAAGGGTACCAACGCTTACCACGGCTCGTTCTTTGGTACTTATGAGGCCGACAAGCTGGACGGCTCTGAGAACGCCAGCCTGCGTTACAATCCGATTTTTACCCCCTCCCCTTCAGGTGACGACGAGGGGCAAATCTATCAACCGACGAGGGACCACTTTAGCATTGTTCAACCCGGCTTTACCCTTGGCGGCCCGATCATTAAGGATCGCTTGTGGTTCTTCCTGGGTTTTGCTCCAGAGTATAACGCCCTGGCCAGAACGGTAAACTTCGCTCCTTCTACATTTCCAGGGAATTCAAACCTTGGGAACCAAATCTTCACGGCGGACAATCAGCAGTACTTCACTACTGCCCGACTGGATTTCACGCTAACCCAGAAGATCCGCCTGTTCGGTTCGTGGTTGTACCAGTACACGCGCGAGAGCGGCGACAGCTTGCCGGCGCCGGATTCGACGATCGGCTTGCCGAACACGGGGCTCTCAATCAGCGGGACCGCAATACCCGGGATCAATAGCCCTCTTACACAGTTTGCGCATGGCCTCGGCTACTCGGCGCCAAATGCGACCTACATCACCGGCGCTGATATCACCCTAACCCCGAAGATCGTCGCCACCACTCGCTTCGGCTACTTCTTCCAGAACTATCACGACTTTGGCTGGCCTACTGCAGGAGTGGACCTGAGTTTCCAGACCTCTGGCTTGACCTCGGCAGGTTCGCCCGCACTTGATAACTCGGGCAGCCCTCTGCCAGCAGGTCTGGCGCTGTCTGCGGGTACGACCACTGCCCCCTTCGATGAAAGTTTCACACAGGTCAATGCCAGTAAGCACTATCAGTTCGACCAGGACGTGGCGTTCTTCAAGAGCGGGTGGTGGGGCACCTGTGATCTTTCAACACGTTGTCCATTCGAGCGAAACCGGAGAAGCTGATTGTGCTGAAGCAATCTCTTCCGAGGAAACGATCGAATGGACATCCACAAGAATGCCCGACTTACGCTGCGCCGTCG
>JBAPOI010000410.1:0-3971 GCA_049279555.1 Candidatus Sulfotelmatobacter sp.
AGTATAATATCGCCGCCTTACTTCGTATAAGCAATATTATGGGAAATCATTACGCGTATATCCCTTTGACATAGGTAGGCACAATGCGTAGTGATAAGCCCAAGAACCTTGGCAAGGATGCTCTAGAACTGTCGAATGACGCTGGGGGAATTGATGTACCGCCCAAGAGCCCCAGTGAGATCGTCGATGTAGGCGTCTCCAACGAGGAATTGGGTCGGCCAAATGATGTTGGCGGCACTCAGCGGCCACAGCCCGTGGAGTGGCCCTATGTTGGAAAGCTCAAACCGACCATAAACATCAGGGTCGGAAACGGCATCAAGGAAAATGAGAAGCTTGCCGATCCCCCACGTCACCACTTGTATGTTTTTAGTTCTAGTAGGTGGTGGCAGTGGCGGCGGTAACGTCTCCGTATATCCTAGCCCGGTCGCGTGCCTATGAAATCCAGTGATCCATTTCGCCCCGTTCTGGTATGCAATCCAGATGCGAAACCCAGCCGGAATGGCGCACGATTCCATGAACGCATTTCGTGCACTTTGGTCGTAGATAGGGTCTGCTGGGTGGTCCACGAACGAATTATGTTCGGCAACTAGCACTTTCATTGCTATCCACTGAGAAAGTGTCAGCCTCATTTGATAGTCAAGAACCTCCGGAGCGCCCTTTATCAACGGTGTCAGGCAACGCTGCACATCAGTTTCTAATCTGCTCATCCAATCGCCGTTGCATTTCTTGCAGACGACTTTGATTTTCACAGTATTTGCTGATCCTTGGCGTGTTCTCCTGAACATGCTGACGGTGTTGCGCCTGTCTTGCTTGAACACCTGTCTAAACTGGAAATACTCGCCGCCCTTGGGCAAGAGACCGGCCTTGTCCATCCAATCGGACCAAAGGTGTTCACGAGTCATGGGATTGCCTGGAACCGCGCCGCCGAGGCAGAAAATGCACTTTCCTGCTGATTTCAGGTTCTTGCGCCGAGGCTTTTTCGTCATATGATCCGCACTATGCCCAAGAACGATGAGAAACTTAGCGATCAAGAAGCGACGAAGCGCATGGACGATGCGGTGCGCCGCGCGCTCAATACGAAGCCCAAGCCTCAAAAAAAGTTCGTCGGCACGAGCCTCAAACAAGGCCCTAAGAGTGGGCGCAACGTTAGGCATCAGGGTCGATAAGCGACAGAATCAGCCTGATCTTATCCCTGCCCCGCAGGAACTTACGACGCTTCCGGTCCACTAACTTGATGGTAGGTCAACCGCTTGCCGACCGCGCCCTTCACAGCGCGCGCGGTGCGAACATCATCGTTCACGCCGAGGGCTATACGGTTGCTCTGTCTGAAATCGAACTCGGCCAAATACCTATGTAAATGCTGGTCGCCACAGTGCTGATAGACGCCGATCATGCCGCGCTTGAACACGCTGAAATACCCCTCAGCGGTATTGGTGTGGACATTGCCGCGAGCATACTCGCCCTTCGAGTGATCGACGGTTTCATGCTTGGCCACCTCGGGGAGGAAGCGGTAAAACTGCGCTCCGTCAGTGTGCAGCGTGGTCGCAGGGTCAACGTGCGCCTTGATGGCCTTCCTAATCTCGTAGCGGTTAGGCGGCCCTTCGAGCTTCACCGAGCGAACGCGCCCTCCGCGCTCCACGAGGCCCAGCACTGCCCGCTTGTGCGCGTAGCCGCCTGAGCCGGGATGCTTCTTGGTCTTGGGCGAATTTGACAGGAATGTTTCGTCGGCCTCCACGATCTTGTCAGGGCCGCCAATCGGGCCGCCGCTGGTGCCGGGGTCCATTGCTTCCCGGATTCGGTGTGCCATGAACCAAGCGGCCTTGTAGGTGATGCCAAGTGTCCGGTGTAACTGGTGCGCCGATACGCCTTTCTTGCTTGCTGCCATGAGCCGGAAGCCAAGCGCCCATTTGGTCAGGGGGATGTGGCTGCGCTCCATGACAGTGCCCACGGTGACCGTGAACGCTTCGTGGCAGCTATTGCAGTGAACAAGGCCCGGACGGTGCGACTTGCCGTTCAGCCGATAGACCTTTTCGGTCTCGCCGCAATGGGGGCAGAAAGGACCATTAGGCCAGTGGACACCCTCAAAATAGGTGCGGGCCTTGGCTTCGTCCGAGAACATCGGATCGGTTAGCTTTATCGTGGTTCCATTGCTCATGCCCTTAATCTAGGGCTTGGGCTTACCTATGTCAAGGGTATAATCGCCAATCATTATAGAGGGCAGCCCACAAAGCCGCCGATACCGTCGTGAACCGGCAATTTACGCTCGGTCCGTCATACTCGCCCGCATGGGGCTTTCATTGGTCTTCCTTGTGTTGTCCGTCAGCGCGGCATTGATGACGTTGTCCTTGTGGCGTCAGAAAATCCGCGCGGAGCGCGCACTGGCCCAGCAAACAGCGATCGCGGCAGCGCGGGATCTGGCTGTGGCGCACTTTCGCACGATGATCGACGAAGCCTCCGACATCATTGTGCTGTGGGAGAATGGCCGTGCGGTATACGCTTCAAACGGGCTCTATCGCGAGCTCAAGCACAAACCGGAACAATATCAAGAGGGCGGCTATCTCAACTTCGTTCACCCCGAAGACCTACATGAAGCTCAAAAGCTGTTGGGACGGCCCCCGCCGGGCGTAACGCGCACGGGCACCTATCGCGTGCGTCATACCGATGGCAATTACATCTGGTTCGAGGTCTACACGCGCGGAATTTATGATGAAGTGACCGGCGCCTTCCGCCAGGAGATCAGCGTTGGCCGCAACATCACCGAGCGCAAGGAGCATGAATTCAAGATGCGCGCGGCCCAGGAGCGCGCGGAGGCCGCCAACAAGGCGAAGTCGCAGTTCCTGGCCACCATGAGCCACGAGTTGCGCACGCCCTTGAACGCCATTCTGGGTTTTTCCGACATCCTGAAAGCCGAGCAATTCGGCGCGCTGGGCAACGCGCGCTATCGCGAATATTCCACGGCCATCCACGGCAGCGGCATCCACCTGCTCGGCCTGATCAACGACATTCTCGACATGTCGAAGCTCGACGAAGGCCGCCTCGAATTGCAGCTGGAGCCGGTCGAACTTCACGCGCTGATCGCCGATTGCCTTCTCAGCATCCGGCCCCATGCGGAAAAAGCCGGAATCCAGGTTTACGAGGCGCTCGATCCAGGCATCGACGTGCTGCAGGCCGATGCCAAGAGGCTGCGCCAGATGCTGCTCAATCTGTTGTCCAACGCCGTGAAGTTCACGCCCAAAGGCGGCGAAGTACGCCTTTCAACTCGCAGGCAAAATGGCGGCGTCGCGATCACGGTCGCCGACACCGGCATCGGCATGGATGCGGATGCAATCCCAAAAGCCTTCGAGCGTTTTGGCCAAATCGACAGCTCGCTCGCCCGCAAATACGAAGGCACGGGGTTGGGCCTGCCGCTCACCAAGCAACTGGCCGAGCTTCACGGCGCAAGCCTTAGCGTCGAAAGCACGCCTGGCGCGGGCACCGCCATGACCATTTTCTTTTCTGGCGCAGTCGCACAAATCAGCCGCCACGTCGCTTAAAGCCCTGGATTTCGCTAACATGCGTATGCATTTTGCAGCAGTTCATCGGGGGAAACGCACATGTTACGGAATTTCATGCTGGGCTTAGCGCTCGTGGCACTGGCCGTGCCGGCAGCGCAGGCGAAAGAAAAAGTCAGCGTCAGTTGCTTCTATGAATCGGGGCAGAACCAGACTCAGAAAATCTCCGACTACACCATCGTCAACATGCACGGGCCCAAAATTCCAAAAGGCACGGTAATCCATTTCACGCTCAATGCGGCGCCGGGCAAGGAATATACGGCGACAGCACCGAAGGATATGGACGTAATGGACGACTTTTCGACCGGCGGCAATTATCCGCCGGACGGCTGCACGGCGTGGTGGATGAAGTAGCTAGACCGCGATTAAGCCGGATCAGCTGGTCCTGCGGCCGAAACTGGAGCGCCTTGCCGGCCCACT
>JBAPOI010000411.1:0-2127 GCA_049279555.1 Candidatus Sulfotelmatobacter sp.
CGGATAATCCGATTTATCGGATTTTTCTGTACGACCCCACAGTCTCCGTGGATTTACGGGCCTGGTTTGTCGCCGGCGCCTACGACGGTTTGCGTGTGCCGATCAGTCGGGGCGAACTCTTGGTTCGAACTCGAGTTGGCGCTCGCGTGCTTGAGTTCGAAAACCGAATCCGGTCGCAGTCTTCCAGATCCGGATTGCCAGAAATATATTCCATGCGTGGTTTCTTGCGCAAGTTGAACAAGATTGCTACCGAAGCAGGATCGCCCATTTCGGAGCACACGCTGCTTACTACAACGATTGACTTCTTCTCCGGATTTTATCGCGCGGAAGGAGAATCAGCCGCGCAGAATATGCTCACCACCCTAGCAACTTCGATTCGACAAACTGTGGGCGATAACGCGATTGCGGCTTACGTCGGCGATGGAATCTTCCACGTTCTATTGCCGGATCGAACTGTCGATGCAGCCCACGTCGTCGCTGAGAACATTGCAGAGGCGTTTCGTGCCGCTCAAGTCGAATCGGAACGCCGGCCTCGGCTATCGCTGACAACGGCAATCGTGCCGTGGCAGATCGGCGTCAGCGCCGAACAGCTCTTGGATCAAGGACGAGAGACATTGGCGATCGCCAAACAATCGGGCGATGACTGCGCAATTGAACAGAACGCTTTTGCGCAAGAGCTATCGAATTGGCAGAACGAACTTATCGCCGGCAGCCCGTTTGCAAACGTGGTCGCGCAGGACCTCATGGAGCCGTTTCCTTCAGTGCTTGCGCGTGAATCGGTGGACGAGGCAATGCTTACCGCTCTGCGCCGCAGTGGGGCGCCGGTGTGGCCGTTTGTCGATCATGAAGGTCGATTGGTCGGCGTTGCCTCGTCGGCAGTCGATACAGACGCTATTGCCGAGTGGGGACCGAACTCGAATGGAAGCCAACTGGTTACGAACCCCACAACGATCGCGTACAATGCGGCCTTTCCTGAAATCTACGAAGCTTTCTCGACCCAAGGCTGCCTGGAAATGGTCGTCGTTGCCGACCAGCGTCCCATTGGTTACATCACATTCCGCGGATTCACCTCGCTCATTGAGCGGGTCAATTCAGCAACATTTTCAAGTGACCAACTCGCAATCAATGATTCGCAAAGTCTACTCGTCGGCTCGCGTGTCAATGAGTCCGAGGTAGCGTTAGTTTCCGATCAATAACACTTGCGTCTGCCAGTTCATTTACAGCTCGCTCAATCTGCTCATGATGTAGAGCAGTGAAATAATTGCGAACCGCATAGTCAAGATGCTGTTCGTTGACTACTAGATCCATATCGTTGTATTCGCAATAATTCTGAATTTGGTCGAGCAAATCGCGCGCATGGCAGCGTCGTAGGGGGCGCGAACAGGCCGTGAAGTGCTTGCAAATGAGATAATCAATCATTTCTGATGGACAATTTATGCCCTGTTTGTTTGCGGCCAATTGCCAGAGCATCTGAAACTCTTCTTTGGGCGGATCTCCAATTTCGATTTTGAACGGTATGCGACGAAGAAACGCATCATCCGCGAGTTTGTTCGGTTCGAGATTTGTCGAGAAAATAATCAGTTGCTCGAATGGCACCTCGATTTTCTTTCCGTTGGCGAGGGTCAGGTAATCGACCTGGTTTTCGAGCGGCACTATCCAACGATTCAAAAGCTCAACAGGATCGATGCGTTGGCGTCCAAAATCGTCGATCAGTAGGCAACCGCAATTGCTCTTCAGTTGTAAAGAGGCTTCGCTGACATTCGACACGGTGTTGTGTTTCAGTTCCAAGCTGTCCATCGTCAATTCGCCGCCAACCACAACCGTTGGCCGTTGAATTCGGACCCAACGGCGGTCGAACTCGGCTTCCCTCAAAAGGCTCTCTGTTGCTGAGCGGACCTGCTGGTGACATGAGCCGTCGAATAGCTTGATGATCTGGCCATCTTCGACAATCGCATGCGGAACATAGATTGTTTGTCCGAAACAACGAGTAATTCGCTGGGCAATCGTCGTTTTGCCGTTTCCGGGAGGGCCGTAGATAAACATACCTTTGCCAGCATTGATCGCCGGTCCAAGTTGGCCGAATAAGTCTGGCGAGACCAGAATGTCGGAGAACGCCGCTTCCAACTG
>JBAPOI010000412.1:0-3125 GCA_049279555.1 Candidatus Sulfotelmatobacter sp.
CGAACCGCCTGTGCCATAATCCGTAGCTCAGGATTGCAACCCGTGGCCCTTCGACTCCGTCCTCATCCGGCGAGAACGTGCGGCCCAGAAGGGGATGCACCCGCATGACCTTAAAGAAATCTTGGGAAACGCTGGCCATCCCGATTCGCTGTGGTTCCCCGGAACCTGTCACCACCGATGAGATTTCTGTGATGTAGCCGGCCATCCCACCAAAAACGTCATTTTGGGCGCGAATATCATCAAAGTTGGGGTCGGCAAAGTACATACGTTTCCCTTGCCCGCTGAGTTCGCGCAAATCCACTAGCCGGTCCGGATGTTCGTAAGGCAGCGGCTTGAGGAGTACGCCATAGACAACGCTGAACATCGCTGTCGCCATGCCAATGCCCAAAGCGAGAGTGGAGACGGCTGTGAAAACGAATACGGGAGACTTCTTCCACTGACGCTGCGCGCAGCGAAGATCCTGAATCAATGTTGCCCACATGTTGCCTCCTCAAATCAGAAAACCACCTAAGACGGAGGGAGATAGTCCGACGCCTGGATCAGTGGTGCAATTTGAAAATTCTCTCACGAAATAAAACCAACGTACCATTGCATCGGATTCTGAAGTACTCCGCCTCCACGCTCGGATAGGGTCAGGTACGGTACAGATGCTCGGGTCCTCATCGGCCGTAGAACGGTGTTGTGCAGAGGCAAAGCCGCTGCTCACGTAACAACTCCGAGAAGGACGGCAGTTTCCGAGACCGAAGCTGGGGCGCGAAGTAAATGTGGCTCGTCCGGCTCGCCGGACAGCATTGAACGGAATGCTTAACGATTAGCGTGTGTGTAGACGATTTTGTGACGGTCGGAGCACCAAAGCTCAACTAAGAACAACAACGCGCCAGGCCGAGACCGCAACACATTCATCACCAAGCACTTGCGGCCTACAAAATTCAATAAAGTTCAATATCCGCTGGAATCTGGTTCGGGACCAGGGGGTCGGAGGTTCAAATCCTCTCTCCCCGACCAATCTTTTCAAGCACTTAAACTATACTTCTGGTTTTCCGTCTACATCGATGGTGTCGAAATTGTAGACGGTGCCTGCTTCGCTGGTTTTCTCGTGGAATTTGCATTGAGAACTACAAACATATTTCCTCCTAGAATGCCCGTCAATACTTTCGTTACAACTTAGGGAAGCTTCCTTTGGAGAGTGGTGCCACGACTGTCTCGACGAATGACGGCCGATCAGCCATTCTTCCGGAAAACGACACTCCAAATCTGATTTCAGGCTGACACTGTGTGCGATGGGTGTCCGGGGAGATCCCGCCACAGGCGTCGCACAGCACATTCCGATCACTCTCCTAGTATAGAGCCGGTGCAAGAGTAAGCCGAAGGATACCCCAAATTTTTCAGAAGGTTAGGTTCACGTGAAGTATTACGATAGTTGAGGATTGCAGACGGCCCCAGCGGGGTACCGGTTGCAGAACCGCGAGGAATGTTAAAACGCCGATGAGTCAGCCAATAGTCGATATCGGCATCTTGACAATTTCGCGATGATGAATTTCGGGCTGTACTGACGGTCTTTGCAGACGATCACGATATCTACAAGGGCCGGTACCGCGAATATACGTTGAGAACCGACATCCTTGGCGCTCTGACGCTCGCCCGTGAGATATTCGACCAACAGGCTAAGGCAAACGAAAAGGTGCTGGTTATTTTTTCTGACATGCGTCAGCAGACACGGGAGTTGGATCTAGAGTCCCCTTCGATGATGCCTAGTTTTGATAAGATCGGAAAAATGAAGAGCAAGATCGGCATCGCGAATCTTACCGGAGTTAACGTCCGTGCTCTGAGAGTAGATGGAGCCGGGAGGTCGACGCCCTATTGGCAAGGCCTCCGGGATTTCTGGACGGAGTACTTCCGCGCTGGTGGCGCAAGCCTCGAAACCTACACGGTGCTCCGTGACACGCATGCAATTGCCACACTGGACTCAGGTCAATAACCCGAGTCGACACCCCACAACGACTTGCATGGGTTCGCATGTTCTTTCTCGGAGCAGCGGAAACTTACCGAACTTCTGGCTGGGATACCTGTCATCGTCGCGAGTAAAATCGACCAGCATTTTGCTCCGCCCCCTCTCGTGTATCGATTCCGTAACTTCCGAAAGTTGATCACTGCTTTGTTGACAAATGGGTGTACACTTTTTTATTTGTGCAGATGGAAGGAACGCAAGGTGCGTTTGACTTCGTCGCCAACCTGTGCTTGATCGGAATTCCTGCTGCTTAGAAACGTTACCATCGCTTCGGCCCAAACCAGAATGTCACACGACCATGGTGAGACGGTTGTCGTTACTTGGAATATCGCATATCCAAACATAGCGAAGTGAGCGGGGCGGCCTAGCTGTATCGATCCTGCAGTGAGTGGGTTGCTTCCGTTCGAAAAGGAAGGTAGATATTAAGATCGCTCTGTTTTTTCTCTTGCTGTTGATGGCACCCGGCGCGGGCGCCGGAAACGAAGCGTCTGCAAATGCTGAGGAATTGAGAGTTCTCCAACTGGAGAATGCCTGGAACCAGGCTGTTCAGGCAAAAGACAGCAACGCCTTGAAGCTTATGTTGTCCGAGGAATTGGTTTACGTCGAATACGACGGCGGGGTGATGAATAAGGAACAATATCTGGCCAGCGTGCGCGCGCCGTCGGCGCACAAAGAGCACATTGTCAACGAATCAATGCACGCTCATTCCCACGGAAGCAGCGTAGTAGTAACTGGCGTTTATCGGGAAGAGGGCATAAAAACGGGCAAGACTTATGTGCTGCGGGAGCGATTCGTAGATACATGGATCGAACGAAACACCATGTGGGTTTGCGTGGCGAGCCAGTCGACCCTAATCTTGCGTTGAAAAAGTTTCGCAGGCTTTCCAAATTCTTTGGATGAAGTGTTTCTAAACTCCAATGTTTCGGATTCTCTCGCACGAGTGGCTAGGAGAAGTGCATTCCAAGTTGCATCAGCAGACGTGGAAGTGGCGACAACTGCATAGGGAGACTCAATGAAATTTGCCAGCTTGCTCGTGATTCTGATGTGCATAACCGCGGCTTCAGTTGTAGCGCAAGATGACATTTCCCTGACAAAGTCGGGAATTCTTGCCCTCGAC
>JBAPOI010000413.1:0-13287 GCA_049279555.1 Candidatus Sulfotelmatobacter sp.
GACTTGTAGGGCTCGGCACCATTTGTGGCGATGGTCAATTCCAGGGCCGCCGCCCAGTCCAGCCCGACGCCAGATCCGCCACGGCCGACGCCGGCCGGCGGAGTTGTTTGTGCGCTAGTGGTGCCAGAGCTTGTCGGAGCGCCCGAGTTGCCCCCTGGCTGACGACCGCCTTGCGCGCCAGAAACCACACCCTGAGACGCCGCCAGCACACCAACTCCGGAGGCACCTGCCGGGGCCTCTGCGGTGGAGCCGCCAACGGGATACTGAAGTGGGTCAGCCCTCGTTTCCTTCCAGGCTTTGATCGCGGTCTCGAGGCAGTCTTTCGCTAATGCGTCGTCCCAGCCTTTCAGCGTATCCGCCGCTGCAGCCAGCGCCGCAATGGCATTCCACTGGAGATACGGGTTGTTAGTAGTGAAGATCCAGCGATCATCCGGCTTGCCGGAGTAGTCCCCCTTTACTTCGTTCGGACCGAGCTTCGGGTCATAGATGCGGCCGTCGGTTTTCGAGGCTCCATCGCCCAAGTGCGTATACTGGCGCAAATCTGGTTCGTGAGTTCCGCGGATCGCGTGGCCTATATTGTGGAACTGCGCCAGGATGAGCAGTGCGCCGTGCTTGACTTGCTCGACCGTATCCGGCACGCCATCAGGACGGTGCATCTCGACCTCACGCGCGACTTCATCGACCGTGAGTTCGTCATATTTGAGATTGAATTCGCGATACGCCAGTGCCAGACTCTGAATCACGTTCAGTTGCGCAGGCTCTTCGAGGTCGAAGTCGCCGGCATCATACCAGCCGCCCACGTTCATCCCAGGAATATGATCGCCGCCTTTCCACTTCCCGTCCGTTGCCATAGCCTGATTCCAGCCGTCGAATTGCTCCCCGACCACCGGTGCCAGACGGCCATCATCCAGGTGCGACGCACCGTGCCACACGCGGTAGCCTTCGCGAACGGAAACGTGATCCATCTGCTCCGCAAGGTGATGGTCCAGGCTGTCCTGCCAGATGTTCGCGTAAGCGTCATTGGAGATGGGGAAGGGTGCCGTACGCTGGTCTGCGTACTCGATTACATAGAGGCCAGGGTCTTTGACCGGCGTGAAGTCGAATTTTGAATAAACGTAGCGCAGCCAGGGCGTAGAAGGCGTGATCGGACCCTCGAAGGCCTGCTTGTAAGATCCGTCCTCCATCAGGTGTAGCACTTTGGCCGTCTTCGGGCCGTCGTACTTCGGGTCGAGTTCGAGTACCGCCACCTTGGAGAACGCCGGCGCGTAACCGACCTGGCTGTGCGCGATCATCGGCGGCCGCGTCCAGTTCGAAATCACGTCCGGCCTGATGTGCCATACGATGGCTCCGGTGGTCTTTCCCGAAGGGATCAATGAACGCAGCACGAACCAGCCGTTTTGCGCGCGGGCGCGACCATCGAACAGCATGAGGTTGGCCGTATCCGATACGACATTCACACGGGCCAGCGCGTCGTCGACACCAAGGGTGATGCTCTTGCCTTCGGCGAACGGCAGCGGCTGAGTGTATCCCTTGGCCTTATCCCAGTCCTCCAGGTAGTACGCTTTTTTCGGTTCGTCAAGCAGCGGCAAAACCTTCGTCATCGGATCGTTAGGCGTACGCGGGAAGATGCCGGCTTTGGTTCCGTCCACCAGGTAGGCCTTGCCCATGTAAATCGACGGCAGGAACTCCAGGTTGAACCCCGCCCGCCCGGCCAGTTTCTGCGGTAGTGGCTTGTCGAGATTGATGCTGACCTCCACGCCTCCTGGCTCCGCTGCCACTTGCAGTGTGTAACTGAAGTCGAACGTCGGGAAAGCGAGGTCGGCGGCGATCCGGCTGTTTGCCTTGTTTGCATGGCGACCTTTGAGGGTTGCCACTAGGTCCCACTGTTCCGGCGTTGGCATCAGGCGCACGTCACCGTTGGTGGCGATGCGCTGACCGTGGAGAATCATCTCCATGGCCGTGTTCTTCTGGTCCACAAAAACGGGATGGTACGTGCTGTCGTAGAGAAAAACGCTGAAACCTTGTGTATCGAGGTAATTCTTGTCGGTCACCTTCATGGCAAAATCGTCGCCGGACACGCCTGGGGCCGAGATCAGGGCCAAGAGGAGACAAACTCTGATTCGTGTGAACATAAATTGAGATTGATACTGCTCCTTTTCCCCAACATGATATGACATGCACACCGTCTGGGGCCGTTTGTTCCTTAACGCGGGGATTTTAGCGGAGTACCTAAACGATGAGCAGCCCAGCAATCAAAGCTGGTGAGAGTGGAGTGGACGACCGAGTAGGTCCATCGTTCTCGTCGGGCTCGGCTCCAGATCCTCACGAAAGCTAAAGCGAAGGCGACTCTCGGTAGCGATCCATGGTATCCAACGCCGGCACTTATACCAGGAGCTGCCGGTTATCCAGGTCGAATTGTTCTCCATCCGATTGAACGGTACCGATCAACGCGCTCGTGGTTACCGAACCGTCGAAGTTTATTGATTGCCCCGAAACGGTCTTTAGGATGTTGTCAGACCCTGAACGCGCTTATGGGTCAAAGCCCGGATCTCGAGAGGTCGCGAATGGCGGCGTTGGCAGCGCTGCGCTACCCAAAAATCCGACTGGTCGAGTGTGCGGTCCCAAGAGGCGATGACTTTCGTAATCCAGCCGGGGGGCTTACCGATTGCTGGCTCTGGGGGGTGCTCCTAGAATCAAAGGACCAGTACTCCGCCCAGAGAGCAACCATGCCCGAGACGACAACGCGCGCGGACCGAGCCGAGTTGAACCGGCGGGTGGAGCGTGCGGAAAAACTTCTGCAGAAGGGCAAAGCCGCCGAAGCGCTGGAAGAATTTCTGCAGGTCCTGCGGGACGATCCCGAAAATGATACGGTGCGGCAACTCTCGGCCGATTTGTGTCTTTCGCAGAACCGGGCGCGCGATGCGGTGCAGTTGTTGGGCGAACTGTTTGAGCGGCAGGTGAACGCGGGCGACGCGACCAAGGCGAGCCTGACCTACAAGAAACTCGCCCGGCACGGCAATCCGACCTGGGAACAGAAATTCCGCTTTGGGCAATTGCTGGAAGGTTCGAACAAGAAACTGGCCGTGGGCACGTATGAATCCGCGCTAGCGGACCTGGCGAAGCTGCAGGACAAAAGCAACGCAGTTCAGGTGCTCGATCGCGTAGTCGCGCTCGAACCAATTCAGGCAAACTTTCTGCGGATGGCGGAGCTCTCGTCTGAGTTGGGAGAAAGTGGGCGCGCTGCCGAGATGTTTAAACGTGTGGCGCTGCTTACGGCGGAGAATGGCGGCGATCCGGCGCAGTGGTATGAGCGGGCTTACCAGGAAAATTCTTCCGATGAAGAGATAACGCTGGCCTACAGCAAGAACTTGCTGGGACAAGGGCAGGTGGGAGCTGCGATTTTTGTACTGGAGCCGCAAGTGAACGCGGGCAAGAACTCTCCGCAGTTGCGGGATATTTATGCCGAAGCTCTGCTGGCCGCGGGGCGATACGCGGATGCGGAGCCGCTGGTGTGGCAACTGTTTGAACAGAATCCCAACCGCATGCAGCAGGTTACGGCGTTGATCGGGCAGTTGGTGGATTCGGATCAGGATGCGGCGGCGGTTTCGTTGGCCCGCAAGCTTGGACAATTCCAGGCAAAGCGCGGCGAGCGCCGGCAATTCGTGGCCGTGATGCAGGATGTGGCGGCGACGCGGCGCGCGTCTCCGGAGATGCTGGAGTTTCTGAGCGAGCTGTTCAACGCCTCGAATCGCGAGGGCGATTACTGCCAGACGCTGCTGAAACTTTTTGATCTGTATTGCAGCACAGGAGATTTCAGCAAAGCGGCCGAGTGCCTGGATCGCGCGGCGGAGGTGGATCCTTACGAATCGGGGCACACCAAGCGGATGGAGATGCTCAAGGGCAAGATTGACGAAGTCAAGTATAAGGAAATTGCTTCGCGGTTTACTCCCGTAAGCAAGGCGACGTCCGAACCCTCGCACGAGCGCGAGGCGACGCTGGGCGCTTCGACCTTGCAGGACTTGATGCTGCAGGCAGAAATTCTGGTGCAGTATGGAATGCGCAACAAAGCGGTGGAACGGCTGCAGAGGATTCAGGAGCTTTTTCCGCGAGAGGAAGAACGCAACGAAGATTTGCAACGGCTTTACATGGCTGCGGGTGTAACGCCAGCGTACTCGGGGAGTTCGCCAGTTCCCGCACCGGTGGCGACGCCCCAGGCCGCAGCACCAGCGGCACCGTCGGTCGATCCAATGGCGGAGATGCGCAATGTAACGCGAGTCGCCGAAATCACGCGCAAGCTTTATCACCAGGCGAGTGCGCCGGCGGTGCTGACGACGGCCGTTATGGAAATCGGCGGTCATTGGGAAGTTTCACGCTGTGTGGCATTGATGCGGACTCCGGGTTCGGCGCCGACTGCGGTGCAGGAGTTCTGCGCCCAGGGAGTGAAAGCGGGAACTTCCACGACGATCAAAGAAGTGATGTGCGGGTTGCAAGACATATGTTTGACAATGGCGTCGGGTGAGCCGCTGGTGATTGCCGACGCGCAGCGGGGCGCGGAGTTGCAGGCGGTGCGAAAGGCTGTGACAGAGCTAGGCACAAGCACGGTGCTGGCGCTTCCTCTCATTAATGGGACGGATCAGGTGGGAGTGCTGGCTCTGATGCACAATAAGCCACGGGTGTGGCCGAACACCGATGCAGTGGTACTGAAAACGCTGGCCGACCAGATGGTGATTGCGCTGAATAACGCGGGCCTGCGGCGGCTGGTGAAAAATCTTTCGGTGACCGACGAAAAATCCGGACTACTGAAGCGCGGGTCCTATCTTGATTTGCTGCTCGGGGAAAGCAAGCGGGCGGTACAGAACGGGACGCCGCTTTCTGTGCTGCTGCTGCAATTTGGACGAAGCGCCGCGCTGATCAAGGAATACGGCGACGCTGCCGTGGAAGGCGCGATGGAAAAGATTGGGCAGCAATTCACCGCGAACATCCGGACCAACGATTTGGCATTTCGTTATGACACTACTACGATCGCCATCATTCTCGGCGAGACCGCGGAGAAGGAAGCGATGCTGGCGATCGAAAAACTGCGCAAGATTATCGCCGGCGTGCATCTGTCCGCGAAAGATGGAGCCGAGAAAGGCCACGCGATGGAATTCTCGGCGGGGCTGGCCGAGGCTGTGGTGCGGGAGAATTACGATCCGGTAGACATTGTGACGGAAGTGATCAACCGCGCCGAACATGCGCTGGCGACCTCGCTGGTGCAGGGCGCGGGAAAAGTCGTAGCTCTAGGGGCGGCGCTGGCGGCGGGGGCGGTGGCGTAGAAGCAGCGCGAAATTTCCCTCGGAAGTCTTATTTACCTCAAAAAGATTGCGGGTCCAAAAGCGAACGTGCTACGCTTCCAGGAACGGTTCAATGATATTCCCCTGCCCTAAGAAAGTCTTCGCTTTACTTTCGCTGTACAACCGAGATAAGGTTCGTTCTTAGACATGAGATTCGGTCAAACTCCGCATCCGATTCCATATCAGGGCAGCAAGCGGCAGCTTGCGCCGCTGATTTTGTCGTTCATCCCGGCAGGGAGGTTTCAGACTCTTATAGAGCCGTTTGTCGGTTCTGGCGCAGTGACGCTGGCTGCGGCGGGGAAAAAGCTCTGCAAGCGATTCGTTGTCAGTGACGCCCTTGCGCCCTTGTGCGGAATTTGGCACCAGATCGTTGCCGATCCTCGCACGCTCGCTGCCGAATACGCCGACATTTGGCATCGCCAGTTTCCTGATCCTAACGCATTCTTCAACGAGGTCCGAAGCGAGTTCAACAAAGATAGAATTCCGTCCAAGTTGTTGTTTCTGCTCGCTCGTTGCGTAAAGAACGCCGTTCGGTTTAATCCCTCCGGGCAGTTTAACCAGTCCCCTGACAAGCGGCGGCTCGGAACGCAGCCGAAAAACATGACTGCGGAGATAGAAGCAGCACATACAATTCTCCAGAAGAGGTGTGAGGTCAGGTGCGCCGACTATAAGGCCGCGCTAGAGACGGCGGCGCCGACCGACATCGTCTACATGGACCCGCCATATCAAGGCACTAGCGAAGGACGGGACTCCCGCTACGTGAGAGGGGTTGAACGGGACGACCTCGTTTCGTCTTTGGAGAAGCTGAACCAGCGCGGCATACAGTTTATCCTCAGTTACGACGGCGCGTGTGGCGATAAGACCTACGGCGAGGCTCTGCCAAATTGCCTGGGTTTGAGGCGGGTGCTTGTTGATGCGGGTCGCTCCAGCCAGGCGACGCTCAACGGGCAGGATTCGCGCACTGTGGAGTCTATTTACGTTTCTTCCGGGCTGGGGGCCAACATCTCCGTTTCCCATGTCATAGGACGGGGTTTTGTAGAGCAGCAGGCTGCACTATTTGAGCACGGGTGATCCTTTGAGGATGCTCTTAACCAATTCTTGAACTGATACTCCTTGCCTCTTGCTTTTCTGTCGCAGTTTGTCGTAAACCTCGACCTCATCGCCCTCCCAACCAATATCCACGCGCCGAATCTGGACAAGAGCGATATGTTGATAGTCGTGGGGACTGGCCCAGTAGCAGGTCTGACAGGTCTTCATCTTTTTAAGCTCGGTCCAGTTCAGGCAATGTTCGCAACTCCATGACTTCCCTCGGTTGCAAGAGGCGCAAACGAGCATCAACTGGTCGGGATCATCGCTGAGAGATTCGCCAGCGACCTCGTAAGGTACGCAATGATCGACTTGAAGATAGCGGGCCGAGTACTCAAGGCCACAGACAGCGCAACGCGAGCCGTCACGCTGGATAAGAGTATCTTTGATGTTCTTGGAGAATGCCTTCCTGCCCCCGATCTTTTCGCCGTCCAGCGCAATCGTCAGATCAAATGTGTATGCTCCGCATCTGCGGCCTTTGCTGTCCTTAGTCATGGTTGTCTTTAAGGGAATCCCATTCTCCCGCACATCCCGAGCAGCGCGTGGAGCGTGGTTGTAACCATACAACTCCTTCAACTCTTCGGTAGTGATGCTGCCGTGTTTGATAATGTGATCAATCACCGCTTTAGGTCGCTTGTCGGTGACCGCTCTGATGCGATCCAGAAACGCTTTGGGAAGTTCGATTGCGGGCACCGCCGCAGCTTACCACTTCCGAGCCGCCTGCTGGTGGTCAAATCTCCCCGCACGCTGCTACACTAACCAGTTTGATGATCACTTTTGACCCGCTCTGAGCGGGGTCTGCAAGGAAATCATGTTGAAGCCGGGTGATATTGCGATTGTCAGCGGGGTGCGGACGCCGTTTGGGCGCTATTGCGGCAAGTTGAAGGACTTCACGGCGCAGGAATTGGGTGCGGTTGCGGCCAAGGGGGCGATCGAGCGCTCGGGGATCGACACCAAGGAATTTGATCATGCGGTGTTTGGCAACGCGCAGCAGACTTCGGGTGATGCATTGTATGGAGCGCGGCACGTGGGGTTGCGGGCGGGGCTGCCGATTGAGACTCCGGCGCTGACGGTGAACCGGCTGTGTGGCTCGGGGATGCAGGCGATTGTGAGCGCGGCGCAGATGGTTCAGACGGATGAAGCGAAGATTGTGCTGGCGGGCGGCATGGAGGCGATGTCACAGGCTCCGTTTTCGATTCGCGGGCGTGACGGATTTACGCTGGCTCCGGGCGGCAAGCTGGAAGATTCGCTGATGGTGGCGCTGCTCGATAGTTATTGCGGGCTGTACATGGCGAACACGGCGGAATTGCTGGGTACGGAACACGGCATCACGCGGCAGATGCAGGATGAGTTCGCCCTGCGCTCGCAACAGAAGGCGGATGCGGCCTATAAAGAAGGACGCATTCAGGAGGAGTTGATTCCAGTGCCGCTGAAGAATCACAAGGGCGAGGCCACGGGAGAGTTGCTGACGGAGGATGACCACCGGCGTCCGCAGACGACGATGGAAGGATTGGCCAAGTTAAAAGCAGCGTTCGGGAAAAATGGCACGGTCACTGCCGGTAACGCCAGCGGCATTGTGGATGGCGGCGCGGCGGTGGTGGTGATGTCTCTGGAGCAGTCGCTGAAGCGCGGGCTGAAGGCGCTGGGACGGATTGTGAGTTGGGGAATTGCCGGAGTTGAGCCAAAGGTGATGGGACGTGGTCCGGTGCCGGCGACGAAGGTGGCGCTGCAGAAGGCCGGGTTGAGTTTGGATTACATCGATTTGATCGAAGTGAATGAGGCGTTCGCGGCGCAGTATCTGGCGGTGGAAAAAGAGTTGGGACTTGATCGCGACAAAGTGAATGTGAACGGCGGGGCGATTGCGCTGGGGCATCCGCTGGGGGCGACCGGGACGCGGCTGGTGATTACGCTGCTGTATGAGTTGCGGCGGCGGAAGAAGAAGTACGGGCTGGCTACGGCTTGCATTGGTGGCGGGCAGGGGATTGCGATGATTGTGGAGAGTTTGAACTGATGGGATGAGCGCCCCATTCGCTCAAACGCGTTTAAGAGTAAAAAAAGCCGCTCCATGTCTACCGCTACGCTGAGAACTTTACCGACCCTGGTGCATCCAAGAGTCATACGGCGTCGCTATCGTAAGGAGGTCTGCTAATGCCTACTTTGCTGTTACTAGCCCCCAAGAGCAGGACTCAGGCGGGAACCCACCGAAGAGACTTTTACACCATTCTTGCGAACAGCGTAGGCCCAGACTTTGGCATTTCCGCGCGCCAGATCAGCCAAGTTACGGTTGGAATGCCCGTGATCGTTTTCGATAGGGACCGCTCCCTGCAGGCAGAGGGAGTGGTTGCAGGTTACACACCAACGAGCAGGGCCGGTAACGGAGTGCAGCGGTACGATGTCGCCATTCGCGACTTGATCTCGCGGCAGTATGCAAACCCTCCAAGAGTAAACCGCTTCGGGGTTGCGATCTACTAGCAATGATCGGTGGACGATTGTCCGGCGATGCCCAACAAAGCCGACGCCTTTGGCGGTTAACCCTAGCGAGTCAAGCTATACTCTGAGAAAGCTGTCCGCCCGACACAGGCATTCGAAGGGGCGGCGTGGGAGCGTGAGAGCCACCGGCGCTGTGCATCGTCGCCGACGATGACGAAGGAACCGAATATGACCAGTATTCAGGACGCGACAGTCAAAGAGTTTGAAAGGGAAGTAAAAAAGCGCGGCAGAAGTCTTGTGATGGATTGGAAGGAAAGCACCTGTACAGAGAGCTACGGCATTCTCTTCGCAGCCGCAGATTGCGTTACGTTGATGGTCTATCATGACGGCTTAATCAGCATACCCGCCGTTCGCACTTATCACCCGCCCGAATATCCGACGCCCATAATAGCGGCAGCAGAAGCGACAGAGCTGTGGACAAAGCAAAGAGCTCGGGATGAAGCCAATCCCGACTTGGCGAAGAGTCGCACGACAGGACACCTGGGCTCGACAGTCGACCCTAACCTAAAATGCTGTAACAAGCTTTGCCCTTGCCATGAAGAGAACTCGGAGCTTCGACAAAAACGGGCACGAGGGGGATTCAATTGGGACCGAGATAAATGCTCGTGAAATTTTCGTGCCCAACCATTCGGGGGCCAGCCACGCGTGCGAATCAAGGAAATTCAACGTGTTCATATACTTGTTCATTGGTGAGATCGACCTTGGGGCCGCGAGAGTCGATCAGCGGGAATTGCACTTGCTGCGGGCGCGGCCGCCGCGCTTGCAGAAGGACACTCTGCACGCCGGCGAGAATCAATTCGCGCACCGAGCGGCCGTTTGCGGCCGCCTGCGCTTTCAGCCGGCGGTAGAGCGGCGCGGGGATATCGACCGTGGTGCGAATGGAATCCTGCTTCATGAGGGCATTATCCCATGCCATAAATATGGAATGCGTAAAGTCAGAAGCTGCGCGTGATAATGTAGGCATATGAACCATCTGCGAAGCCAGATTGACAGCCTCTCTCCTGCTGAAAAGGCAGAGCTGCTGGACACGGTCTGGGAGAGCCTGGAAGCGGACGCGGTATCGTTGACGGATGCGCAACGGGACGAGCTTGATTACCGAATCGCTCGGCACGAGCAGAACCCTTCCGATGTAATCCCGTGGCAGCAAGTCAAGGCGGGACTGTTTAAGAAAAAGTGACGCTCCCGGTCGTTTGGACGCCAGAGGCAAATGAGGATTTGCTAGAAGCGCGGGCATGGTATGACAACATTCGTCCTCATCTTGGGGAGCGTTTCGCGCAGGCGGTCCAGGCTGCCGTCGAAAGCTTAGCGGAACATCCGTTGCAATTTCCGGTCGTTTATCGCAGCCGTCGCCGCGCGGGAGTGCGCCGCTTTCCTTATGGAATTTTATTCGAGGTTCAGCAGCGTCGGATCGTGGTAATCGCCTGCTTCCATGGCAGGCGCAATCCGAGGCGCTGGCAGTCGCGGTAATGAGGTTGGACGTTGCGCTACTATTATTCGTAGATATCTTTTTCATCTCAAGAAGGCTTTCCTATGGAAATCAAGAAAGTTGGCGTACTAGGTTGTGGCCTGATGGGTTCCGGCATCGCGCAAGTTTGCGCGACGGCGGGATTCGATGTGACCGTGCTCGAAGTCGAACAGAAGTTTCTCGATAAAGGCTTTGCCGGGATCGAGAAATCTTTGGCGAAGTTTGCCGAGCGGCCGGTCGAGAAGGGCGGGATCACGGCGCAGCAGAAGGACGCGATTCGCGCGCGGCTCAAGGGGACGACGAACAAACCGGACCTGGCCGATTGTGACATTGTGATTGAGGCCATCATCGAGAACGTAGAAGAGAAGAAGAAGATGTATGCGTCGATCGATGACGTTGTGAAAAAAAGCGCGATCTTCGCTTCGAATACTTCTTCGATTTCGGTGACGGAGCTTTTGACTTCGGTGAAGCGGCCGGAGCGGTTTATCGGACTGCACTTTTTTAATCCGGTGCCGCTAATGAAGCTGGTCGAGGTGGTGCGAACCATTGCTACCGCCGATGACGTTTACGACGCGGCCTATGAGTTCGGGAAAAAGCTGGGCAAGGTTCCGGTGCGCACTTCCGATAAGACGGGGTTCATCGTGAACCGGCTGCTGGTACCTTATTTGCTCGATGCGATTCGCGCCTATGAAGAGGGCGTGGGGTCGATTGAAGATATCGATAACGCGATGAAGCTGGGCTGCGGCTATCCGATGGGACCGTTCACGCTGCTCGATTTTGTGGGGCTGGAAACGACTTATTACATCACTCACGTGATGTATGACGAGTTCAAGGAGCGGCGGTTTGCATCGCCTCCGCTGCTAAAGCGGCTGGTGATGGCGGGGTGGTACGGGCGCAAGACTGGTAAAGGGTTTTACGATTATTCTGACCCGAACAATCCGAAGGCGAATAAACTGTAGGTCAACTTCTCTTGCATAGACGCAGAAAAACCGATCAGGGTGTGGGCGACGCCACTCCGGAAAATATAGAAGTCTATCGCCGCGCGTGGCACAGCTACCAGGCGCGCCGGAATCTGGTGGTGGTGTTGTTTCTCAGTTTCATCTTTCTCGGCGTTGCCATGTCGAAGCTGAAGCTGGGCGAGCCTGCAGACTTCGCGATCTTGCTGGTGTGGATTGGAGTGTACCTTGCTGGAGGATGGTGGCTCACGGAGTGGAGATGTCCGCGGTGCGGGAAGGTGTTTGGGAACCGGCTGTGGACGCAGAAGTGCATCAGTTGCGAGTTGAGCAAGGATGAGGTAGCGGCGGCGGCGCGGAGGAAGAGCTAAGAAGTTCTTGCCACGGATTTTTTACCAAGGAGACGCTGAGGCAGGGCGAAATCTAGGGGCCCTTTGGGGCCGTTTCATGCGCAGCAGTTCGGCTGCGCAATCGATTGCATAGGTTCTTCGCTTCGCTCAGAATGACAATCTCGTCGAAACGACAATCTTGCAGGTGAAATCTCTTAAAAATTCAGAATGTGAAGATTATGAACTTCGAAAATATTCTCTTCGAAAAGAAAAACTCGATTGCTTATGTCACCGTCAACCGGCCGAAGGTTTTGAATGCGCTCAACATGGCGACCATGGAAGAGCTGCGGGCGGCGTTTCATGACATTAAGAATGATGCGGCGATTCGCGTCGTTATTCTTACCGGGGCCGGCGAGAAGGCGTTCATTGCCGGGGCCGACATTGGCGAACTGGCCAAGCATGATGCGGTTTCGGGCAAAGAGTACACGCACCGCGGGCAGAGTGTGCTCAATCTGATCGAGAATTTGGGCAAGCCGGTGATTGCCTGCATCAATGGATTTGCGCTGGGTGGTGGGTGCGAAATCGCGCTAGCTTGCACGATGCGGCTGGCGAGCGAAAATGCCAAACTTGGGCAACCAGAGGTGAAGCTGGGGATTATCCCGGGATACGGCGGGACGCAGCGATTGCCGCGGCTGGTGGGCAAGGGAATTGCGATGCAGATGGTGCTGGCCGGCGAGATGATTACGGCGCAGGAGGCGCATCGCATCGGGCTGGTGAATGAGGTCACGATAGCGGCGGAGTTGATTCCGCGGGCCGAGGCGATTGCGGCGAAGATTGTCGCCAATGCTCCGCTGGCGGTGCAGTATGCGATGGAGGCCGTGAACAAAGGCATGGAGATGACTTTGAGTGAGGGATTGTATCTGGAGGCCGTGCTGTTTGCCGTCGCTTGTTCGAGTGAGGATAAGAAGGAAGGTACTTCGGCGTTTCTGGAGAAGCGGGCGGCAGCGTTCAAGGGGAAGTAAGATATTTTCACGGATTGATACGAATTGAAAAACAATTCACCACAGAGACACAGAGACACGGAGAAAAACCGGGACCGGCAAAAATACATAGGTCCTTCGCGCAAAGAGCGCGCTCAGGATGACAAGAATTGGAAGAGAGTTTAAACCGACCACCGACCCGAAAATCGCGGGGAAAAAACTCAGATTGAAATTGGAGTCCCTGCCCGAGTCGGATATGCCTGCGATCGAGGGATCGATCGTTGCGGTGGAGAGGCGGTTCGCGATTGTGGTTTCGCGATTCAACGCTTTCATCACCGAGCGGCTTTTGCTCAGCGCGGTCGATGGTCTGGTACGCTCGGGTGCCACCAAAGACGATATCGATGTCGCGCGGGTGCCGGGAGCGTTCGAAATTCCTCTTGCGGCGCGGAAGCTGGCGGAGACGGGGAAGTACGACGCGGTCATCTGCATTGGCTGTTTATTGCGCGGAGATACGGCGCACTATGACGTTATCGTGAACGAGGTGACGCGGGGGATCGGGCAGTCGGCGCAGGAGACGGGCGTGCCTCACGCTTTCGGAGTGCTGACTTGCGAGAATTTGGAGCAGGCGATTGATCGCGCGGGGCTGAAGAT
>JBAPOI010000414.1:0-9450 GCA_049279555.1 Candidatus Sulfotelmatobacter sp.
GCTATACCGTTATGGCGATGGCGGCATTATTCGCGGTGTTCGGTCACATGTTCCCCTTCTGGTTGGGCTTTCGCGGCGGCAAAGGAGTGGCTACGGGGTTGGGATCGTTTGCAGTGGTTGCACCGGAAGCGGTGCTGGTTGCTGCCGGACTTTTTGTTATAGTCGTGCTCATTTTTCGTTACGTTTCGCTGGGATCGATTATCGCGGTAGCTTCTTTCCCGCTGCTCGTTTATGAAATGCGCTCTTACGGGAACCTGCCAGCGGCTCTGGCCTTCATGGCCATCGCTTCCCTGCTGATCATCGCCAAGCACTCGCAAAATATTCAGCGGCTGCTTGCAGGAACCGAAAACCGCCTGGGAGCGAAGCGAGCATGAGCGAAATCGCGATCATCGGCGCAGGGGCGTGGGGGACGGCGTTGTCGATTATTCTCGGGCAGAAGGGCTCGCATCGCGTGCGCCTATGGGTTCATGAGAGGACTGTCTATGAATCCATTGCCCGCGACCGCGTCAATGAGAAATTCCTGCCCGGCTGCACTCTACCTGCGAGCGTTTATCCGACGAGTACTACTAAGGAGGCAATTGACGGCGCCGACGTCGTCGTTAGCGTGATGCCTTCTCATTACTGCCGCGCCGTGTTCGAAGAGATGCAGGTTGATTTAACCGAAAGAATGCTGCTGGTCAGTGCTACAAAGGGCATCGAGAAAGACACTACGATGCGCATGACCGAGGTCATTCGCGATGTTGTAAAGAAAGCCATGCGTTTTACTCCCCGCATCGGCGCACTGAGCGGGCCCTCCTTTGCACTCGAAGTCGCACGCGGAGATCCTACGGCGATTACGATCGCGTCAGAAGATACGGAATTGGCGCGCACGGTGCAGAGCGAATTCAGCGGCCCAAGTTTTCGCGTTTACACGAACGAAGACACGATTGGGGTGGAGTTGGCTGGCGCGCTGAAAAATACGATCGCCATTGCCGTGGGGGTATGTACGGGGCTCGGCTTGGGACACAATTCAGTCGCGGCGCTGATTACTCGTGGGCTCGCAGAAATGACCCGGCTAGTCGTGGAATGCGGAGGCAAGGCGGAAACCATGGCCGGACTCGCCGGTCTCGGCGACCTGGTGCTGACGTGCACTGGCGGCCTTTCGCGCAATCGCAGCGTGGGAATTGAACTGGGACGCGGGCGAAAACTGCCCGAGATTCTCGCGGGAATGCACGACATGGTCGCGGAAGGAGTTTTCACAACTACAGCGGCGGTCGGACTGGCGCGAGCTCACGGTGTCGAGATGCCGATTACCGAGCAGATGCACGCCATCCTTTACACTGGCAAAGCTCCTCGCGAAGCGATTGCCGAATTGATGACGCGCAGCGGAAAGAGCGAAACGCCTTCAAAAACTTAGCGACCAGCGTGCTTGGATTGTACTTCCGGCCCGCGGCATGGACGTCGCTCTTCGTTTTCTCGCCAAACCCGCGCCACGAGTGCCGTTTCACTGGTACTTTCGTAACGCGGCCTTCGGCGGTTTTCCTCTTCAAGCAATCGTCCCACAACTAAAATCATAGAGATGCCCGTGAACCCCGCCGCCACTCCGACCGACGGCGCTTCCGCTGAGAGCCCGGGGAGCACTTCGCCTTCCCCTGTACCAGCTCCGGCCCGCATCCCCATTCTTTATCTGATCCTCGGTGTGCTTCTGGCTATCAGCACCGTTCCAATGTACTTTTACTCCGCGCAGGTAGAAGCCATCAATCGCGATCGCCTGAAAACCAACGAGATGATTCTTCAGAACACAGTGACCAGGTCGTTGGCGGATAACCTTTCACAGCACGAGCGTTCGCTGCGGATGATGCTGGCCAACTTATCGTCGGCAATTCAGGTGGCCAGCGGCGGCGACATCGGCAGCAAGAACATTGAAGCGCCGGAGCTGCGTGCGTTGCTGGAGAACTTTGTTTCTTCCTCCGATGATCTTGCCTATGCCACACTGCTGAACTCAGATGCGAGAGGAATCTCTGCCGGGCGCATTGCACCCGACGCTTTTTTGCAGCGCGAGTTGCAACATGCTTTTGATGCGGCACGCGATGGCCGCGCCTACAACGGACAGGCGCTTCAGGTTGGCGACGGCAACTCGGCTCGTACCGTGTTGTTGGTAAGCAATCCGGTAAGTTACGGCGGGCGGTTTTTGGGCATGGTGGGCGCGGTCGTCGATTTGCAGTTTCTGATTCGTCGCCTTCGGGAAGTCCGTGCAGGCGGCCTGATTCCTTACGTGGTAGACGCGCAGGGCCGACTGGTGGCGGCGGGCACTCCGCAGTATGCGACCGGCCAGGACATGAAAAACCTGGAGATCGTCCGCAACTTCGTGGATGAGGGCAACAAGGCGCAGCTCGCGGCTACGAAAGAATTCGATGTCAACGATGGCAAAAGCAACGTCGAGATGCTTGGCACTTACAGTCCGGTCACCAGGCTTGATTGGGCGGTCGTTGTGCAAAAGCCACAACGCGAGGCCTATCGCGGAGTTTATGAGATGCAGCGCACGGCACGCCTGCTGGCTCTCATGGCGGTACTGCTTAGTATTGCCGTAAGCATTTTTGCGGCACGCCGAATTACGAATCCTTTGCGCGTCCTCACCCAACACAGCCGCGCGCTGGCTCGTGGAGACTTTTCGCAGCGGGTAAACTTGTGGAGCCGCACCGAGATCGGCGAGCTAGCTGAGACGTTTAACACCATGTCGAGTGAACTTGAGCACTTCGTCGAAGACCTGAAGCGGGCCGCTGAAGAAAATCGCGCTCTATTTCTGGGGTCAATTCAAATGCTGGCGGGCGCGGTTGACGAGAAGGATCCCTACACCCGCGGCCACTCTGACCGGGTCACGCGTTATTCACTGCTAATTGGCAAAGAAATGAACTTGCCGGCGTCTTTCATGGAAACGCTGCAGATCTCCGCACAGCTGCATGATGTGGGCAAGATCGGCATCGAAGACCACATTCTCAAAAAGCCGGGCGCTCTTACAGCGGAAGAGTTTGAGGTCATGAAGACGCACACCACCAAGGGAGCAAACATCCTGCGCCCAGTGAGCCAGTTAGCTGAGATGCTTCCTGGTATCGAGCTTCATCACGAGGCGCTCGATGGACGCGGTTATCCTTACGGCCTCAAGGACGATCAGATTCCGCTGCTGGCGCGGGTGATCGCAGTGGCTGACACGTTTGATGCGCTGACCACCAATCGCCCCTACCAGCATGCGCATACTCCGGAAGAAGCGTTTCGCATTATCCAGAACCTTGCCGGCAAGCGGCTCGATCCAGTAGCCGTGGCGGCGCTGATGGCGGTTTATGGACGCGGTGAAATTCGCATTCAGCGCATTGCCATCAGGAAGCCGGTCGTGCTCGCGGATGCACCCGTTCCGGCGGCGACTCCCGCCCCGGTGCTGCCGACTGTTGAAGCCGCCAAACTCGAACGATCCCGCGTTTGACCGAACTTTCTCCCGCATCCTCTGCCGGGCTGCTGACCGCTATAATCAATTCTTGGTATTTCCTAATGATTCAAACTCTGTTTGGCAGCACCGAAGAAAAGAAGACCGGCCTCTTCGAGCGCATGAAGCAGGCAGTTTCGCGCACGCGCGAAAACCTCGCCGAGCGGATTGAAGAGGTCGTTTCGCTCGGCAAGGAAATCGACCGCAGTACGCTGGATGACCTGGAAGCCACGCTGATCGGCGCCGATCTTGGCACCGCGACTACCCAGGAAGTACTGGGCAAGCTGCGCGATAAAGCCGATCGCAAACAGATCAAAGATGTGCAGGAACTGAAACGCCTTTTGAAGGAAGAATTACTGGCTATTCTCAAGGCGGCCAACACTCCGTCGGTTTCGAAGGCGGAAGGAACGCCGGAGGTGATACTGGTCGTCGGTGTGAACGGCACTGGCAAGACTACGTCGATTGGCAAGCTGGCTCAGGTTTTTCGCTCTCAAGGCAAGAGCGTGCTTTTGTGCGCAGCGGATACTTTTCGCGCAGCGGCCATCGATCAACTGGAAATCTGGGGCGAGCGTACCGGAACGGAAGTGATCAAAACCAAACCTGGCGGCGATCCCGCGGCGGTGCTGTTCGACGCGTTGCAGGCCGCTACGGCGCGGAAGACGGATTACGTGATCGTTGACACCGCAGGCCGGCTGCACACCAAAAGCAGCCTGATGTCTGAACTCGAGAAAATGCGGCGCACGGCCCAACGTATTATTCCCGGAGCGCCACATGAGACGCTGCTGGTTATGGACGCAACCACAGGCCAAAATGGCTTGCAACAAGCCCGTTTGTTCACGCAATCCTCGGGAGTTACCGGGATCGTGCTCACGAAACTCGACGGTACCGCGAAAGGTGGTGTTGTTGTAGCGATCTCGCGCGAGTTGGGGTTGCCGGTGCGCTTTGTGGGCGTGGGCGAAAAAGTAGGCGATCTGCTGCCGTTCGATCCCAAAGAGTTTGTGGATTCGTTGTTTGAATAGCATTTATATTCATGGAGGCGCAGAGATACAGAGAACACTGGTAGCTGTTCTCCGGGCCCAGGTGGCGTGCTTTCTCCGTTCTCCCCCTCGCAATGCCAAACCACACCATTGATGAACACTTCCTGCGTCGCGCGCTTGACCTAGCCTCCCAGGGTGTCGGTCTGGCTTCGCCCAATCCTTACGTTGGCGCCGTCATTGTCGATCAGCATGGCAATGTCGTTGGCACAGGTGTTTACACCTACGACGGCAAGAAGCACGCTGAGGTGCTCGCCCTCGAAGAGGCCGGAGACAAAGCGCGCGGCGGCACGCTGTACATCAATCTCGAACCACACGCACACCAGGGGCGCACTCCCCCATGCACCGATGCACTGATTGCTGCTGGCATTCATCGCGTGGTTGCATCCGTGTCGGATCCCAACCCGAAAGTGAGCGGGCGCGGGTTTGAGAAATTGCGCGCGGCGGGAGTTCACGTTGAAATCGGGCGACTCGAAGCAGAAGCGCGTCGCCTTAACGAGGCCTTCGCACGCTTTATTCGCCACGGAGTTCCACTGGTCACGTTGAAATCCGCGATGACGCTCGATGGCAAGATTGCGCCCGCACGCGGCGAAGCTGCAGAGCGAACACCGGGAACTCCTCCGGGTGGATGGATCACCGGGGAAGCCACGCGTGCCCACGTGCAACTGCAGCGTCACCAGAACGACGCAATCATGGTTGGCGTCGGGACCGTTCTGGCGGACGATCCGCTGCTCACCAATCGCAGCGGCAGTCCGCGGCGGCGGCCGTTGCTACGCGTAATTTTGGATTCGCGGCTGCGATTGCCGATCGAATCCCGCCTTGTGCAGAGCGTGGCGAGTGACAGCTCCGGCAAGAGCGACGTGCTGGTATTTTGTTCCTCCGGCGAAGAAAAGAAAAAGTCTGAACTCGAGATACGCGGCATCCGAATCGAGCAACTTCCGCCGGCAGCGCCGGATCACCTCCTAGACCTTCATGCGATTCTGCGCCGGCTCGGACAACTCGAAGTTACGAGTGTGATGATTGAAGGAGGATCGACGCTTAACGGGACAGCCCTAACCTCAGGCGTGGCCGACAAGGTTTTCTTTTATTACGCTCCGAAGATTCTGGGAGATGGACACGCTGTTCCATTCACCGCGGGCGTGGGCTTTCGCGACATCCGCGAGTCCATGAAGGTAAAGCATCTTCATCTGCATCGCTTCGGAGAAGACTTCGCGGTGGAGGGCTACTTGCGCGATCCGTATGGCGAGTGAGACCCTTCTCTTTACTGTTGCAGAGTCGGTATTTCAAGGTCCACAGTCGCGGTGACTTGCCCTCGTGCCAACACACGAACATTTCGATGGTGTTAGCTTGACGCGTGACGGCAGAGAGTTGACTCTCGACTATTCGGATCACTTCGAACCTGGTCCCAAGCTTTTTTCGCATTACATTTTTTCGCTTCACGCCCTACCCAAACTCGTCACCGGAAATTCTCCGCATACCATTACCTCGGAACGGACAATTGCATACAGCGACATTCCGGATGATGTTCTAGGCGATGCATGCGATTGGCTTAAATCCAAGATTGGTGTCGCCGCTGCATCACGAAAAGAATACCCTCACCGCATTCTCGTCGAGCATCTCGCAGTCCTGAGAGGCCGCAAGTTTACGCCCGAGCCTAGCGCTAATACTCAGCGCGGCTTATGGGATGAAGGTTAGCATTTGAGAATTTGGTCATTCGTTTTTGGAGGCTTACATGTTTACAGGCATCGTTGAAGAAGTCGGACACGTCACCCACATCGACCAACGCGGCGAGAATCGCCGCATCACGATTGCGGCGCAGCATGCTCCAAAGGAATTGAAGACTGGCGACAGCGTCGCGGTGAGCGGAGTCTGCCTGACCGCGCTCGACATCAAGGCCGAATCATTCCGCGCTGATCTGGCCCCGGAAACCTGGGTGCGCACGTCATTCTCGCGCATCCACGACGGTGCGCTGGTCAACCTGGAACTGCCGATGAGAGCTGACGGCCGATTCGGAGGACACATCATGCAAGGCCACGTGGATGGTGTTGGCGAGCTTATCGCCTTGGAGCGTGTCGCAAACTCGGAAAATTGGTGGTTACGAATTCAGTTGCCGCGCGATGTGGAAAAGTACACGGTCTACAAAGGCTCGATTTCAATCGAAGGGATCAGCCTTACCGTGGCGAAGCTCGAAGGCAGAACGTGCACTATCGCAATCATTCCGCATACCGTGGAAATGACGAATCTGAACTCGCTCAAGCCCGGTGATCCGGTAAACCTCGAGGCTGATATGATTGCGAAGTACGTGGAAAAGATGATGCACGGCGAATCCTCAGAGAGCTCACTGACGGTGGAAGAGTTAGTGCGGCAAGGATTCTAGAAAAGGTGCCTCACGGAATCACAAACGATCCCGGCCTCTGTGGCAATTGCGTACATGCCCGGATTATCCAGTCGGACCGGGCTTCTGTTTTCTATCAATGCCAGCTTTCCTTCTCCGATCCGCGGTTTGAAAAATATCCGCGTCTTCCAGTCTTATCCTGCGAGGGCTACGAGAAGGATCACGAAAGCTGACTGGGATCACAGCAAGCACTGGGCCGAGGCCTACGCTTCAATCTTGAGTTCGTCCAGCTCAAGAAACTCCTGCACAATGGGCTCGGTGGATTTTTCCATTTCCGCCGAAGTGCCGAAGAAAATTGCCTTGCCTTCGTGCAGGAAGACTAAGTGGTCGGCCAGCTTCTGGGCGAGCCGCATATCGTGCGTGACCACGATGCTAGTCAAATTTAGCTGGAGCTTCAGCCGCTTGATCAAATCACCGAGCAGTTGTGCCATCAGCGGATCGACCATGGTGGTGGGTTCGTCGTAAAGAACACATTCCGGCCGCGATGCCAAAGCCCGCGCGATCGCTACGGACCGCTTCATTCCGGTGGAAAGATCGGAAGGCAGCAGATCGCGCATCTCCTGGACACCCACCATCCGCAGTAATCCGTCGACGATCTGGTAAATCTGCTCTTCCGACAATTCCCGTGTTTCGCGCAGGGGAAATGCGACGTTCTCGCCCACAGTAAGTGAATCAAACAGCGCTCCATTTTGAAAGACCATGGTGACTTTCTTTCGAATGGCCTCCAGTTGGTCTTCCGAAAAATTGGTGATGTCTTCACCGGCTACGATTACTCGACCGGAATCGGCCTTCAGAAAACCCATTAGAAGGCCGAGCGAAACCGATTTACCCACGCCGCTGCGCCCCAGGATGCAGACTGTCTCGCCGGGCATAACGTTGAAGCTGACGCGATCAAGAACTACCTTGTCGCCGAAAGCTTTGGAGACCTCGCGAAATTCGATGTAAGGGCGCTGGCTAGTATCGGGCATTGATCTTGGCGCTAAAAGTCAGTTCAGTTCGACGATCTTCAGTTCGACGATTTTGTGTTAATTCCAAGGCCGGCAGCTAGATCGGCAGCCTTTATGCTCTTTTCCGTTTTTCTTCCAGATCCTCAGGCGTGTTCAGGTTGCAAAAGAGAGTAGCCGAAAATCCGGCTCGCTCCAGTTCTTCTTCCTCAATCACGCGGGACTTCACCACGTCGAATAAGACATCGATTCTATTCTTCCCGGCAATCAACGCTCTCTCGGCCGCATCGGCAAATTCGCGGCGGTAAATCGCGCACAACGGCTGCCGATGCGCATTACAACATGGAACAACGACTATCGCCTCGGGCGCATGATGAGCCTCCCGGATCAAATACTGCAACAGTGCGCACGACACAAAGGGCGCGTCCACTGCAAGCATAAGATTCAAGTCCGAGGTCGACGATCGCAATGCTGAATGGATTCCGCCCAGCGGTCCCTGGCCCGTGAATACATCTTCCACGACCGGGGCAAACGGAGTAAATTTTTCCCGAGCTCCCACGATGCGTACATCGCCCGTAACCGAGCGGGCCAACTCCAACGTCCGCTCCAGCAGGGTCCGGCCGTCGAACTCCAGAAAGGCTTTGTCGGCGCCCATGCGCGAACTTTTACCACCCGCCAGAATGAAGGCGGTCACGTCCCCCGGAAAGGCAGGTTCCACACGGCGATCATACACTTTGCGACACCGGATACCGACTTCCGGCGGCCTTTAGCTCTCCGCAGTCGGAGAATTTGCACAGGCTAAGTGACTGCCGTGCTTAAATTTACCTCCACAGGCATGTCATGACCATCACGAAGGTAACCTACCCAAGCCGCGCAGTTCGGGAGATGATGGGTCTGTCTTCCGGTGGACTCCCTCGGGTCCGGAAGTAACCATCATGCCGCAGAAAATCATGGATGTTCTTATGCTTGGGCGTTGCTCTCACGAGTTCTCCTGGCCACGGCGTGGCGCTGACGGAGAGTATTACCAGGTTTGCCTGCTGTGCGCTGCCGAGTACAAGTATGACTGGACCACCATGCGCCGTATCGAGCGCGTGGAGCACCCCAAGCACGAAGCCCTGATTCGACGCACCCACACGCGGGAAAAACGTCCATCCTGGACGCCCCGTGCGCGTCGCCTGAAATTGGATGCACTGGTGCGCTATCGGGTGAATAGCACGAGCACATGGTATGAAGGCAGAATCGACAACCTCAGCCAGACTGGACTGCTATTTCGAGGCCCTCAGCCTTTGCCGGTAAATGCCCTGATTGAGATGATCTTTGAGATGCCGGAAGAAATCTCCGGCCAGAAGAACCGAAACGTCGTGTGCCAGGGTCGCGTGATCCGCTCCAGCCAAGCCCTCGAGCACGCTCGATCCCGAGGATGCAAGAAAGAACGAGACAAGGAGCGCGACAAGGATCCGAGCAACGATCATCAGAACGATGAGAATCAGAGCGCAGATGCGCAAGGTTCAGAGGCGAGCGAAGGCGTCCTCGCCGCATCGATCGTGGACTATAAATTCATCCGCTAAATTTCCGTCCAACCAGCCATGCTCAACTGCAGTTCCGTTTTTTGGAACAGAG
>JBAPOI010000415.1:0-5372 GCA_049279555.1 Candidatus Sulfotelmatobacter sp.
AGCGGATCGAGCGCGCCCGGTGCCATGATCTGTTTGATATCTTCCCAAGTGTGCTTGAGCGTCGCGGGATCGTGCGCGATGGCCTTCCAGAAATTATTGATCCAATCTGTTTTGCGCGTGGCCATGATGTCGTCGTAGACGGCACGTACTTCAGGGCTGGCGTCTTTGTATTCGATGAGTCCGAGGGTTGACATGAGTAACTCCGAGGGCTTTTAGCAACTAGCAATTGGCATTTAGCAATTGGAAATCTGCTGCACAAGCGTCCCGTCGATGGGCAGCCAATTGCCGACTGCTAATTGCCAACTGCTACTTCGGCAATTCCCCACTCAGCAATTTCTCCAGTGCCGTCGCGGGGCAGCGCACTCCCACATAGAATTGGCCGAACAAGGCGTAGACCGCGCTGACGTGGTCGAAACGCATTTCGTAGATCAGTTTCTTGAACACCAGCGGATCGTCGGCGAACAGGTCTACACCCCATTCCCAGTCGTCGAAGCCGATCGAGCCGGTGATGATCTGCTTCACCTCTCCAGCGTAACGGCGGCCCACCAAGCCATGTTCATTCATTTGTCGCGCGCGCTCTTCGATGGGGAGCGTGTACCAGTTTTTATCTTCGCCGCGCTTCCGGTCCATGGGATAAAAGCAGAGGTATCGGTTCGGAGGGAACTCGGGAAATAGCCGTGGATGCATCGCTTCGCGATGCCGGTTGAGCTTGCACTCGATCTCGGCCTTCCACTGGTCGGAGTGTGGCTGGATGCCTTGATCCATCAGCTCTTTGTAAATCTTCAAGGTCGAGTCATAAAGCCCGAGTTCGATGATGGAGAGATACGACGTTGTAGGCTCGAGATAATCGCTCAATTGCAGATTGGCCAGCTTGAGTTCCGCTTGATTGAGATTGACGAACGAGTTGCGGAAGTGAACGAACATCAGGTCACCCTTGTGCCCGATCAGAGAAAAGAGAGCGGATTGTCCTACGGGACCTGCGCCAGACGGTTTCTTTTCCATTTCACCGAGGACCACCTCGGCTTCCCTGGCGATGGCCGATCTGGTCGCTTCAGGTAGTGCTCGCCAGGCGGTTCGGCGAAAACGCATCATCTGGTGTAGAACGCTGTAGCCTTCGGTGGTGAGTGGAACCTCGGGAATTTCGGAGGCTGAATGCGGACGGCCGGGAGTAGTAGTTGCGGTCATCGGATTCTCGGGATGTGTGCTCATCTGGTTTCAGCAACCATTGTACGCAAGAGGCACGAGAGCGGCGAGTTGAGCGTTTACAATCGTGTTGGCATTTATCGCAATGAGGTTGGCGCACGTCATTCATGGCAACATTCCGCAAGATGACTCGAACATTTCTTGTTTTCCTTTTGCTGGCCGCTTTGCTCGCCGCGCGGGAGAAAGGTAAGAATCAAGATCAGGATAAGAATTCAGGCGAACATAGGCGTCTATGGGTGCTACGTGCGCCGGGTGAGGCCGTAGAGTACAACCCGGCAACATTTGCCGCGATGCAGACGGTAAAGGTTCCAGCGGAAGCGATTGCTTCGCCGCAGAAGTTTTCCGTGAATCGTCTCGGACAAATGTTATTCGCCACGCCGGCCGCGCTACCGCTGGCGGAAGGCGATCTTGCTGCTGAGGGGAAGGCTTGGTTTTGGGACGGCCACGCAGCGATCACGCTTCCGCTCGGTGGGACGCGAAGCACGGCTACCACTGGGTCCAACCTGGCAATCACAGAGACGGCGCCCGCGCCTTCTCTCTCAGAAGACGGGAAGCATCTCTATTGGTTGGCGAACCAGGCACGACGACTGCAACGCGACGGCGTCGATCTTTCCACCAAGACGACATGGTCGATCTGGCAGACTGACCTTGCCGGCGGCGCGCGTCAGGATTCGACCTCAGTTGCAATGCCCGATTGCTCGTGTCCCACGGGTGGGTGCGAGGAGAGTTGTCCTTACGGCGTGCTGTGGGTTCCAGACGATGGAATTGGAAAGCTTTTTCTGCTGAACCAAGTTGTAGCTGCGCAGGATCAGTCGATCTATAAGGCGTCCGCGGTGTATGAGGAGAGCGCAGGCAAATGGGGCGCGCGACCCCTCGATCCGCCTCTGCGGCAGGTGCTGGATGCCGCGAATGCAGAAGCGATTCTAGAAGCGATTCCCGACACGGGATGTTGCGGCTGGGCAAACCAAAGTGACGACCAGACTTTGCTGCGCCATGACGGCGAAACCCTGACCGTGTTCGATGAGCGAAGTGAGTACAAGAATCCTGATTACGATGTTAGCTTCTACACGCAGAACGGCAAGCTTTCTCTCGATCGCATGATGGTGGCGCTAACCATCGTGGCCACCGCGAAAGCAAATGCTCCGATTCAACTCGCTCAGGATGGACAGGCGAGCCCGGAAGAGTCACAGCGCATTCGCAAGGCGTTGCTCGATCTGCCGGCGGTCGTGGTGAAAAGTATCGAAGCCAAGAGCGGTGACGGCTCGCCGCGGCGCATCGCGTTCCTGCCGCATGCCACGCTGGTGGGCTGGATCAGCGACAAAGAAATTCTAGTTGCCGAAGGAAATCTACTGGTCGCTTACGACGTCGCAACCGGCGCTCGGCGCAAATCGAGCATTCATGTGGAGAATGCGGGGCACGTATTTTTGCGGTGAGAATGACAAGGTCCAGCAGCAATCGCGAATAATTGAATGCCCTGGATGTACAATCCCAGTTAGAGAATTTTCGCGGGGGGAACATGGAAAGCTGGAAGAAGGCTGCGGTGGCGGGAGCGATTGGGGCGGCGACGGTTTTATTTTTGAAAAAGAAGTATCCAGCAGGGGTGCTGGCGACCGGCGTGGGGCTGGCCGTGCTAGCCTCGGAATTTCCGGAGAAATTTGAGAAAGTGCGGCAGTCGCTGCCTGATTATTTTGATCGCGGCATGCGAGTGATGGAGATGGCGGCGCGCGCTGGCAAACGCATTTCCGACGCGGCAGGGCGAAGCGCGATCGATGCGTGGGAAGAAGTGAGTGGGTGAGGATCTACTCGATGCCCAGCTGTTTTCTGGCGTCTGGGCTGAGACGCTCGGGAGTCCAGGGCGGACTCCAAACAATGTTCACTGCGGCATCGCGGATGCCAGGCAACTGCTCGAGGCGCGACTTCACTTGCGCACTGATATTGACGTGTTCGGGGCAGCCCTGCGCGGTGAGCGTCATATCAATCGTCACATCCTGCTTGGTTTCCTCTGGCGAGTCGGCAGAGACGGGCGCGAAGTTCACCCCGTAGATGAGGCCGAGATCGACGATGTTGACCGGAATCTCGGGGTCGTAGCAACTTCTTAGTGCGCTCAGGACATCTTCTTCGGTGACGGTTGGCATTTTGATCCCCTCCCGCAATGTCCGGGTTTTGGCTTCCAGCTTCAGATCCAAATATTTATCTTCTTCCAGTGTAACGCAGCCGCTGCCGGGGGAATAAATCCAACCTTTCTTGTGGCTATCTGATAGAGTTTTTTCCGCATGATGAGTGAGGAAGCGAAGCAGAGGATTCAAGTGGCGCTGGCGCTGGCCCTGGTGGTGGCCGGATTGCGCGCAGGATACATTCTCTACAGGCGGCACGAGGACAATCTCGCGGCGCAGAAGCAGCAGCAGGCAAAAAGCGCCGGCTACTCGAATGCGGAATATTATGTTTCGCCAAAGAAGTTGCACCCGTTTGATTTGAATTCGGCGAAGCAGTTGATCCTGCAGCCGGTTTGGGTGAAGGAGGGGTACCGGTACACCTATTATCGCTATGTCCCGATTGTGAAGAGAGTCGATTTTGCGCACGACGCGGGATTGCTGGGCCCAATCGAGCATCTGCAGATCGACGACGTGATGGCGGTCGCCGCTCCTGGCGGCAGAAAGCAAATCGTGGCGACGTTTGAAAAATATGGACATAGCTATGCCGTGCCGATCGGATTCGAGAGCGACGGGCAGTACAAGATTTATTCCGACGAAATCTTCTATGTGGAAGATCCGCATGATTTGTATAAGTTCTGGCCGGCGGATGTTTGGCAGGTGATTGCGCAGCATGAAGTGAAGCCGGGGATGGATGAACTGCAGGCAGATTTCGCGATCGGTATGGGCGTTCCGGATGCAGGCGCGGCGTCGGGGGAGAAGACGGTGAGATATCCGAACGGCGGGAAGCCGCTAGTGGTGGATTATCGCGATGGGAAGGCAGCGGAGATTAAGCCGGGGACGTAGGTCTGACGGTCGGTCGGAAGTCTATTGCTATAGAGATCCTTCGACTGCGGTTGGTTCTTGCGCCGGGCGCAAGAACCAATCCTCGCTCAGGATGACAAGTCTATCTATTTCACTGCGGCGAGCGCTTTCGACACTTCAGCGATATCGGGCACAACCGGGATTTCGTAGTCCTTGCGCCAGGCTAGTTTGCCGTCGCGGTCAATGATGAAGATGGAGCGGCCGGTGATGCCTTTGTCTTCTAGGTAAACGCCGTACTTGGCGGCGACTGCTCCGCGCGGGTGGAAATCGGCGAGCAGCGGGTAGTGGATACCCATCTTGTCAGCGTAGGCTTTGTGGGACCACGTGCTGTCGACGCTGAGACCAAGAACCTGCGCGTCGAGGTCTTCGAACTGCTTTTTATCATTGACCATGCATGCATGCTCCTTGGTGCAGGTGGGACTCCAGTCAAGCGGGTAGAAGACAAGAACCACGCGCTTCTTTCCGCGGAAGTCGCTGAGCTTCACTTCTTTCTGATCCTGATCTTTGAGAGTAAATTCTGGAGCGGGAGCGCCGACGGTTACGGGCATGAGTTCCTCCTTGAGTTTCTTAGGATAATTTCCACACACATCATAAACCGAGGAGCGGCCTAAAGAACGGCCAGTTGTGGAATGCCTTGCCGAAGCGATGCAACGCTATGGGTACGAGGGATCCTTCGACTTCGCATGAACTTCGCATCCGCGAAGTTCATGCTTCGCTCAGGATGACACGTTTAAGGTGGGCGTTATCAGCGATCATTTCACGATTGGCGATTTGTCGTCGGCGGGTTTTTCTTCGTCGCCGTGAATCTTGCCGTCATCTTCGGCGTAGAAGGAGCGGTGCTGGGCGTCAAGTTGCTTCGGAGTCATGGTCAGAACGAAGCTATCTTTCTTGCCTTTGAAACTGGCGATGTAGTCGCCGCGGTTGGGGTCGACCATGCGCTTGGTGAAGGAGCCGGAGTGAACCAGTTCGGCGAGAGTGATGGCGAAATGGCCGTACTGTTTTTGAAAACGGTGTTGGGCTCGGAGAACGACCCGCATGTAGGCGAGGGCGGCGGCTTCGGAATCGGAGCGAGCGGGGTCACCGGGAAATTTCGGCTGATAAGTTACCGCCGGAGCCTGAGCCGCCAGAGCTGGGACGGATGCGAACATGGTTACC
>JBAPOI010000416.1:0-1725 GCA_049279555.1 Candidatus Sulfotelmatobacter sp.
CTACAAAGGCAACCCTACGGTAATTGGCTGGCAGCTCGACAACGAGACATCGAGTTACAACGCGACCAATCCCGACGCCTTTATCGGCTTCCAGCATTATCTCGAAAAGAAATTCGTCACCCCCGAAGCGCTGAGCAAGGCATGGTTCCTGAACTACTGGGGCGAGAATCTGCATACCTGGGAGGATCTGCCCATTCGCGACGGCGCGCAGAGCACTGGCTACAAGCTCGAGTGGACGCGTTGGAGCCAAATGCGAGTGACGGGTTTTCTCCATTGGCAGGCTGCACTGGTGCGCGAGTGCGCAAGTCCGAGTCAATTCGTGACCACTGACTTCGGCGGCATGATGCGCCACGACGTGAACGAGGAGGCGATCGCTTCGTTCCTCGACATCCCGGCCGACAACATTTACCACGCGACTCAGGATCACTACGACGGCTCGCAGCAGTCCATTCAGGGCGATTTCACGCGCTCGGTCGCTCACGGCAACTTCCTGGTAACTGAAACCAATGCGCAAACCATCGGCTGGAGTTCGGCATACCAGTATCCCCCCTACGACGGACAAATGCGCGAGGATGTCTACACGCATCTCGCGAATGGCGCCAACATGGTCGAGTACTGGCACTGGGCGTCGATCGCGGCCAACCAGGAGACGTACTGGAAGGGTGTCCTTTCCCATGATCTCGAACCTAATCGTCCCTACGCTGAGGTGAGCCGCACAGCACATGAACTGGAGAAGATCGGACCGCACCTCGTTGGATTGCAGATTCGCAACCAGGTTGCGATCTTGTGGAGCCGCGACTCGGCCAACGCCATCGGGTTCATGCCGTTCACGTCAAATGCCTCCTTGCCCTGGGAGCCCGGAAAGGCGACAGCCGACTACGACTCGCTTCTGAAGCAGATGCATAAGTCTCTCTACGATCTCAACGTGGGCTCAGACTTCGTATTTCCGGAGACCGCGGACTTCTCGCAGTACAAGCTGCTGATTGTTCCAGCGCTCTACATCGCAGACGACG
This sequence comes from Candidatus Sulfotelmatobacter sp., assembly GCA_049279555.1. Classification (GTDB taxonomy): domain Bacteria; phylum Acidobacteriota; class Terriglobia; order Terriglobales; family Acidobacteriaceae; genus Sulfotelmatobacter. The sequence goes on from JBAPOI010000416.1 coordinate 1,014, forward strand.
CGCTGCTTGAGAAAATCTCCACCTATGTGAAAGATGGCGGACACGTGGTGATGACTTTCAAAAGCGGATTCGCGAATGAGAATTCGGCGGTACGCTGGGTACGTGCGCCGGGCCCTCTGCGCGACGCTGCCGGTTTCAGCTACCAGGAGTTTTCAAACCTGGAGAAACCGCTGGCGCTGAAAGACGATCCGTTTCACGTTGGCGCCGCAAATCTGGTGAGCTATTGGTCGGAGTTCCTGATGCCCGATCACGCCAAAGTAATTGCAGCTTACGACCATCCATTCTTTGGAAAGTGGCCCGCCATCACTGAGAACCAGTTTGGGGCGGGAACACTGCTCTACGAGGGGACATATCTCTCCGACCCCCTGCAAACAGCGGTATTGAAGAGCGAATTGGAAAAGATAGGAATCGGTGGACTCGATGAGCAACTGCCAACTGCAGTGCACGTGCAGCATGGCGTCAACCGTCTTGGCAAGCGGCTGCATTACTACTTCAACTACTCTGCCGCGGAAGTAAAGTTCGGCTACGCTTACGGCCCAGGAACAAATCTGCTTGATGGAAAGACTGTAGCCAATGCCGCTCAAGTCACGCTCAGCCCGTGGGATCTAGCTATTGTAGAGGAACAATAAGGAGGAAGCCTTGAGCGAGCAAACTCACCGGGTCCGCCCTGGCAAAGGCGCCGTGGTTCGGACACGCTTGACTGGTTTCGATC
>JBAPOI010000417.1:0-7270 GCA_049279555.1 Candidatus Sulfotelmatobacter sp.
CACCGCCCCCATGGTAGCCTCGGTTACGCTCCACCCATCAGCCGCGCTCCGGTTCGCGATGGTACAACGTCTTGAGGGATCACAGCCACCCCAAGGTTGAACATGAGTGCACCTCTCGAGAGCTATACTTCCCCTTTGCAGATGTGGCCACCCGCCCAATCAGAAAAACGGGGACGGCTTGCGCCGTCCCCTTGCTGCGTTGGGGGTAAAACGACTGTTGGAATCTCCGGGGCGGCTTGCGCCGCCCCGGAAACCACGACGGGGGAGGCCCGCGCATCCGAAGCGTCGTTGCTTCGGAATGTTTTGGAACCCAGGAAAATTAGTAGCGCTTCTGCCGGGCCCAGAGGCGAACCTGGTCTTCGACCGAAAAGCGTTGCGCGGGCGTGCCCGCGAACTTGGACTCCAGAGAAAACGTGTGCGCTTCGAGGGGCACGGAGAAATGGAGTTTGGTGTTCACGAAGCTGCGCACGAAGAGATCGCTGTAGCGTTCGAGTCCCAGGACCTCAAACTGGACGGTATGCACCAGTCCGTGAAACAGGGTCCGCTCGGCGACTTTCTCGTTGAAGACGACAATATCAATACAGGTCAGGGAGTGCATGTGAGGAATGTCGGGCAGGTTGACGAAGCCTAAGGCCCTGTATTCCTCGTAAAAGGGCGGATTGGGCAGGCGCTTGCCCTGGAGTTCGACGACGCGCACGCGCTCGAGCAGGTCGGCCGAGAAATAGGGCCACATGATGGCCTTCTGGTGGTTGCTGAGAGGCACCGCCGAATGGAGATAGTACTCGCGCTGCTGGCGCAGGAACGAAGCAACGCGAGCGACGGCGTCGAGGATCTGTTTTTCAGTGGGCGGGGTGAGAGGAGCGGCGGCTTCGGCGCTGGGGATTTTCTTTTCGATGGACGCGTAATATTCGCTGAGAGCGGTGGCCGCCTGAACGGACTTGCGCAGGATATCGCGCTGGCCGAAACGGGCCAGATCGTCGGTGGAGAAACGCAGCCGCAACTGATGCGCGGCGCAATGGGCGCTGAGCAGCTCCAGCTGGGCGTGCTGCAATTCTGAATTCATCTGGGCGATCAAAACTCGATCGTTGGGATTTTGCCACGAGTACATCTTAGTAACTCCTGAAGAATTGGGATACCACGGAGGGGGCCCGACTACTCATAATGTATACACCGTTATGTTCACGATGTCAACATAATTAAAACGATTTATTAAGAGGAAAAGTGGACCGGGGAAGCAACGCATTACACCTTTACAATGTTATGTTTACGTTGTATACATAATGTCCGAAGACTCATTCCCCCGGGAGGAAAAGCACATGCCGCGGCGACCGGACCCCGATCTGGAAGGCAAGATTCTGGATGTAGCCCAAAAGTTATGGAAGAAGGGAGGGGAGAAGGCGCTGACGATGCGGACGGTGGCGCAAGCGGCGGGGACGAACACGCCGGCGGTGTACCGGCGCTTCCGGAACCGGCAAGACATTCTTCGAGCGCTGCTGCAGCGCATCCGGCTGGAGATGGCGGCAACGCTCGAAGCCGGCTCCTCTCCGGAAGAGGCTTGCGAGGGGTATCTGGATTTCGCGCTGCGCCATCCCCGCGAGTACGAACTGTTTTATCAGCACGAATACGAACTTTTCCACTCGGCCCGTTCCGGCCGCGACGGGGTGAAGACGGTGGTGCGGCCGGGCAGAAACGCCATGAGACAAAAAGTGGCGGAAAAGTTTGGCGGGTCTCCCGGCGAACACGAGGGGCTGGTAACGGCGTTGTGGATGGTGAGCCACGGAGCGGCGATGCTGCTGATCGCAAAGACGATCCTGCCCGAGGATGCGGAGGAGGCGCGGGCGGTCTTTAAGGCGGCGGTGGCGGCGCTGCTGCGGCAAGCCCGCAGTTCGTGACGGGAGCGAAGCTCGCTCACATTTAAAGGATCGGGGCGGTGCTCCGTAAACGTTAACTAAAAGCAGAACTCCCTTTCGGGCTGGCAGGCCGTCATTCGGCGAAAATAGGCGAGGTCTGATCTGAGACTCGGGGCGTAGATGCCCCGCGCAGTTTCGCTGCGCGGGGCGACGTCTTATTAGTTCACGGTCTGGATCAGGACCGGTGAAGTGCTGCCCAGGAAGCTGGAACTGCCTCCATAGACAGCGGTGATGGAATGGCTTCCTCTGCTCAGGCTTGAGGTCGAGTAGGTGGCCTTGCCTGAGGATAACGATTTCGAGGACAGCGTCTTGGTTCCGTCCTTGAAGGTAACCGTGCCGGTGGGGACTGCTGTGCCCGGTGCGTTGGCCACGACTGTGGCCGTGAAGGTGACCGTCTGGCCGTGGGTCGACGGGTTGAGCGAGGAGGTGACCGAACTGGTGGTCGAGTCCTTGTTCACCGTCTGGGTCAGGGTGGATGAGGCGCTGGTGTTGAAGCTGGAGCTGCCGTTGTAGGTGGCGGTGATGGAATGGGAGGCCACGGTCAACGTCGACGTGGTGAAAGTTGCGTGGCCGGTTCCATCCAGAGTCGGAGTTCCCAGTGTCGCGGAACCATTCTTGAAGGTCACCGTGCCGGTCGGCACGCCGCTGCCGGGAGCATTGGCGGTCACGGCCGCGGTGAACGTGACCGGCTGGCTGAACACAGAAGGATTGGCGGAGGAACTCAACGTGGTGGTGGTTCCGTCTTTGTTCACCACCTGGGGTGAAGCGGAATCGCTGCCGCTGCTATTCCCCCAACCGGTACCACCGGTGAAGGTGGCGGTGATGGTGTTGCTGCCCACGGCGAGCGCGGAGGTGCTGAAGGCAGCCTGACCGGAGCCGTTTACAGCCACATTCGAGGCCAGGACGTTGCTGCCTTGGGTGAAGGTGGCTGTACCCACGGGCACGCCGCCGCCGGAAGTGGTAGTAGAGGTGAAGGTGACAGACTGCCCTGACGAGGACGGGTTGGGCATTGAACTCAACGTGGTGGTGGTGGCGGAGTTCTGCACTACCTGGACGGTGCTTCCGTTGCTGGCGGCAAAAACCGAATCTGACGCATAGGTGGCGGTGATGGTGTCGTTGCCCGCCGCCAGCGCTGAGGTGCTGAAAGCAGCAGCGCCACTGGAGTTCAAAGGAACCTGGGCCAGCACGGTGTTGCCCTGCTGAAAGGTTACTTGGCCGGTGGGGGTTCCCGTTCCCGGCGCAACCGCGGTAAGCGTCGCCGTGAAGGTGACAGACTGCCCAATGTTCGAGGGATTTGGTGTGGAAGCCAGAGCAGTCGATGACGCGCTCGTGTGAATGGTTTGCACCAGCGACGAACTCCCGGCGCTGAAGTTGGAGTCGCCGCTGTACTTCACGGTGATGAAGTGATGGTCGGCGGTGAGAGCCGCACTGGTGTAAGAGGCATTGCCGCTGCCGTTCAGGGGCACACCGGACGCGAGCGTAGTGGTGGTGGTTTGCAAGCTGCCGTTCACCACGGCGTACGTGGTGTCGGTAAAGGTGACAGTCCCGGTCGGAGTGATGCCGGAAGTGCCAGTGTCGGTGATAGCTGCGGTGAAGGTGAGCGATTGGCCGACGACCACCGTGCGCACATCGGGCGTGGAAGAGGTCACTGCTATTCCGACGCCGTTGATGTTGCCCAAGGCCCACAGGCTGCCGCCGTTGAGCGTGAACACCGTTCCATCCGGACCGATCACGGTGGGAACGTAAGGCTCGCCGATGCCGGCTCCGAGTTGGACCCATTGCGTCAAGGAATTGCTAATGAGGTTCCAGCTATAAATGCGGCCGTCCTCGCTAGGCGTGAAGACGCTATTGGTGGCGGGATTCACCGCGGCGGTGTTGATGCACCATTCGCGCACCGCGTAAGGGAAGCTGGAGTTGCGAAGCGCCGCGTCGACGGTGGGGCCGATCACGGTGAGCACTTCCCGCATGATCAGCATGCCGTTGGACGAAGCGTGGGCGTCAATCTCGGTGGCGTTGGGATCAAGCAAGGCGATCCGGTTCACGCCGTCACCGTTGTCGCTGCCACCATCAGCGTAATTGTTGTACTTGGTAAACAATAGGTAGGTCGAAGCGCCGGTATAGGAAGGCACCATGCTGGCGGGGACGACGGCAGCGGTGTTGTCCCAGCCGAATCCTCCGGGAGGCTTTTCGACGGTGAGATCGGAGCTGAAATGGAGCATGAAGCCCCGCGAGCCGTTGAAGGGGTTGCCCATGATGCCAAAGTAGACGTCGTTGTCGGGGCCTACCATGGGCGAGGCCGTGCCGTCGTCAAGAATCTCAGCGTTGTCGGTGTTGCGCGGGTCTTTCAAGAACACGCTGTACTTGGTGGCCAGAGTGGTGCTGTTCAATCCCAGCAGGTATCCGTAGACGTCGGTGGTAGCGCCTTTGACAACCACGTAAAGCGTGGTCTGGTCGTTGCTGAGCGCGGGGCCGGAGTTGTGGCTGTCCTGCCCGATGTTGGCGTCGTTGGCTGCGGTGCCGGCTAGTACATAGGTGGTGTTGCCATTGGGATCGATGCGGGCAAAGCCGCTCTGCGTGGTGTTCAACGGCGCCGGAGCGGTTCCCTGCACGCGGAACCCAAAGAAGACGTCGCCGCTGCTATCGGAAGTGATGGGAGTGTTGATGAACACCGTGGAGTTGAAGGCCGCAGCGTTCGCCTGGTAATTGGCCAGCGTGGTGTAAAACACCTGCTGCACCGGCGCGCCGTGGCTGATGGAGTCGGGATTATCGATGTAGTAGATCGTTCCGCCGGCACCCGGATAGTAGAAACGGGTATCCACCGAGTTCACCGCCAGCGCGGGCTGGTACGCGGGAATCCAGTCGTGCGAGGGCAGGATGTAATCGGTGGTCAAGGTGTAGAGCGCCGTGCCGTTGGCGGCGTTAAAGACGTTGACCTGGAAGCCGTTGCTGGCCGTCTTCACCGGAACGAAGATGGTGTTGGCGGGGGTGAGCAATGGGGCGCCGTAGTGGGCGAATGCTCCCGAGTTGTTCAGATCGATGCTTGTAGACCAGTGGATGGCATCCATTTGTTGCGCGGCGGTACTGTAGTTCGCCGTATGCTGGGCATTGCCGGCGAAAGTGGAGACGATGGTCTGGGCCGGGGCCCGGCTGGCTAGAACCGATACCACTGCGAGACACGCGATCACCGCTGTGCTTTTACGCATAAAACTCCTTCTTTGGACAAGAACGTGTGCTTCTTCCAAGACATTTTCTGACTGCATGCGATTTCTAGTCTGGTTGCGGCGGAGCGATTTCGACGAAGGCGACCCGTCAAAGAATCAGTTGCCCACCCTTGCGAAAACGCAAGGGTGAGCACTCGTACCAGGTGGTTTGGCTGGCCCTAGAAAGTTGCGCACTGGCCTTGCTTCGAGCCGGCCGTGTTTCCTCCTCCCGTGATGGACGTGTTGTTCTGGCACTGCAGGTTGTTGCCGACCACGTTGTTGAAGACCTGAGTCGGCCCGGTGTTGTTTTGGTCGGTCAGGTTGCCGGTGACCGTATTGCCGACAATGCTGGTCGCCGCAGCATTGTTCTGTACCTGGAGATCGTTGCCCACGGTATTGCCGGGGCAAGACGACTGCGGCGGATCGGATCCGATCAGAACCGCAGTCCTGTTATTCTGGAACTGCAGATTGCCGTGCACACTGGTCCCGCAAATCTGGTTCTGCGCCGAGCCGGCGGGAAGGTTTTGAACTTGTAGGTCGCCGCCGATAGACGTTCCCGGATTGATGGTGAACGTGCCTCCACCGTTGATCTGTATGTTGCCGCTAATCTGAGAGTTGGTCACCGTCAGATTGCCGCCATTCTGCGTCACGTTGCCGGTCACCACTGCGTTGGCTATGCAGAAGTTCTGGCCCGCTGACACGGTCACGTTACTGTTAAAGCTCCCACCGGAAACGCCGTTGCAGAGGTTGCCGACGGAAAGACCGTCCGCAAAACGGCCAACCGTGATCGAGTTCGTGATCGTATTGCTGGCAGTCGGAATTACGGCCACGGAACTGCTAGGTTGAAATCCGTTGAGAGCCAGGACCGTGCTGTCATCGGGCGTAATCGCGAGGTTGGTCAAGTTGAGGCCGTTCGCCGGGATCGTGGTAGTAATCGAGTCGTTGGCGGTACTGATTACGCTCACTGTGCTGTTGCCGGCTACAAAGAAGTCATTTTCTACATAAACATTGAGGCCATCGGGAGTTACTGCGAGTCCGAACACAAACGAAGGGCTCGAAGAACTGAAAGACAGAGGGACGGTCGTCACCACCGCGTTGGTTGCCGTGTTCACCACTAGGACGCCACTGGTCCCGCCAATGAGGCCGGAACTGTCAGAGCCATAGAGCGTGCTCCCGTCCGGGCTGAGGGCCAGGTTATTGATGAGATGTCCGCTGGCGATGGTGGTGACGGTGGCAAAGGTGTTCGCGTTTATCACCAGAATTCCATCTCCATTGCCTGATCCCACGTAGATGCTGTTGCCATCCGTGGAGGCGGCAACAGCAAGCGGGCCAAAACCCGAGGGCAAAGATACGGTTTGCGCAACGGTGTTGGTCTGCGTATTGATGACCGTCAGGTTTCCTATGGAGTTGGCTACGTAGGCAAATTGGCCGTTCGGGCTAAAGGCAATTGCGTTCCCGGCGCCTTCGGAGGAAGCCCCAAGCGGGAAGCTGATGCTGGCTGCAATGGTGTTGGTCGCAGTGTTCACCACAGAGATCTCGGAGCTGGCGGTGTAAACGTAGAGCAGCGCCCCGTTGGGCGACAGTGCGAGGTCGGAAGGGTGGCTGAACCCGCTGATGGTGGCGATTACTGCGTCGGTGCTGGTGTTGATAGCCTCGACCGTCCCGTCGATGTTGTTGGCCACGTAGGCCACGGTTTGGGCGCGAAGGGTGGTAAAGCCGAAAGCGGCTGCGAGTAGGCTGAGAGTGAAGAGTTTTATCGACAGTTTCTTGAGAAGTGACATGACATTTTCCTTTCTTGGAAATGTGTGTATCCGGCAAAGCGTTCTGGGTTAATAGGTCTGCGAAAGATAGGGCGACGCCGAGTGAACGGACGAAGTGGGCATGAGAATTTTCTCCTGATTAAATTTGAGCCTTAGCGACTTGCCCCGGGGAATTTCAGCTTGCGGTGGGTGTGGTGAATAAAAGTGGAATGATGAGCGTCGTTTGTGCGGAGGCTTTGTACCATAGCGCACATATCCGGCCGAAACTTTCTTGGGGCATCACGAAAGCCGGATTAAGTGCTGACACGTCGGCACGTGCCGAAATTAAGGCACTAAAGAATTGGCTAAGTTATTGAAAGTGCAAGATGGCGGCAAGAAGAGTTTCGGGCGTGGATGATGA
>JBAPOI010000418.1:0-1919 GCA_049279555.1 Candidatus Sulfotelmatobacter sp.
TTAGATGGGGTGTTTTTCGATTGGCATTTTCGTTGTCATCTTAATTCTACGCCCGAGACGGCGCATTGAGCCGAGAAACGTCACCAAGGAAACTCGCAGGCCTCACCTGAATGCGGGCGGGCTGCGGCGGGGATTTTGGAGCGCGTAGAGTTGGCTCGACGCGGTAAACTCGTCGGGAGTGGATGCCAACCTAAAGCGACGGCTCGCCCGCGAGTGGATGATATTCCTGTGTGCTTTGTTCGTCGGCGGTTTCATACTGCCGGCGATCATCATGCTCTCGCTCGTCCATGAACTTCGGTTAGGTACGTTTTATTTGGCTTTGTTCGACAACAAAGCTAACGATCAGGTGATAACGTGGCTGGTGCTCATTGGGCCTTACGTCTTGGTTCAGGCGGGGCGCTCAGTCATTTGGGCGTATCGGACGCTGAAAGAGAACGCAAACGGCTAGCCAGACCGCTGGATCGTGCCACAGTGTTCAAGACAGTGGCACCGACGGGATCGAGTGTAGGAAAACAAAACCCCGAGCCACATTCAGCCCGGGGCATGAACCCGTCAAGTTCAAAATAATTATCGTCAGGTTCAGCGGCGAAGTCAATGTTACTTTGAGGAGGTCCCCCGTCCGAGACCTCCTCGCCACTTTCCCTACCAGAACCGGGAAAGCGGTGGACCCGACGGGATTCGAACCCGCACCTTGGAACATGACGGGTTCATGTGCTGCCAATTACACCACGGGCCCTGCGCAGACCTTATTGGCGTGTTGTAGCTCGGTCAAGTTCGTTCGTCACAAGACAGGATGGATTCCAGATATGACTTCCCACATGGACCGGGCCGGTCAGGCACATGTTCCGATATCCTGCATGTTATAGAATCGGTTTGTGAGTAAGAAACCCGAAGAACCTGCGACCACATTCGCGGACGCCAGCGAAAAAGCGAAGACGCTGTCCGGTAAGCGGTTGCTGCGGATCGGCGGAACTTCTTCTAGGTTTTTCGCGCTGATGCGCCGTCTGCGGCACGTGCATTCGGCCGGACCTTACACCCGAGACGAAATGAACGAGCGGTAGATTCCTTCCTGCATCGCCGCATCCTTCCCCACCCTGCTAGACTCAAATGCTTTAGAGGCAACTTTGCAGGCAGTCTACATTCTCTCCGCAGTGCGCACGCCGATTGGGAAGTTCGGCGGGTCGCTGGCTTCGTTGAGCGCAGCTGACATGGGCGTGGTGGCGGCTAAGGCTGCGATGGAGCGCGCGGGAATTCTGCCGGAGCAGGTCGAAGAAACCGTCTTTGGCAACGCGCGGCAGGCGGGGGGCGGACCGAATCCGGCGCGGCAGATTTCGATCCGCAGCGGCGTGCCGCAGGAAGTTCCGGCGTTCACGGTGAACAAAGCTTGCGCCTCAGGACTGAAGTCGATCGCGCTGGCTTACCAGGCGATTGCGGTTGGGGATTCGAGCTGCATTCTGGCGGGGGGAACGGAATCGATGTCGCGGCTTCCCTACTATCTTGAAGCGCGCTGGGGATACCGGCTGGGCAATCAGGAGTTGGTCGATGGCATGTATCGCGACGGATTCTTTTGTCCCATGGCGAAAATGGTGATGGGGGAAACCGCGGAGGTGCTGGCCGAGCATTACAAGATTTCGCGCGAAGAGCAGGATGAATTCGCGCTGGTGTCGCAAACCCGCGCCGCGCGAGCGATTGCCGCGGGACGGTTCGATTCGGAGCTAGCTCCGGTGACGATTGAAGGCAAGAAAGGCACGACGATTTTCAGCCACGACGAACATCCTTTCGCGGGCGCGAGCATGGAAAAGCTGGGCAAGCTGGCTCCGGTGTTTTCGAAAACCGGCACGATCACTGCGGGAAATTCTTCGGGAATCACGGACGGGGCTGCGGCAGTGGTTGTCGCGAACGAGCATTTTGTGAAGAAG
>JBAPOI010000419.1:0-2912 GCA_049279555.1 Candidatus Sulfotelmatobacter sp.
GTGTATGCTTGTTGCCAATGGATCAGAGGAAGACTCGATCACAATTATCCATTGGTTTATTTGCCCCATGGAGTTGGTCGCGACCTCGAACGTTTGGGCAATGCCGTCCGAGGTATCGAACGTGTTAACGCCGTCCGAAAAACTGAAAAATGTGGGCGTTATGGTTGCGAAAGGAAGATTGTCGCCAAGGGTCGCAATGGTGAAGTAGCCCGTAACACGGTCGCTAGTGGTGTAAGGCGACCCAGCTTCCGTGAAGTCGTTTCCACTGTATGTATATGCGGTGGTAGTTGCATTCGCAGCGAGCGCGCAGAGGAGCGCCGTAAGAATCGCTACTAACACGATGGCGCGTCGCTTCAGGCACAAGGTGCACGAAGACAGTTTCCAGGCGGCGGAGATCGGCATGTGTTGCCTTCTTTCAATTACGTGCTGGTACTGCTTGCTGCCAATGAATGGGTTGTGATCTACCCAAAGCAGTTTGCCCCAATACGGCCAGGAGGCAACTTGAGTTCCCGGAGAACCAAACGCCTAAGAGCTTACGAAAACTTTAACCCGGAATTTCTACTTCGGCCCGGAAACACCAGACAGCTTACCACAGATCGCCTCGACTGCGTCGCGACGGCCACCGCATCAGCCGCTCTCGTTGGTTCGTTCATGTTCCCACCCGCGGGGCGGCGGTGTGCAAAGACCTGTTTTCATCCGCCACCAGCGCCTATTTCTCTTGATCGGTCGTCGATCTGTCGACAGTTTGAACTCTTTAGTGCCGACAACCTCGCCGTCCGCCGAGACGAAGTTGAGGATGAGGATCCGTTCTTCGGTGGCTGGAAGCAAGCGCGCTTCCAGGCGTTCCAAGCGCCGCGCGAGAGTCTTGTTAGTCATCAGCGTGTCCCCCGGAGCAGTCAGACCCTCCGCAGGGAAGGTGGCAATCCAACGTTCCCTCTCGTCGTCTGTGACCTCTGAGCGGCTTGTCAGGAGATCACATAAGTCGCTTACTTTGGGCCGCTACAGGTGCCCCAGAAGTTATGACCGGCGAGGGCGAAGCCAGGAACGGATCGACTAGAATGCGAACCACGTTCAAGTGCGGTGAACGCTGCGATTCGTCCAGGCCGAAGCGAAGCGACGAACCAAGCCGAGACTCTTCAATTGCTGTTCCAAACAGGCGGTCCCACCACGGGAAAACGTTCCCCAGGTTTGCTTTCTGCTCCCTCAAGTCAATGGAGTGATGCACTTCATGAAACTGCGGTGTGACGATCACAAGACGCAAAATCCGTTCCACTGCGGGCGGCAGCGAGGCATTAGCATGCGAGAAGAGTGCATGCGCGATAACAATGCACGAGAGAACGAAGACGGCTGACGCGGGGATTGCAAACAGAGCAATCGCCGCAAATTCCGCCCCGGCCATCAGCAGCACCTCCAATGGATGGTGACGAAGGCCTGTCGTCATGTCGAAGTCAACATCGGAGTGATGAATGGCGTGAACACGCCACAGTGGGGCTATGGCATGAAATGCGAAATGCGCAGCATAACGAACCAAGTCAAGTATTAGAATTCCGCCAAAAAAACGGATAGGCCATGGAAGGACGGCGGCAATCCCCATTCCCCAGGGGCTCTTCTGCATCGCGAGAGCAAATGCCACGCCAGGCAGAGGGAGCACAATAAACGACAGCCCAACCGCCAGGAAGAAGAGCGTTACGTGGGAACCCATCCGAGAAGACAAGGAACTGCGGACGGACCGTTTGGGGACAAAGATCTCCCAAAACCCGAACAACAGGAGCGCCCCGGCCAGGAGGTACCACTCCCAGGGGTGATGGCCTTCTGCCAAGCCTCGCAGCCACACCATAAACGCCTCGCTTTCGGATGCTATTTGTTGCGTTTCTTTCGAATCTGATTCACGAGAATCAGCGCACCCGCCGCTCCACCAACCAAAGCGAAGGTAGCCGGTTCGGGGGTGTTGGAAGGCGCGGCAGGGCCGGCGAAAGCGACGCCGGCTGATAGGCCTAGTGCAGCCAAACACGCAAGAACGGAAGGAAAGACCTTCACAGTTGATCCTTTACAGACATTAGCGGCGCTTGTTCTTGAGGAAGTGTTTAGCCAGCAAGAGACCCCCCGCCGCAGCGCCAACAAGCGCGAAGGTGGCTGGTTCCGGAGTTGGGGTCGGAGTGACGCCAGCAAATAATGGTGACGCCAGGAGCAAGCAAGACAAGCACGAGAGCAGCGCCAGAGATGGTTTCATGTTCTTCTCCTAAAACGATTGCTTCGTCGCCAATCGTTTGGCGAGCCTACCACGCCCTTCAACAGATGTCAACTTGCTAGTGTAGTGTCTTCGAAATAACTAGACAGGCACTTTGTTCTTTTTTCTGCGCTTCGGAGCCGTGCAGCTTGGGTTGGATCTGCTCCAGCGTTCGGCGGCAGCGGGAGAGCTTTTCCTGAATGGACTCGACTGTCGCGGTCCAGACGAACGGCCGGGGGCTTTCATTCCAGACATTGAGAAAGGCACCGATGGATGCCTGGAGATCGGCGACGCTGAGGAAGACGCCGCGCTTAATCGCTTTATTGTCGAGATGACCAAACCAACGCTCGACCAGATTCATCCAACTGGAACTGGTCGGCACGAAATGAGGCACAAACCGTGGGTTCCGCTTGAGCCATGCGGTTACTTTCTCGTGCTTGTGAGTGCCGTAGTTGTCCATGACCAGGTGCAGCGGAACATGGCCGGGAAACTCGATGTCGAGGCGGCGCAAGAATTTCAAAAACTCCTGATGCCGGTGTCGCTGATGGCATTCACCGACGACCCTCCCCTGTAATGTCTCCAGAGCTGCGAATAAGGTGGTTGTTCCGTTGCGTTTGTAGTCGTGCGTCATGGTTCCGCAACGTCCCTTCTTGATCGGCAACCCCGGTTGCGTGCGGTCCAGAGC
>JBAPOI010000420.1:0-5938 GCA_049279555.1 Candidatus Sulfotelmatobacter sp.
ACTCGAGCAAACCAAAGCGCAGTCGCTGGCGGCACAGCGGCATCAGGATATCCCCTTCGAGCAAGTGGTAGAGCTGGCCCAACCGGTGCGCAGCCTGTCGCACAGTCCGCTGTTTCAGGTGATGTTCTCCTGGCAGAACGCGACGGAAGCCAGGCTGGAGTTGCCGGGGCTGGAAGTGCAACCGCTGCCTTCTGCTTCGTACCGGGTGGCGAAGTTCGATCTCACGCTTTCTCTGCAGGAAATGGGCGAAAGGATTGTGGGAGAGCTGGAGTACGCCACAGCTTTGTATGAACGATCGACCGTTGAGCGCTATCGAGAATACTTCGTCCGGTTAGTGGAAGCGATGCTCGCCGACGATGCCCAACCCATTGATCGTCTACGCATGCTCAGCGAGGAGGAGCGGGAACAGGTTTTGTACGAGTGGAACGCGACGGAACGGGGGTATCCGCGGGACAAGTGTGTGCATGAGTTGTTTGAGGAGCAGGTGCGCAGGAGTCCGCAGGCAACGGCGGTGGTGTTTGAAGAGGAGGAACTGAGCTATGGGGAGCTGAATGCCCGAGCCAACCGGCTGGCGCACTATCTCCGGGAGTTGGGGGTGCAGCCGGATGCGCGGGTGGCGATCTGTGTGGAGCGCGGCTTTGAGATGATCGTGGGTTTGCTGGCCATCCTTAAGGCGGGAGGAGCCTATGTGCCGCTGGACCCAGCTTATCCCGTAGAACGGCTCCGCTTCATGCTCGAGGACTCAGACCCGGCCGCGCTGCTTACACAAACCCATCTCAAAAAGATCTTCCCGGAACTGGGAGATGCTCTACCCGTTCTCGACCTGGCAGATGCAGAAGCCGCATGGCATCGCCTGCCCGCGAACAACCCCAAATCTCTCGAGATAGGCCTAGCCCCGCAGCACCTCGCCTATGTCATCTATACATCTGGTTCAACGGGCGTTCCCAAAGGTGTCGCTATCGAACACCGAAATGCTGTCAACTTTATTTCTTGGGCCCAATTCTCCTTTGCCTGCGATGTTCTTGAGCGCACACTGCTTTCCACTTCGCTCAATTTCGACCTAGCCGTCTTCGAATGCTTCGTACCACTTTCTGTCGGAGCTACAGTCAGACTTGTTCTCAATGCACTCGATCTGACCCGTACCCAGGTAAATGTCACCCTGATCAATACCGTTCCCTCGGCGATACATGCAGTTGTCGAGGCCAATGGGGTTGCTCAAACAGTTCGTACCATAAACCTCGCGGGCGAACCATTGAAGAGTGCCTTGGCAGAACGGATATTTGCAGCGACCCATGTGGATACCGTATGCAACCTCTATGGGCCATCAGAGACAACTACATACTCTACATGGGTTGCGATGAGGCGAGGCGATCAATTTGCTCCGCATATTGGCCGGCCGATCTCGAACACGCAGGTATACATTCTTGACGCTCGGGGCGAGCCGGTGCCTGTAGGGGTTGCGGGAGAGCTGTATATTGGCGGAGCGGGAGTGGCGCGAGGCTATCTGAAGCGGCCGGAGCTGACGGCGGAGCGGTTTGTGGCGGATCCGTTCGTGGAGGAACCGGGGGCGCGGATGTACCGGACGGGGGATCTTGGCCGTTGGCTTCCCGACGGCAACATCGAGTTTCTGGGCCGCAACGACTTTCAGGTGAAGATCCGGGGATTCCGGATTGAATTGCGAGAGATCGAAGCCCGGCTGGCGGAACACCCTGCAGTTCGCGAGGCGGTGGTGCTGGCGCGCGAGGATACGGCCGGCGAGAAGCGGCTGGTGGCGTACTACACCGCTTCCGGCAGTGGCGAGGGGGAAGCAGTGAGTGTGGGAGCGGAGCGGTTGCGTGCGCACCTGTCGGCCGTTCTTCCCGACTACATGGTTCCGACGGTTTTTGTAGAGTTGCAGAAGCTACCGCTGACGCCGAACGGGAAGCTGGACCGCAAGGCACTGCCCGCGCCGGAGGCCGAGGCTTACGCGGCCCATGCTTACGAGGCGCCACAAGGAGCGATGGAAACCAAGCTGGCCGATGTGTGGGCCGAGGTATTGCAGCTGGAGAAGGTGGGCCGCCACGACAACTTCTTCGAGCTTGGCGGGCATTCCCTCATGGCCGCGCGGGTGGCTACCCGCATGCGCGAAAGCTTCAAGGTGGATATTCCGATACGCCGAATGTTCGAAGCGCCAACCATCGCCCAGTTGGCTGAAGTAATCGATCAAGCGCTGCAAACTGCTGGAGTCGACGGTGCGCAATCGCGTCTTCTGCCGGCCATCAAACGGGTGGCGCGTAAGGCCGCTTTATTGCCCGTGGAGCGGATTGGATGAGGATGAAATTTTATGGATAGCCCGCCAGAAGTTTTTCATAGAGAGGCTGCCATGACCTCGTCGACACTTAATGCGCGGAAATCAGCGACTTCGGAGGTGTTTTTGTTCCCTGCTTCATTTGCCCAGCAGAGATTGTGGTTTATCGACCAGCTGACTCCGGGGAGAGCGACGTACAACATACCCAGCGCGTTGCGGATTGGGGGAGAGCTGAAGGTGGAGGTGCTGGAGAGGGCGTTGGCAGAGGTGGCACGACGGCACGAAACGTTCCGCACCCGCTTCGTCGCGGTAAGCGGCGAGCCGCAACAGGTCATCGAGGACCAGGTCAATGTTCACCTGCCGGTACTGGACTTAACCTGTATAGTCGAGGAAGAGGAACGAGAAGCGGAAGCGATGCGGCTGGCGTTGGAAGAGGCGCGACAGCCATTCAATCTGCAACAAGCGCCGCTGTTCCGGGGAAAGCTGCTACGGCTGGGGGAGCGGAACCATGTGCTTCTGTTTACCATGCACCACATTATTTCTGACGCTTGGTCGATTGGAATATTAGTAGAAGAAGTATCGGTTCTCTATGGTGCCTTCAGCGCGGGGCAGCCCTCACCCTTGCCGGAACTGCCTATCCAGTATGCAGATTACAGCGTATGGCAGCGGGAGTGGCTGGAAGGAGGGGTGCTGGAGCAGCAACTGGCCTATTGGAAGCAGCAACTGGGGGAAAGCGGCATGTTGATGTTGCCCACCGACCGGCCTCGGCCAGCCGTACAGAGCCAAAACGGTGCAGCATATGACTTTGTGATAGCTGCGAATCTCACGCGAGAACTGAAGAAATTGGCGGAAGAACAAGGCGCTACCTTATTCATGGTCCTGGTAGCGGCATTGCAGACCCTGCTGTATCGGTATAGCGGACAAAACGACATAGCAGTGGGAACGCCGATTGCCGGACGTCGCAGCAGTGAGACGGAAAGACTGATCGGCTTTTTTATCAACACGCTGGTGCTTCGAGTGGATCTTTCCGGCGCGCCCAGCTTTACCGAGCTACTCCAGAGGACGAAAGAGGTGACGCTGGAAGCCTTCGCTCACCAGGATGTTCCCTTCGAGAAGCTGGTTGAGGTTCTATCGCCCGAACGGGATCTGGGCAGGACGCCACTTTTCCAGGTCATGATCGTTCTGCAAAATGCGCCTCAATCCGACTTGCGACTGGGCGCCGCCACGCTCCGACCCTTTGACCCTGTGGATAACGGGACCTCGAAGTTCGATCTGCGGCTGGAGTTCGGAGAAGATGAATCCGGAATGCTGATCAGCTCACTGCAGTACAACACGGACCTGTTTGAAGTCGAAACTATGATCAGGATGGTGGAACAGTACCAGACTCTCTTGGCTAACATCGCTGCCGATCCGGGGCAGGCCATCGGTTCCTACTTGCTGTTGCCGCAAGCTGCATATCAGCGTTTGCTGGACGATTGGAACCAGCCGCTGGAACAAGAAGAACCGACGCTGGACTTAGAAACCTATAGGAGTCACGAGCCATTTCCATTTGTGCATGAGATGTTCCGCCAAATTAGCGAACAGCATCCAGACTTTATCGCTATTAATAGCTCTGATGGCGACCTAACTTATTCTCAACTCGATCAGAGGTCGAGCGCGATTGCAGCCAGGCTTCGGAGCGCGGGAGTTAGTAATAACGATCTGGTTGCTGTATGCGCTGATAGCCGCAAATGCATTATTGAGTGTGTGCTGGGTATTTTGCAGGCAGGCGCTGCCTTTGTGCCTCTATCGCCTAGTATTCCTATCAAGCGCTTGGAAGCTTTGCTGGCCGAATGCACTCCCGAGTGGGCCCTCGTTGAGCCGGAGGTTGCAGAGCGGTTCCATTCTCTTGCCATCGAACATCCCATTGAAATCATTTCTCCAGATCCAGAAAGAGATCCCAGATTGCGTGGAGTCCGCGAATCGAGCGGAGAATCGCATGGCGACGATCTGAGCTATATCTTTTTTACTTCCGGGTCTACTGGAAACCCCAAGGCGATCGCCGGAAGATTGAAAGCCATCGATCACTTCATACGGTGGGAGATAAATACCTTCGGTATCGGGCCCGGGACTCGCGTGAGCCAGCTTATGTCCCCCATGTTTGACGCATTCATGCGTGACATTTTTACCCCGCTGTGCAGTGGCGGAACGGTGTGTATTCCTCCCAGCCACGAAGTGCTGCTCGATGGCAGACAACTGGGAAAGTGGATCCGGGAGGAACGCATCGCTGTGGTCCACACCGTACCTTCTTTATTTCGGGCAATCGTCAATCACTCCAACGGCGATGGCGGGTGGCCTGATCTCCGATATGTGTTGCTCTCCGGGGAACCGATATTACCTTCTGATGTAAAGAAATGGCACGAGTCGGTGGGAAGCCACGGCCCGCGTCTGGTAAACCTCTACGGTCCGTCGGAAACAACTATGACCAAATTTGTTCACATGGTCAACGAATCGGACCAGTTGAGGCGAGTAGTCCCAGTGGGAAGACCGATGGCCGGAGCCAAGGGCGTAGCCGTGGGCGAAGGGGGGGGAGTGTGCGCTGCAGGGACAGTGGGAGAGCTCTACATTCGAACTCCATTTCGGTCATTGGGCTACCATAACCGTCCAGCATTGACGGCTGAGGTGTTTGTGCAGAATCCCTTCAGCCATGATGCGGGAGATTTCGTATATAAGACTGGCGATTTGGCTCGGCCTACTGGCGACGGTAATTTCGAGCTGGTAGGACGGCGGGACCATCAGGTGAAAATCCGCGGCGTACGGATCGAGCTTGCAGAGGTAGAGAAAGAGGTTAGTGAATGCCAGGGTGTCGGACAAGCGGTAGTTATAGCTCGGGAGGATAGTCCGGAAGAGAAGCGATTGGTTGCCTATGTCGTTGCCAACGAAGGTGTGCAGCTTAGTGTGAGCGGATTGCGGGGATCTTTAAGTCAACGGTTGCCAGAATATATGATGCCCTCGGCGTGGGTCATGCTGGAGAAGATGCCGTTGACGTCCAACGGGAAGATTGATCGCAAGGCGCTGGAAGGGTTCATCCCAGAGAGCGTAGGCGAGGCGCAAAGTGTCGTTCCCGAAGAGCGCACACCGGTGGAAGAGGTTCTGTGTGATATCTGGGCCGAGGTGTTAAAGGTCGGCTCCGTTGGCGTCCACGACAACTTTTTCGAACTGGGCGGACATTCTCTCTTGATTGCGCAGGTGGTCTCGCGCATCAAATCGGCATTCGCCATAGAGATGCCGCTGGGCGCTCTATTTGCAGCCCCGACGGCGGCCAGAATGGCCGCGCATGTCGAGTCGGTGAAGCGGTCGCAACCACCGCAGTCGTCGGCGGTCTTAGTAAGCATTCAACCTCAAGGTTCGCGCACACCCATTTTCTGTGTGCATGCCGTGGGGGGACAAGTGATCGGCTATGCGGAGCTTTCGCAAGAACTCGGCCTGGAGCAACCTTTCTACGGGTTGCAGTCGCCTCCCCAGGATTGTTTCCCGGAGTCGAGCATAAGCATCGAGCGAATGGCTACTCTGTACAACCGGGAAATTCGCGGTGTCCAGCCAGTCGGCCCTTATCTCCTGGGTGGCTGGTCTATGGGAGGATTAGTAGCTTGGGAGATGGCACGACAGCTA
>JBAPOI010000421.1:0-6204 GCA_049279555.1 Candidatus Sulfotelmatobacter sp.
GATCGAAAAACCCTCTCCAGCGCAACGACTATGGATTTTCCATTGGCGGCCCGATCAAGAAAGATAAGCTCTTCTTTTTTTACAGTGAGGAGTGGAACAAGCAAAAAGACGCCTCGGTGCGTTCTGCATGCGTCCCCACCCCGGCCGAACTCGGAGGTGACTTCACGGCCGCCTGGGCGAATTGGACGAACCCGGATCCCACCGTGATTCCTGTCGACCAATGCAATGCCACGCTGCCCGCGGTGCCAGGCTCAAGAACGTCGGCGAATGAGGTTGGCACTCCGATCATGCACGTCACTACGGCGCTTGATCCGGCCGGCGTCCTGATGTCAGATCAACTGCCTCTGCCCAATGTTTTTCCACTCAACCTATCTCCTAATTCGGGGAACAACTGGATTTCGAACTTGGGCACGAAACTGAACTGGCGTCAGGAGAACGCTCGCGTTGACTTCAATCTGAACCGGAAAAACACAGTTACCTTCCGTTACACGCAAGAAAACTGGAGCAATCCGGCCCCGAGCGAGCAGGCCTATTGGGGGGACGATCCCTTCCCAGCAGTAGAAGGAAGCTGGAGCCAGCCATCCAAGAGCGTGATGATCAGAGATGTGACAGTACTCAGCAGCACGATGACCAACGAAGCTCAGCTTTCCTACTCGAACAATCGCATTTACGCCAGCCTTGGCGGTACGGGCGTCACCACGCCCGACGCACTGGGCAATACCTACACCCCGGCTGCTTTCGTGAAGGCGCTGGAGGCGGCCATCCCGCCCGCCTTCCCGGAGGCGAAAAAGGCAGGCGGTATGCCTCCCGATGCGGCTTGGGGAGGATTTGGCAGCTATGGCGGCGGACAAACCATCTGGTTGATTGCCCCCTGGAACAATACCTCCGATCTCTACAACTTCCGTGACGACCTCGCGAAAGTGCATGGCACTCACACCCTCAAAGTGGGAGCGTTCATCGGCTACAACAAGAAGCACGAGCCTTCCGAAGGCGGCCACGACGAACCCAGCTTCACCTTCAATAACGGAAACAACGGCGCTGGGCCGGGAAATTCCGGCAATCCCCTGGTCGACCTTCTGACCCAAGGCAGCCAGTATGGATTTAGCGAGAACTCCGCTAATCTGTTCCCCACTGCGATCTGGCACCAGTTTGAGTTCTATGTGCAGGATAACTGGAAAGTACGGAAGAATCTGACCCTGGAGTATGGCTTCCGCTGGTCGTTCCTGCGGCAGCCGATCGAGCAGCACAACCATATTGCTTCGTGGAGTCTGGCCGACTACAACCCGGCCCTTCCCGGCAGCGATGCCTGTAACGGCCTTGTTATCGTTCCCGGAACGGATCCATGCGGCGCTTCGAACGCGCTCCTGGGAACGAGTTTCAGCCACGGAACTCCCGGTGTGGACAAGGCCTTGGTGCCGAACAACAATCATGCCATCGCACCGCGTCTCGGGATCAGTTGGGATCCACGGGGTGATGGTAAGACCGCCGTTCGATTGGGCGTTGGCCAGTTCTTCCAGCAAGAGCGGGTCAGCCGGGTCACGAACCTGATGGGACAAAACGCACCCTTCAGCGTGAATTTTGGTTCCACCAGAACCCTGGATGCTGCGGTGCCTGCAGCCGGCGGCAATACCTCTCCCAATGCAGCCACCTCTGCGGATTCCTTCATCCCCAACTCGTGGCAATGGAACCTTACCGTGCAACGCCAACTCGTAAGAGACACAACTGTGGAAATTGGCTATGTTGGCAACCGGGGCATCCACCTGACCAGCGACCGTGACGCGAACGGATTTCTCCCGTCCCAGCACCTTGCGGCGGCGTTTCAGGGCACGGCAATCTGCGGCTTGCTGGGCGCAGCGGGCGGTTGTCCTGCCGTGAGCAGACCGGCAGCCAATTTCGGCGGAATCGACGAGTTTGGTCACGCCGGAGCGTCCAACTACAATTCGCTTCAGGCGGAGGTCACCAGCCGCCTAGGCAATAGGTCGATCCTGCAGGCTGCTTACACATGGTCGCACACGATTTCCAACGTGGACGAGGGCGACTCCTCTGGCAGCGGATTTGGGCAACATTCCCAGACCGATGCCTACAACATCAACGTGGACCGCGGCAACTCGACGATTAACCGCCCACAGATGTTCGTAGCGAGCGCGGTTTACTATCTCCCCAAGTTCGCTGGTTCCAATCATGCCATGGAGCAACAAGCTCTGGGAGGCTGGGAGTTTGCCACGATCTTCCAGGCGCTTTCGGGTAACTCGTTGACCAACTTTTACAACGCCACCGTTCAGGATCAGAATAACTGCATCGCCCCGGACGGCACCACAATCCCCAACTGCCTGGGCATCATCAGCAACAACATCTCGGACGTCTACGGCACGGGCAACGGAGCGGGCAACATCAATGCAGGGCGTTTCATGACGACTGGCGCTTCCTGCAACTCAGGCTCAAGCGGCAAGCAGATCTGGAACCCGGCAGCCTTCACTCTGGTCGGCTACGCCATCGGAACGGAGGGCGACTCGCCGAAGGGCTACTGTCATGGGCCCAAGCAGGTCAACCTTGATCTGTCGGTCTACAAAACGTGGAAGTTGGGTGAGCGGCTAAGCGTTCAGTTCCGCTTCGACGCCTTCAACGCGCTCAACCATCCGCAGTTCCAAAGCGGCAACATTAACGGAGGCGGCATAACCGGTGTCTCGTGCGGCAGCACGGCTTGCAGCCCCTCCAACAACGTCGTGACCTCAACAACCGGGACTTTCTCTTCGACGTTTGGACAGGCCACGGCAATCCGTCCCGATAGCAATCGAGAACTCCAGTACGCCTTGAAGTTCATCTTCTAGGGCCGAAGGTTTATTGCCGGTTATAACCATCGCGGCGGACTTGACGAAGTCAGGTCCCGCCGCATACTTTTGCGATCACGAGCCGATCTGTGTTTTTCATTTCCCAGTGGCGGTCCTCGACGCGGTACTGCGCGTTGCGTTTGAGGAATCCGCTCAGAGCCGCGTTCTTGGTCTTGCTCCTCGGAGTTGCTGCCACAGAACAGCCCGCCAAATGCCAGACTGGCGCTGCGACTCGAAAGCGCGCGGCAATCCAGAAGACGCATGATTCGGAGTCTCCCGCCCTCGCGGAACTGCAAAAGAGAGTTGCAGCCTTGCAAGCGGCTCGAGACTCCGGCGATCCGCAGGCGGTTACACAGGCCAGCCGGGCACTGATTGCGCTGGGCCTCCGCCAGGTTGCCCATTTGAGGCTGGTCGAAAATGCCTTCCCGCCGGCGATTGATCTCTATAAGCGATCGTTGGACTTCGAAAACAATCCTTCTACGCGCGTGGATCTGGCGATCGCCGATCTGCGTGCGAAGAAGCTGGACGACTCCCTCACCGAAGTGCGCAGCGCGATTCTTGCCGATGCGGATGATGCCCGGGCGTGGCGGGTACAGGGTATGGTTTACATGTCGAAGGGGCAGTACGGTCCGGCCGCTGACTCGCTGCAGCGCTCGATCGCACTTCGCGACGACCTTGAGGCTGCTTACTCTCTGGGCATCTGCTTCCTCGCCGTTAACGACAAGGAAAAAGCGGCAGGAGTGTTTCAGAAGATGGACGAAGAAGCCGCAAATCGTGGCGCCATGCACGTCTTGATGGCCCGGGCCTACCGGGACGGCGGCTATTTGGATGATGCCGTGCGCGAGTTGAATTCAGCGCTGCAGCTGGATCCCAAGACAGCACACGCTCATTATCTGCTCGGACTGGTTTACCTTCTGCAGGAAGAGTGGGCGCCAAAGCCGAAGATTCGCGAGCAATTTCTGTTGGAGCTGCAGCTGAATCCCCGCGACTTTCTGAGCAATTATCTGCTCGGCGCGATGGAGTCGAACGAGAAGAATTTCGCGGAGTCTGACAGATATCTCAAGACTGCAACGGAAATCCAGCCCAACTGGTCTGAGCCCTGGCTCTATCTTGGCCTGAATGCCAATAACCGGGGAGACCCCAAGCAAGCAGAAATCTACTTGCGCAACGCGATTACTCGGAATGGCTCCGATGATTCCCGATCGAACTACCTCATACGCAAGGCCTACTTTGCGCTCGGGCGCATTCTCAGTCAGTCAGACCGGAAGGATGAAGCCCGTGTGTACCTGCAAAAGGCTCGCGAACTGCAGGAGCGAGTGCAAGCCGAGAGCGTGACGAACGGTCCCACCGGTGGCACGGGCGGAACCAACGAGGCCTACATCCAAACTCCCGATCTGAAGAGCGCGGAGGATCGCACAGCGCCAGATCCCGGCAGTCACGACCCCGCCGCCGAGTTAGACGCAGCAGCTCTTTCCCGCAGCGATTTGACCGAGGAGGAGAAGCGTGCGGCACTGGTCGAGGAAAAGCGACTGCGCGCAATGCTCGGAGCCAGCTTCAACGACTTGGCGACATCGGAGGCGATCCGTCGGCAATACAATTTAGCCCTAGACTACTATCAGGAAGCCGAGCTCTGGGAACCGGAATCTCCCGGCCTGATGCGCAATCTGGGCGTGACCGCGATGAAGGCGACGAAATACTCTGAAGGGGTGCGGGCTCTGTCCCAGGTGCTATCCGCCGATCCGAAGGATGATGCGGCACGGGCCATGCTGGGTATGGCGTATTACCTGACCGAGCAATATAAAGAAGCGTCGCAGACCATCTCCCCTTTCGGAGATGCCGCGTTGCGCGACCCCGGACTCGGCTATGCCTGGGCCGACTCTCTGGTAAAGCAGCAGGACTTGGAACAAGCTGGCATAGTCCTGGACAAGCTGGAAACAATGCCGTTGTCAACGGAGACGTTGATGTTAGTGGGGCGATCCTGGGAAGACCTGGGAAATCATCGGCGAGCCGTGGCGACCTATCACAAAGTTCTTGAAACCGCCCCATCGCAGCCCAAGGCTCATTACTATGCCGGAGTGGCGTATATACGAGCGGATCGCCCGGCCGACGCTGCCGCGGAATTTCAAGCGGAACTGGCACTGTCGCCCGGCGATGTGGATGCGAAATACCACCTCGGGTTTGCGTACCTGCAGCAGTCCAAGCGCGATCAAGCGATGCCGCTTTTTGCAGAAGTAGTGGCCGCCCATCCGGAACACGCGGATGCGCAGTATCAACTGGGCAAGATATTCTTGGACGAAAAAAAGGTTAAAGAGGCGATTTCGCATCTGGAAGCCGCGGTCCGGCTGAGTCCGCGCACCGACTATATGCATTACCAGTTGCAAGCCGCTTATCGCATGGATTCGCGAATCCAGGACGCGGATCGCGAACTCGCGCTCTACAAGGAAATCAAAGCCGACAAACGCGAGCGGCAAGCGCAAGGAATGGGCCCCGATTGAAGAACCGATTTTTGCGGAATTGGAAACCGGCAAGCCGGCTTCTGCTCGCCGGGATGCAAACCGTCCTGTGGTGTTGGGCCCAGGGCGGACATCCCGTGCCGCCGCCACCACCGCCTGGAGTTAAGAAGATTAAATGCAGCGGTCGCCCAGTGCCGCAACTGGAGGACATCACCAAGAGAGCTGGCATTCATTTCGTCCACACCGCTGCTCCCGAGAAAAAATACATCGTCGAGTCCATGGGCGGGGGCGTTCTGCTGCTCGACTATGATCGCGATGGTTGGCTGGATATCTATTTCACCAATTCACCTACCGTCGAAATGGCGCTGAAAGGCGAGAAGAGCTTAGGTGCGCTCTACCACAACAACCATGATGGTACCTTCACCGATGTAACCACCAAAGCGGGAGTCGCCACGCCCTGCTTCGCCATGGGTGGGGCCGTCGGCGATTACAACAACGACGGCTGGCCGGATATCTACGTTACCTGTCTTGGAGGCAATGTTCTATACCGCAATAACGGGGACGGCACCTTCACCGACGTGACGGCGCAGGCGGGAGTCTCGGATGGACGGTGGTCCACAGGTGCCGCTTTCGGCGACTACGACGGCGACGGCTTTGTCGATCTTGTGGTCGCCAACTATGTCGATTTTCATCTCGACGATATGCCTCGTTTCGGCAGCAGTCCGACTTGCAAGTACCGTGGGCTCGACGTGCAATGCGGCCCCCGTGGGTTGAAAGGCGCCGGCGACTCGTTGTTCCACAATAACGGCGACGGTACCTTCACGAATGTGTCGAAGAGCGCTGGAGTGGATGACCCGAACGGCTATTACGGGCTGGGCACAATCTGGGCTGACTTCAACAATACGGGCCGGCCTGATATTTAC
>JBAPOI010000422.1:0-2459 GCA_049279555.1 Candidatus Sulfotelmatobacter sp.
GTGTAGGGATTGAAGCCGTAGGCCTGGATGCCTAGCGGGCGGTAACGCTGATTTTCGGTGTAGCCGCTGGTGATGTGCGGCACGACCGGGGTGCCGGGAAAATACTTTTCCGATACTTTGCGGATGACGTCGTACAAGGCTGTGTCTGTGGGAGAGTAGTTGGCTTCCCGGAACTCGGCGATCATCGGTTCGACTGTGACGTTGGGATCGTCGACGACGCGCCGGAGCTGCTCCAGCAAAGCCTTGGGATCGCCGCCGGGGAGAATGCGCACGTCAAGGTTCGCCCAGGCTTCCGGCGGGATCACGTTGGTCTGCTCCGAACCGCCCATCATGGTGAGCGAAATCGTATCGCGCAGCAGAAAATTCAGCGCCTCATCTTTTTCGACTTCCTGCTGAAATTTCTTGTCTTCGATGGCTTTGCGAATGTTGCGATACTCGCGGGCTTGTTCCGGAGGTTCGTAAGGCGCCATGGTGCGCAGGAACTCGTCGACTACCGGCAGCACTCGGAGCGGCGTGTGGTAGGCCAGAATTTTATCAAGCGCGTGCACCAACCGGTTCGGCGCCGAATCTGGATTGGGGCGCGACGCGTGCCCCGGCCTGCCGTGAGCGGTTACGCGCAGCCAGTAGGTGGTCTTCTCGCCCACGTCCACTCCAACATATTTCACCTTGCCATGCTCCAATAGATTCTCACCGCCTTCGTTGATGAGAAACTCGGCGTTCTCCAGCAAATCGCGCTGATAGGCGATGAACCAGTCGGTGCCGCTGCCTTCAGCTTCTTCGTCGGCCACAGCCAGAAAAACCACGTCACGGTCGAGTTCAATCTTTTCGCGCTTCAGCATCACCATCACGACGAGCTGCGCCAGACCTTCATCCTTCATGTCCTGCGCGCCACGGCCCCAGAGCCAGCCGTCTTTGATTTCTCCGCTGAATGGCGGAACTTTCCAGTGAGATGCATCGCTGGTGACGACATCCATGTGGTTGAGCAGGATGAGCGGACGTTCGCCCTGCGCCGAAGTTCGCGACAAGCGGGCCCAGAGATCGCCGCGCCCCGGGGCGTATTCGAAGACGCGATTCTCGATTCCTTCCTGATCGAGAATCTTCTTGTAAAACGCTACCGCGCGAATCTCGTGGCCGGGAGGGTTGGTGGTGTCGATGCGCAAGTACTCCTGCATCCAGGAGACCGCGAGATCCGAGTATTGCTGTAGGCGGTCCGCCGGAACGAGCCCTGAGGCCACTGCGGGGGCTTCTTTCGCGGGTGCAGGTCCCTCGGAAACAGGTCCGATGGAGAGAGGCGCAACGGGTACATCCTGTTCGGCAGCGGCCGTCGCTGCCAGCGTCGAGAGCAATACTGCCAAGACCAGGAGGAAGACGGGCTGCAAAAGGCGCCGCGAGACTCCCGCGCACTGCATTTCTCCTCGAAAGCACCCATTTACAGAACTCATCATTGCCAAGTTTTCGTCCTCCGCAGGTCTCGACCAACTCCACGCAGTTTTTATATCAGGTTTGCCAAAATTACCCTGCGTCTACTTCTATGTACTTCCCCCGCTGCCGAGAGGGGCGTAAAATACATTAGATATCAATAACTTAGCGATTCAACCTCGGACGTCGCTTTGGCATCTGAACTGTATAGATCAAGAGCGGACGCCGAGGCTGTTTGCGGTGTCTGGCTTTGATTTTAAGGGGTGCGTTGCGTCAGCGCACGCCGGCAAAGCGGCCCACCGCTTGCTTTTCATAGTTTGTACGTTTTAGGGGACGCACTTAAAACACGCAACACGCCCGTTTTGGCGTGCTGGAGTGGAGCCCCAAACGCTCCCCCAAACATGGAGGAAGTTTCTATGAACAGCCGTTTTCTTGTTGCCTTGCCGTTAGCCGCAGTGCTGGCTTTTCCGGCCTTAGCACAAACTTCGTCTACTTCGTCGACCGACACGAATGCACCAGCTACCACTCAGTCGAGTACGACTCAGTCAACTGACACCGCTACCGGCAAACAGCCACTGCAGCCACCGAGCCGTGAAGGCTTCTGGGGCCGCGTGAATCCATTCGCTCGCAAGAACTATGTGAAGCGCCAGACGGATCCCATCCGTGACCGAGTGAACGAACTCGACGATCTGACCGCTGCCAACAGCAAGTCGATCAAGGATACCGACGCGCGCGCCCAGGCAGGCATTAAGCTGGCCTCGGACAAAGCCAATGAGGCTGATCAGCATGCCATCGATGCCGGCAACAAAGCCACCGTCGCGCAGCAGAGCGCTCAGCAGGCCACAACCCGAATCCAGACTGTCGAGACAGTGGTGGGCAACATCGACCAGTACAAGGCTTCCAACCAGACTGAAATTCGTTTCCGCCCCGGCCAGACGGTCCTGAGCAAGAGCGCCAAAGATGCCCTCGACGAGATGGGCAACACGGTAAAGGGACAGCACGGTTACATCATTGAGGTGCAGGGTTTCGCTTCCGGCAAG
>JBAPOI010000423.1:0-1683 GCA_049279555.1 Candidatus Sulfotelmatobacter sp.
GATAACCCCATACCGAAAAGATTAACTCAATCGTTAGCGGTCCTCGAGACGAACTACAGTCTCGTTGCCTAACCAGCCCGGATTGCGCCAATCCCTCACATCCGACGATCTCGCTGAGAGCCGATCGTCACCCGTTCTACTGCGTCAAAAAACTAACCCTCCCGACTCCGCCCTTCCGAATCTCATCTGCCACCCCTTTTACGTTCCGAAATTTCAACCGTTGGTCCACGGTCAAAAAAACTCGCTTCTCCGCTCCATCTGCCACCGCGGCACGAATGCGTTCAGCCATTTGCCCCAGAGTAATCTGCGTGCCACCGAAAAAGTATCGCCCATCGCGCGTCAGCGCGATTCGCATCGCATCGTCCCGCATCGCGTCCGGCAACGGCCTAGCGTGCAAGCTCTTCGGCACGTCGGGAAAATAACCATGTTCCGGCGTCTGCACCACCACGGTCATGATGGAAAGAACGAAAATCACGCCCCAAAGCGCCGACACATCAATCCGGCAAAAATATTCCCCAGGCCGCCGTATCCGCGAAGCTAATCCCCGCCGCCCTCTAAGCATCGCAGCAACCTCACAAACAGTTAGACATCGATAATTCGCAATTCGGACAAGCCGTTGTAGGGGAGGGTGCTTTAGCCCTCCCGCCGTTCGGCCCCGTTTTTCGGCCCGCCGCCCGCCCCGCCAATCCGCCCAACACAACCCCATTGCAATCCCCGCCACACAAGCAAACAATAAAGGTGAGCGAACCCGATGCCGAAAAAGCCCCGAAATCGCATCACGGCAGAAGAACTCCTCAACAGCATCACCCACGGCATAGGCCTAGCCCTAAGCATCGCCGGCTTCGTAGTGCTGCTAATCCTCGCAGCCACCCGCGGCACAGCCTGGCAAATCGTAAGCTGCGCAGTCTACGGCACCACTCTCGTAGCTCTCTACGCCGCCTCCACTCTCTACCACGGCATCCCGATCCCGAACGTAAAACGCATTTTCAAAATCCTAGATCACTCCGCAATTTATTTACTGATCGCAGGCACCTACACCCCATTCCTACTAGTAAATCTACGCGGCCCCTGGGGCTGGACCCTCCTAGGAATAGTCTGGACGCTAGCCGCAGCAGGCATCACCTTCAAATGCTGCTTCATAGATCGCGCCCCAATTCTCTCCACGCTAGTCTATCTAGCCATGGGCTGGCTGGCCCTGATAGCGATCAAGCCGCTAATAGCCGCAGTCCCCCACAGCGGCCTAGCCTGGCTACTAGCCGGCGGCGCCCTCTACAGCTTCGGCGTATTCTTCTACGCCTCAAAAAAAATCCCCTACGCCCACACCATCTGGCACGTCTTCGTAATAGGCGGCAGCATCTGCCACTACGTAGCAGTGCTACTCTGCGTAATCAAAATGTAACTCGCCTCTCTAGAGGTGAGGCTCTTCGCCTTCGCTTTTGAATTTGCTTTTGCCGTAGCATCTGCCGTTGTAGGGGCGGGTCTTGCCTTTAAGCCCCGCCCGCCTTTCGGAGGTGCCTAATTTGACCTCGCGTGGAGTTGTGGCGGGAAAGACTCCACATTCATCGCGGCGGAGCCGCGGAATCACGGTGGCAGCCCCCGAATTTATTCGGGGGAGGAGCGCTTCAGCGCTCCGATAAAGCGTCGCGTATCAGATGCGCTTTAGCGCTGGGCACTTCTTAGCCC
>JBAPOI010000424.1:0-5229 GCA_049279555.1 Candidatus Sulfotelmatobacter sp.
CGCGAGACAAATGGAGTCGAAGGATCCCTGCACTGCTTGCGGTGGTGGGAGCGCAGAAGGGCGTTCTTACGACGCTGACGAAGTAAGGAGAACTCCCTGAGGCAGCATTGGGAACTCGAGAGGTAGTAGGGGTCCTTCGGCTGCGTGAGTGCTGCGCTTCGCGCAGCACTCACTTCGCTCAGGATGACAAATTTATGAGGTTTTCAGCGGATCCCCCTAGGGCGAGCAGCCAGCGGCCTTGTTTTCCTAGTTCTTGATTTTTCTCTTCAAAGGCGGCGGTCGTAATGGGTGATGAGAAAGCGGGTTCCTCACCCGGGCGTTCCGCCCAGTTCGGGATGACATCAATTTTTGCTTTCAGCCTTGGTTTTCCTAGTCTTGATTTTCTCTGCGGAATGAAGCTCGACGGATATTGAGGGCCGCGCTTCCACCAGTGTCTCGCGCTTCGCGCGAGAGAAATGAAGTCGAAGGATCCCTGCACTGCTTGCGGTGGTAGGAGCGCAGAAGGGCGTTCTTACGACTCTGACGAAGCATCCAGGGAGAACTCCCTGAGGCAGCATTGGGAACTCGAGAGGTAGTAGGGGTCCTTCGGCTACGTGAGTGCTTCGCTTCGCGAACCACTCACTTCGCTCAGGATGACAAACTTCTGAGCTGACGCAGAATTTTTACAAAGTGCTGACAAGTTGGTTCGCGGGGTTGGGCATTATGAACCAGAGATGGCCGGCTGGGGATGCTAATCCCCGCAGGGCCGCTGCAGTCTGCTCTTCAGGCCCTCCGACAACCGCGAGGGAATGGGGAAACGGGCGTTCTTACCGCAGGGGGTAAGAGACGCCCGTTTGTTTTTGCTACCAAACGCGGCAGGCGTTGACGGGCATCATGGGCTGGCCGGGCTTGCAGCCGAAGGCCTGACCGAACTCGAGCATGTTCTGCACGACACCGTCGACGCGGAATTGCCGGGGCGAATGAGGATCGGTCTGCACCTGCAAGCGGAGCTGCTCGGGACGAGTGCTACCGCACCAGCTTTGTCCGTAGCCCAAAAAGAATTGCTGGATGGGAGTGTAGCTTTGCTGCGGTTGGGCGAGGTCAATCACTTTGCGTTTGGCATCGGCCAGAAAGGCAATGTAAGCGAGCCGGATGCCGCCGTTGTCGGCGGTATTTTCTCCCAGAGTTAGCTTGCCGTTTACCTTGGCGTCATCGGCTACGGCGAAATTTCCGTACTCTTTCACCTCGCAGTCGGCTTTCTCCTTAAACTTCGTGGCATCTTCGGCGGTCCACCAATCGGAAAGATTGCCATTGGCGTCGAACTGGCGGCCTTGGTCGTCGAAGCCGTGGGTGAGTTCATGACCGACGACGGCGCCGATGTGGCCATAGTTTTCGGCGTCGGTTGCCTTAGGGTCATACAAGGGAGACTGCAGAATGCCGGCGGGGAAATTGATGTCGTTCATGCTGGGGTTGTAGTAGGCATTGACGGTGGGCGGACTCATATCCCACTCGTTGCGATTGACGGGCTGTCCAATTTTTGCCAACTGACGGCGGCCTTCAAACTCTATGGCGCGCTGGTTGTTGCCGAAGGCGTCGCCGCGGATGATGGACAGGCTGGAGTAATCACGCCACTTTTCGGGATAGCCGATTTTGTCGGCGACGGCGTGGAGCTTTTCTTTGGCGCGAACCTTGGTGGCCGGGGTCATCCACTCGAGGGTGTCGAGATCCTGATCCATGGCCGCCTCGATGTCGTGCACCATCTGAACGGTGGCTTGCTTGCTGGAGGGAGGAAACTCCTGGTTGACATAGACCTGGCCGAGGGCCTGCCCCAAAGCGTTATCGGTGGCACGCACGCAACGTTTCCAGCGGGCACGCTGTTCGGGTTGACCGGCGAGCTTGCGGCGAGAGAAGTCGAATTTCTCATCGTCGAAGGCTTGAGGCAGAACCAGGCCGTCGGTGGAGTGAATCAACTGCCAGCGCAGATAAGTTTTGATTAATTCGAGATCGGTGGAAGCGAGCAGTGTGTTCAGTCCCTTGAAAAAATCGGGATTGGCGACATTCAAGTCGGAAATCGGTGGAGCGCCGGTGGCCTTGAGAAAACGGTCCCAGTTGATCGCGGGAGCGAGCGTAGCGAGCTGCGATACGGACATGGGATGGTAGACGTTGTGGGGATCACGTTGCGAGGTGATGTCCATGGAAAGCTTGGCCAGAGCGGTTTCCAGTTGCATGATCTGTTGGGCGTCGGCCGCAGCTTTCGACTCAGGCTCGCCCATGAGTTTGAGAATGTTGGCGATGTGCTGCACGTATTGAGAGCGGGTTTTTTCGGCGGCGTCTCCGGTGCGGAAATAGAAATCGCGCTCGGGCAATCCGAGGCCACCTTGATCGAGCACGGCAATCTGCTTGCGGGCGTCTTTGAACTCCTGCTGTTCGCCGAAGTTGAGAAATGCAGAGACGTTGATCAACTGATAGTGGGCGAGCAGTTCGGGGAGTTCGTCTTTGCTGCGCAAGGCGGCGATGCGGGCGAACTCAGGTTCGAGAGGCTTGAGGCCCTGCTGATTGATGGCTGCGGCGTCGGTGCAGGAGGCGTAGAAGTCTCCGATCTTTTGCTGGTTGGGAGTACGACTGGCGCCGCCGGCGGCTGCGGTTTCAAGCATGGTGTGGAGGACATACTCGGTGTATTCGCCGACGCTGGTGCCGATTCCGTAGGAGGAGCGATCTTTGGGGATGGGATAGAGCTTGGTGAAATTACCGCAGGCGTATTGGAAGAAATCGACACAGGGGTCGGCGGTGGTGTCGATGAAGCGAGGGTCGAGGCCTGGGAAAAGTTTGGGAGGAGTTGTGGTTTGGGCTTGGGTTAGGATCGCTGCGAAGGAGAGGAGTGCGAGAGTCAGGGTTAGGGATGTTTTCATTTAGTTCCTTTTAGATTTTGGACGCGCGGGTGATGCGGAGGTTAGCTTACACCGGAGGGAGTGGCCGGATGAAGCGGCCGGCTTCCCTAGGACGCTGCGGAAAAGGTCGCGCAGCCCGCAAAGGCTTACCTCAGGCGCTGAAGCGCAGGCTCATTGTGAACCGCTTAACGGCACGAGTGGAACTCGTGCCCTTCCCGAACTTGACTGATACAGACTTTTTCCGCAGGCTCCTAGATAACCCGATACAGCTGTGGAGCAGGCGCCTCGCTTCGCGAGGCAGACAGCCGAGGGCGGCTGTCTCTACATGGTTCATCTCTTTCTCATGGTTCATCTTTGTGTCCATAAATTCTTTATTTTTTTTGCGGTCATTTTTTTAGGAGGAGGTCGGCGGCGAGGAAGGCGGCGAAGACTACGGAGATTACGCCGTTCATGGTGAAGAAAGCGGCGTTGAGGCGAGAGAGATCGTTGGGCTTGACGAGGGAGTGTTCATAGAGAAGAAGAAGAAGGACAGCAAGTAATCCGGCGCTGGCGAGTTTGCCGAGGGCGAAGGCCGGGATCATGGCGATGAGCAGAAGCAGCATGATCAGGTGAAAGCCGCGGGCGATCCAGAGGGCGCTGGGGATGCCGACGTAGCGCGGGATGGAATGGAGGCCGGCGTCGCGGTCGAAGTCGAAATCCTGGCAGGCGTAGAGGACGTCGAAGCCTGCGACCCAGAAAGTGACGGCGGCGGTGAGAAGAAGGATGCGAGGGTCGAGTGAGCCGCGAACGGCGATCCATGCGGCGGCGGGAGCGATGCCGAGGGCAAATCCGAGAACGAGATGCGACCAGCGAGTGAAGCGTTTGGTGTAGGAGTAAAGAAGGAGAACCGCGAGCGCAACCGGGGAAAGCCACAGAGTGAGGCGATTCAGTTGGGACGCGGCGAGGATGAAGATGGCGCAAGAAATGATGACGAAGGTGGTGACGAAGGCCGAGGAAAGATGGCCAGCGGGCAATGCGCGGGTGCTGGTGCGGGGGTTGGCGGCGTCAATGGTAGCGTCGGCCAGGCGGTTGAAGGCCATGGCGGCGGAGCGGGCAGAAACCATGGCGATGACGATCCAGAGAAGTTGATGGGCGGTGGGAAGGCCAGAGGCGGCGAGCATGGCTCCGCAGAGGGCGAACGGGAGAGCGAAGATGGAGTGCTCCCACTTGACCATTTCGAGGGTGACGCGGAGGTTGTGGAGGATAGGCACTGAGGGGATTGTAGAACATTGGGACAGGTTAGTGGTTAGGCGCACAGCAGTTGTCGAGCTGCGCTCGACGGACAGCTGGGGGCGGCTGTCCCCACATGTTTTTCTTCCTATTCGGAAGCGGAGATTAGAGGAACGAAGCGGACCGAGCCCACTACGGAGACTACTGGCTCGCCATTGATGATGCGGATTAGGTGAAGCTGTTGGGAGTCGGGAGGGCCGACGGGGATGATGAGGCGTCCGGCTTCGCGGAGTTGGGAGAGCAGGGCGGGAGGAACGCCGAATGATGCGGCGGAGACGAGTATGGCGTCGAAGGGAGCGTGGTCAGGAAGACCGAGCGTGCCGTCGCCGGTGAACACGCGGACGTTGGTGTAGCCGAGTGCGGCGAGAACGGCGCGGGCGTTTTCGGCGAGGCTGGCGTGGCGTTCGATGGAGAAGACATTCGCGGCGAGTTCGGCGAGAAGCGCGGTCGCGTATCCGGAGCCCGTGCCGACTTCGAGGACGGTGTCGGTTGGGGTGAGTTCGAGCGATTCGAGCATCAAGGCGACGACATAAGGTTGAGAGATGGTCTGGCCGTCGCCGATGGAAAGAGGATGATCTTCGTAGGCTTGGGCGCGATTGCTTGCGGCGACGAATTCGTGGCGGGGAACACGCAGCATGGCATCGAGGACGCGCGGGGCGGAGATGCCGCGGGAGATGAGTTGGGAGTCGACCATGTGGCGGCGGGCTTCGGTTTGCTGGTCGCGGGGTTTGGGCATTCTTGCTTTTCGCTAGGTTACGAAAATCGGTGGTACGGTTTGGCTGACGCTCTATGCCGGTTAAGCTGGAGGTCCTTCGCTTCGCCTGAAAAACGGCTACGCTCAGGATGACAATTCCGACTTAGCAGGGAAATCTTTAACACAGAGGGCAGCGTTTTCGCTACAGGGATGGAAAAGCAGGTTCCTCCACTGCGCCGTCGCTTGCGCTCCGGCTCCGGTCGGAATGACAAAACTTTCTGTTTGTCGCAACATTTATTGTCGCACGTTCGATGTCGAAACATTCGTACGTGATGCAACTACTGGCCCAGAATCAGCGGCAAGCCGTTCTTGTTATTGCCGATTACTACTACTTTCGAG